>NZ_JBFANM010000076.1:0-55462 GCF_040674815.1 Nonomuraea sp. NPDC049709
AGGTGCAGCAGCCGCCAGAGGCGGCGCCGTACCTGCGCCCGCATCTTGGCGATACGGGCGAGCATCGCCTCGTCCAGGCCGGCCAGGGCGCGGTGTGTGGTGGAGTCCGAGGGAGCCGCTCCGAACAGCGCCGCCTGGTGAGTTTGCAGCCGTTCGGCTTCCAGCAGGCTCCGCGCGCCGTACGCGATCGCCGCGGCCAGGGCGACCAGGACGTGCGCGCGGTTCCGCCAGGTCGCGCTCTGCCCATCCGGCCACAGCCTGCCGAGCGCCTGGGTCAGCCCTACCCGGTCGGCGAGCTTGTGCAGCAGCACCGCTCCCGCATGACCCACCAGCCCTTTTCCGTCGGCTGTGACAGACAACCGGCGGTCCCACCCGGTACGCTCGTTCACCAGAAAGGTGCACCTGCTTCTGCACTGGATATGGCGTCGACACCCAAATCCTTGCAGGTCAGGGGCACCTTTTCTCATGTTTCAGGCAGAGCCGGCTCCCTCGGCTGAATACCCGAGGTGAACGTGACCAGTTGTGCGCATACATCGATGAAGTGCTCGCGGAGGCAGGCGTCGATCTCGACGGACTGGCCGCACGTCGAGGAGTGCCCAGGAGCGATATCACTGACGAGTGGCGGACGTGGTGAGGCCCAGAACACGGTCACGGAGCGCGTAAGCCTCGTCCTCGTCCCTGGGCGCCATCGGAGTGCGAAGCTGAGATCGCTGACCAGCAGGACACGGACATCGTCAGGGACCATGCCCTCCAACTGGCCCATGGCTCAACCCGGACGGCCCGCCGGCGTGCGGGCTGACAGCTCTCACAGCTCCTCATCGCGCACGCGCTCTGTTTTCGAGGCCCAAGGAGCGCTGCAGTCTCAGCCGGAGCAACAGTCAAGATCTGTGGATCGTGAGTTCCTGGGCGGCTGTGGGGACGGGTGATTCTGTCGGACGTTCGACGAGTTCGCCGTCGATGAAGGTGGCGCCAGCGCGGACCCCCGCTGACCGAGCCAGCCGGTCACCGCGGCGATGGTATGACCCTCGACCTGGCGGAGCAGCCCCTGGCCGCCGGACGGATCCACGACGCCGGTATGTCGGCGATCCACTGCCGTGGCCCAGATGCCGGTGGCCTCCTCCAGCGCCCAGCGTAGGACGCCCGCGGCGGACCTCGTCAATGCCCAGCCTAGCGACCGGCCTCGGCTGGACGGGCAGCACACGGCGGGCGTGCTCGGCGAACGCCGCCGACGCGATCGGCCGCATCAGCCGTTCGGGGATGAAGGCGGTTCCGCGGACGTCGCCCGGCGCGATGCCGAGCCTGTTCGGGGCCCGGTGATGCGGTATATCTGCAATCGGGCGCGGTGTTCTTCCGGCTTGGGTTCCCATGGTTGCCAGGGTTGGCCGTTTGCGGGGTTCGCGGCGTGTGTTGCTGGCTCCAGCAGATGGGGGAGCAGGCCATGGCCGTACTTCTGGCTGGAGTGGCCGGGGAGTGCCACCCGCGCCATCTTCGCGGTCATCACGGCGCCGCGTGCTGTACAGGCGAAAACGATCAAGCAGCCTCCTTCGTCGGATCGATGCGATCGTGATGACGCAAATCCCGCCTCGCGCGGGTTGTATATGGGCGGGCGCGGTAGGGGATGACGAGACCGTGCGAGCTTCGTGGATGGGCAGCTTGTCGGGGTGGGGAACTGGCCGGGATGGTGACGGCAGTGCAGGGATGAACGGCACCTCCGGTGGGGGTTTGCGCACGTATTTGGCACGATTCCTCGTGGTGGTCGTCCAATTTTGGTGCGGCTGTAGGGGTTGCCGGTGGCCGGGATGGCGGGGATCTAGGGCCTGAGCTGGGGAAACGCTATCAAGATCATCCCGTGCATATCCCCTGATCATGGTCGTCCGGCTGCATGCTGGCGCCGTCGGTTGCCTATCAACGGCGCAAAACAAAAGACCTGCGGCTGTGAAACCGCAGGTCAGGGGCCGAATATGGCGATCTAGGTGAGTGCCCCCGGCAGGATTCGAACCTGCGGCACCCGCTTTAGGAGAGCGGTGCTCTATCCCCTGAGCTACGGAGGCGGACTCCCGTAAGCCTAGCGAAAGTCTGGCACTGCGTGGGACGTCGGGCGGCGATCAGTTTGGCTGGGTTGGTTATGGGTGCTCTGAGCTGCGGTAAAGGCCTGACAAGTGATCAGATTCTTGTTCGTCGTGCGTGGATAGCGTCTGCCTGTGACCAGGAGGCGAAGCACGCAAGCCCGTCGGCGGCCCGTTGTGTTGTTCGGGGCGTTGCTGGCGCCGGCGATTCTTGCTGGCGGGTTGCTGGCGGGGGAGATACGCGGGTTCGAGGTGGAGGGGGCCGCTGCTCGGGGTGGCGGGGTGATGGAGGTGGCGTTCGCGCCGGTGCTGGTGCCTGCGCCGGCTCGGCCTGATCGGTGGTACGAGGGCGTTGTGCCTGCGCCTGTGCGGGCCTTGCCTGATCGGGGGCGGGAGGTGGCTTCTGGGAAGGGGGATCCGGAGGCCGAGGTTGAGGTGGAGGTTGAGGAGCCTGTTACGCCGGCTCCTGTGCGGACTCAGGCCGGGTGCCCGGGTGAGTGGGTGGACACCTGGTTGTGGGAGTTGTGCCGGGATCGGGAGCAGGAGGCGGCCAGGGGGAGTTGGGTGCCGGGGATCTGAACCCGGGGGTGGTGGCCGGGCGTACCTCTCGGTAGAGGCGCTATGGATGGGTGTGGGGGTGTTGCTGTGCGTGTGGGGTGTGCAAAGTGGGCTATTTGTCTCATAACAGCTCTTCGGAGTTCGGTCCGGGTACTCAGGGGGCTGTAGTAACGTGCGTGCCTGACCCGGGTAACGAGATTGCAAACGGAGGAGTCGAACGTGCCAGCCCCTCGATCAGCGGGTCTGATCGCGGTCGTCATGGCGGTGGCTTCTCTCTTTGTGCCTGCGGGGACGGCGTCCCCGGCGCAGGCTCAGGAGGCCCAGCGGGTGCTGGAGCGGCGGAATGATCCGTCCAATCTGACCGAGTTGCGGAAAGAGGCCGAGCAGTCGGCCAAGGAACTCGAGGAAGCCACCAAGGCGCTGGAGAAGCGGCGGGCCGAGATCGCGGCCTCCGAGAAGGAGCTCAAGACCAAGCTGACCGCGTTGCAGGAGCTCGAGCAGCGGCTGGCCGTCATGCGGCAGCCCGTGTCGCAGATGGCCGAGTTGCTGTACGAGCAGCCGCTCGTGGCCGGTGGTGTCATACCGTTCCTGTCCGGGAGCGCGGACGAGAAGACCTTGCGGGCCCTGTCGGACGCGAACCTGATCGTGGCCGCACGGCAGCAGGCCGTCGAGCAGACCAGCGCGCTGCACAAGGAGGCCGAGCGGCTCGCCGGTGAGGCGCAGGAGCTCCGGGCCGGCAACCTGCTCGCGGAGGCGCAGCTCGCGGCCGAGGTCGATACGTTGCGGCAGCGGTCGGACAAGATCGTGAAGTCCTTGACCGCGGCGCTCGTGAAGCTGGGGATCAAGATTGACAAGGTGGGACGGGCGGCGCTGGGGTGCAACCCGCTGCGGGCGGCCACGGCCGGTGACTATCCCAACGGGCTGATCCCCAAGAGCATGCTCTGCCCCCTGCAGCAGAAGGGGTTCAGTCTCCGGGCCGACGCCACCATCGCCTTCGTGAGCCTGAACGAGGCTTATCGGCAGCGGTTCGGCAAGTCCATGTGCGTGACGGACGCGTACCGGAATCTTGCCGAGCAGCAGTCCATCTACTATCGGCGGCCGGGTTTCGCGGCGGTGCCGGGGCGGAGTAACCACGGGCTCGGGCTGGCTGTGGACCTGTGTGGTGGGGTGGAGAGGTCCGGGTCCGCGGAGTTCGTGTGGATGGAGAAGAACTCCAAGAGGTACGGGTGGTTCCATCCGTCGTGGGCCTACAGCAGCCCGTTCGAGCCGTGGCACTGGGAGTATGACCCCAAGATCGATTCTCTGCTCTGATCCTCTCTAGACCTGGGCCACTTCGGCGCTGCAGAAGGCGCAACGGGAGGCGGCCTTGGGGATCTCCGACAGGCACTCGGGGCATTCACGGGTCTTCGACTCGACCTTGGCGGCGGAGCGGGCCTTGAGATGCGTGTACGGCTTCACCACCATGAAGTAGATCACCGCGGCGACCATCAGGAACGAGATGACCGCGTTGAGGAAGTTGCCGTACATGAAGTTGGACTGGCCGATCGTGACCTTGAGCGAGGAGAAGTCGGGCAGCCCGCCGAACGCCGAGATCAGCGGGGTGAGGAGGTCGGCGACGAACGACTGGACGATCGAGTTGAAGGCCGCCCCGATGACCACCGCCACGGCCAGGTCGATGACGTTGCCCTGCATGAGGAACTTCTTGAATCCGTTCATGCCAAGAGATCGTAGCCGAATGATTACCGAGAGTTAGGTTTGATGGTGATCGAAAGGCGGGCGTGGGTTTGGGCGGCTGCCAGGTCGGCTGCTTGGGTCGGGGTGGTGGCCAGGACGATCAGGGCGCCGTCTTCCCCCGGTGATGCCGCACCTTTCGGGCGGGGGATGGTCAGCACCGTGGTGTCGGGGGCCAGCTGCCGGGCTGGGCCGCCTTCTCGGTAGGAGGCCAGGAGGGTGATCGTCGAGCCAGGGGAGATCAGGGTGGCCGTGGCCGCGTCGGCTATGCGCACGGGGGTGGCGACCAGGCCGGGCGGGAGGGGGTAGGTGGCCAGTAAGCGGACATCGGTCAAGGGCTCGCCCCGGCGCATGGGGGTGGCCAGGGTTTGGCCTGCTGTGATGGTGTGGACGGCTCCTGCGGGCGGATGGTTGAGGGCGACCGGGTGGAAGTCTTGGGGGTGGAGGGGGCCGGGGGGCAGGTCGCGGGCGGCGGCCAGGACCGTGGTGGCGGGGGTGGCCGGGCGGGTGGCGATGAAGGCGGACATGACGGAGATGGCGGCGAGCGCCGCCGCGATGAGGCGGCGGCGACGGCCGTAGCGGGTCAGCCAGGACCGGATCACGGTAGCTCGAAGGGGAGCTTGATGCCGTCGAGGGCCGAGCCGCAGGGGCAGGTGCGTTCCTCGGGGAGGGACTGGACGGTCTCGGACACCAGGGTGCGCATGCGGGCGACGTTTTGCGCGAAGAACTCGAGGACCTCGTCGTGGGTGACGCCCTGGCCGGCCTCCACGCCGGCGTCGTGGTCGGTCACGAGGGAGATGGACGTGTAGCACAGGGCCAGCTCGCGGGCCAGGATCGCCTCGGGGAAGCCGGTCATGCCCACGATCGACCAGCCGTTGCCCGCGTACCACTGCGACTCCGCGCGCGTGGAGAAGCGCGGGCCCTCGATGACCACCAGCGTGCCGCCGTCGACCGTTTCCCAGCCGCCTGAGCGCGCGGTCCGCACGGCTGTGGACCGGCCCGAGGGGCAATAGGGGTCGGCGAAGGAGACATGGACTGCGCCATCGATGTCGTAATAGGTCTGGACGCGGCCAGAAGTGCGATCTACGAGCTGGTCGGGGATGACCAGGGCGCCTGGGCCGTACTCGGCTCTCAGCGAACCCACGGCGCTGGGCGCGAGCACCTGGCGGACGCCGAGCATGCGCAGTGCCCAGAGGTTGGCACGATAGGGGATGCGGTGCGGCGGGAAGCGGTGATCTCGCCCGTGTCTGGGGATGAACGCCACGGAACGCGAGCCGATGCGTCCGACCGTGACGACATCGCTCGGGGGGCCGTAGGGCGTGGCGAGCTGGATCTCCTCCGCGTCGTCGAGCAGGGAGTAGAAGCCCGAACCGCCGATGACGCCGATGTCTGCGCGAGTGACCATGGCGCAGAGAGTAGCCGGATCGGCGGGAGGCGAGGACGGCCAGAACGGGGTTCTGTGGATAACTCGATTGCCCAGAGTAGGTACACCAGTACGAAGAGTAGGATCGCCGCATGCGGCAACAAGGCCTCGGGCTCATCATCGTCGCGCTCATGCTCGGCATGCTGCTGGCTGCGCTCGACCAGACGATCGTGTCCACGGCCCTGCCGACGATCGTGGGCGACCTCGGCGGGCTGGAGCATCTGTCCTGGGTCGTGACCGGCTACCTGCTGGCCTCCACGGTCTCGACGCCGCTCTGGGGCAAGCTGGGCGATCAGTACGGGCGCAAGAAGCTGTTCGTCAGTGCCATCTGCATATTTCTGGTCGGGTCGGCGCTTTGCGGGCTGAGTCAGAACATGGGGGAGCTCATCGCCTTCCGGGCTGTCCAGGGGCTCGGCGGGGGCGGGCTGATGGTGCTGGCCCAGGCGATCGTGGGGGACGTGGTCTCGGCTCGGGAGAGGGGGAAGTACCAGGGGTTCTTCGGCGGGGTCTTCGCTGTTTCCAGCATCGTGGGGCCGTTGCTGGGCGGGCTGTTCGTGGATCACCTGTCGTGGCACTGGGTCTTCTACATCAACCTGCCGCTGGGGGTCGTCGCGCTGTTCGTGATCGCGACGGTGCTGCCGAGGGACGACACACGTACCAAGCACGCGATCGACTACGCGGGCGTCGTGCTGCTCGGCGGGGCGACGTCCTGTCTTGTGCTGCTCACGACCTGGGGCGGGACGACGTACGGGTGGAGCGATCCGGTCATTCTGGGGCTGGCGGGGGCTGCGCTGGCCCTGCTGGTCGGCTGGGTGGTCGTCGAGCGGCGGGCGGCCGAGCCGGTGTTGCCGCTCGGGCTCTTCGGGGTCAGGGCGTTCGCGATGTCGTCGGTGGTCGGGTTCGTGGTGGGGTTCGGGATGTTCGGGGCGCTCACCTATCTGCCGCTCTTCTTGCAGGTGGTGCATGGTGTCAGTCCGACCCTGTCGGGGGTCTACCTGCTGCCGATGATGGCGGGGATGTTGACCATGTCGATCGTGAGCGGCCAGATCATCGCCAAGACCGGGAAATATCGGTATTTGCCCATCGGGGGGACGGCGTTCGCGAGTGTGGGGATGTTCCTGCTTTCCACGATGGACGAGCGGAGCAGCCTGCTCACGATGGGCGTATACCTGCTGGTGCTCGGGATCGGGCTGGGGATGACCATGCAGGTGCTCGTGATCGTGGTGCAGAACGCGGTCGACTTCAAGGATCTCGGTGTGGCCACGTCGGGGGCCACGTTCTTCCGGTCGATCGGGGGGTCGTTCGGGGTGGCGGCGTTGGGGGCGGTGTTCTCGGCCACGTTGAGCGACGATCTGCGGGAGGTGCTGCGTGGTGCGCGGTTGCCTCCGGGGTTCGATCCGAGGAGTGTTCAGGAGGATCCGACCGTCGTCCAGCGTTTGCCGCGCGGGCTTGCGCTGGAGTTCCTGCACGTTTATGCCGATTCGATCGCGGCCGTGTTCCGGGTGGCCGGCCCTGTGATGCTGGGGGCGTTTCTGCTCAGCTGGTTCATACCGCAGGCCCGGCTCAGGGAGACGACGAAGGCGGCGGATATCGGGGAGGGGCTGGGGGCCACCTCGGCGGAGCGGTCTTCGCTGGCCGAGGTGGAGAGAGGGCTCGTACGGCTGGCCGATGCGGATCTGCGTCGGGGCTATTACGACCGGCTGGGGGCGTTGGCCGGGTTGAGCGGGATCCCGCCGCAAGGGGTGTGGGTCGTCGCCAGGCTGGGCGGGGAGGGGTGGGTGCAGGCCGAGGCGCTGGCCGAGCGGGCGAAGGTGAGCAGGGAGCATGGGCGGCCGTATGTTGATCAGCTCGTGGCGGCGGGGCTGGTGCGGCGGTCGGATGACGGCGATGCCCTGCGGCTCACGTCGGCGGGCGATGAGGCGGCCGTACGGCTGCTGCGGTGCTCACGGGAGGGGTTGAGGCGCTTGGTGGCGGACTGGGGGCCGGATCCGCAGCTCGAACGGCTCGTCGATCGGATCGCGCCGGAGCTCCTGGGGGATCCGGTCGATCGGCCTCGGTAGTGGCACGGGCCGTGGATCGTGGGTGAGGAGGCGGGAGCATGCTGAAAGCCGTCCCCACACGGTGCAGGCTGTCCCCGTGGAGGCGAAGACAGTTGCGGCGGCGGAGGGCATGCCGGTTCGCCGCCGGCCTGCCTGAATCGCGGGCTCGCGATATCCCTCATGCGAGCATGCGAGCCCGACCGCCGAAAGCAGACGGCCTGACGGTTCCTCGGGAGGCCGGTGGAGCCACGGCCGGCTGCCCTGTCGCTTCGCCGAGCGCCTGGTCGAGCCGTAGGTTGCTGGGCTCGCCGTTTTGGTGCGAGCTCGGCCGGCTGAAGGCGGACAATCTGCCGGTTCCCCCGCATTGCCGACCACGGACGGGCCTGGTCAGCGCGTCAGGAACGCCGGCTCGGCGCCCAGCTGCTGGTGCGCGGCAGCGCCGAGTGCTGGACCGTACTGGACCACGCCGGGCGGCCGCGCGACATCAGTACGCGAGCCCGAGCAGGTGGGTCAGTTGGAGGCGGCGGCCGGGGCGGGGGTGGTCGTGGACGACGAGCTCGAGTCCGACGACTTGCTCTCTCCCGACTTCGACGAAGACGGGGTCGACGAGGAAGCGGCGGCCGTCGAGGACGACGAGCGGTTGTCCGTCCGGTAGAAGCCGGAGCCCTTGAACACGATGCCGACGGCGGAGAACACCTTCCGCAGGTTGCCCTGGCAGGTCGGGCAGACCGTCAACGCATCGTCGGTGAACTTCTGGACGGCCTCGAGCTGCTCACCGCAGTCGTTGCAGGCGTACTGGTAGGTCGGCACGCGCTCCTCCTTCAAACTTTGGCACTCGAGCGATGCGACTGCTAATGGTAACCGATAGGGTCAAACACCTATTCCAACCCCCGCTCTCCGTACCAGCCGGCCAGCTTCCCGCTGCGGCTCACGGCGCGCAGGCGGCGTTCCACCTGGTCGCGGCAGGAGGCGGTGGTGACCACCAGGAGCTGGTCATCGGCCCGGAGCCTGGTGGTGGTGGCGGGGACGAAGGATTTGCCCTCGCGTACGACAAGGGTCACCGCGGCGCCGGCGGGCAGCCGGAGCTCGAAGACCTCCACACCGTGCAGGCGCGAGCCCATCGGGATCTTGACCTGCAGCAGGTCGGCCTTGAGCTCCTCCAGGGGCGCCGACTCCACCTCCAGGTCGTGTGCCTCGCCCGGCGCGATCACCCCGAGCAGCCGCGCCGCGAACGGCAGCGTCGGCCCCTGGAGCAGGGTGAACACGATGACGATCACGAAGACTTGGTTGAAGACGTCCTTGGAACCCTCGACGCCGGCCGCCCAGGGGATGGTCGCCAGGACGATCGGGATCGCGCCGCGCAGGCCGGCCCACGACAGGAACGCCTGGTCGCGCCAGCCCACCCGCCCCAGCCGCAGCCCCCACGTCAGCAGGGAGCTGACCAGGACCGAGAGCGGGCGGGCCAGGAGGACCAGGATCGTGCCGGTGATCAGGCCGGGGATGATGGCCGACGGCATCTCGTCGACGTCGGCCAGCATCCCGAGCATGACGAACAGCCCGATCTGCGCCAGCCACGCCGCGCCCTCCGCGAAGCCTCTGGTCGCCGCCCGGTGCGGAAGGCGTGAATTGCCCAGGACGAGTGCCGTCAGGTAGACGGCCAGGAAGCCCGAACCGTGCAGGAGCACGGCGCCGCCGTACGAGACGAACGTCAGGGCGAGCACCGCGATGGGATAGAGGCCGGAGGCGGGCAGGGCGACGCGGCGCAGGGCGTACGCGCCCGTGGGGCCGATCGCGAGGCCGACCGCCGCGCCGATGACCAGCTCGACCGAAGTCTCGAGCAGGAACGTTCCCAGCGTCGCCTGAGAGTGCGAGGCCCCGCTGAGCAGCACCACGGCGATGACCGTCGGCGCGTCGTTGAAGCCCGACTCCGCCTCCAGCACCCCGGCCAGGCGAGGCGGCAGCGGCAGTCTCCGCAGCACGGAGAAGACGGCGGCGGCGTCCGTTGAGGCCAGCACCGCGCCGAGGATCAGCGCCGTCCTTCCGTCTATGCCGAGAAGTCCCTGTACGGTCAGCGCCACCACGACGATGCTGACCGCCACGCCCACGGTCGCCATCACCATGGCCATGGGGACGGAACGCCGCACATGGGACCAGTTCGTGGTCAGACCACCCTCGGCCAGGATCACCGCCAGCGCCGACAGGCCGATCTGCTGGGCCACCTGAGGGCTCTCGAAAGGGATCCCGACCCCGGAAGGCCCCAGAGCCAGCCCGAAGCCAAGGAACACCAGAAGGCTGGGCAGACCGGTGCGATGGGCGATGCGTACGGACGCGATGGCCGCGATGACGATCGCGCCACCGAGGAGGAGCCAGACATCAAGTGTCATCTGGCTCCCCTCTCGTATCTGCGTTCACATAAGACTAGTGAGTCCCGAAGGCGTCATCGCATAGCGGACCTGCCGGTCATGCGGCTCGCGGGGGACTCCGTCGATGAGCTCGCCGTCGTGCAGCAACGCCACCGTCGGGACGTTCGGGCCGACGCGGGACAGGGCCCGGTCGTACGAGCCGCCGCCGCGCCCGAGGCGTACCCCCGTCGTCCGGTCCACCGCCAGCGCGGGCACGATCACGAGGGCGGCCGTGCGTACGGCGTCCACGCCGCGCCGGGTGTCGACCGGTTCCATGATCCCGTAGCGCCCCGGGGCGAGCGTGTCCGGGCCGTCGTACACCGCCCAATCCAGGTCGTTGTCCTCCCTCAGAACGGGCAGGATGACTGTGGCCCCATGTTTCCAGAGAGCGAACACGAGACCGTGCGTATCCGGCTCCGACCCCGTTGACCAGTAGCAGGCCACCAGGCCGGCCATCTGTACCCAGGGTTGTTCGAGCAGGGTTTCGCGGACCTTGATGGAGTTTGCCCGCAGTTGTTCGGGGGAGAGGTTGGTGCGCGCCGCGTTCACCTCACGGCGCAGGTTCAACTTGTCCACAGGTCCCTCCACTAGGGTCTACTCATGGCTGACTTCGACCCTGTGACGAAAGCCGTCGTGCCCGCCGCGGGTCTGGGCACCCGGTTCCTTCCGGCGACCAAGGCGACACCGAAAGAGATGTTGCCCATCGTCGACAAGCCCGCGATCCAGTATGTCGTCGAGGAGGCAGCCTCCGCTGGGCTCCTCGACGTGCTCATGGTCACCGGCAAGAACAAACGGTCAATCGAGGATCATTTTGACCGGGCGTTCGAGCTGGAGGAGGCCCTCGAGGCCAAGGGCGACGAGCAGCGGTTGTCCCAGGTTCGCGAGCCCGCCTCGCTGGCGACCCTGCACTACGTACGGCAGGGCGAGCCGAAGGGGCTCGGCCACGCGGTGCTCTGCGCCAAGCACCACGTTGGTGACCATCCCTTCGCCTGCCTGCTCGGCGACGACCTGATCGACCACCGTGACCAGCTGCTGAAACGCATGATCGAGGTGCGTGCCACGTTCGGCGGAAGCGTGATCGCGCTGATGGAGGTCCCCAAGGAGCAGGTCTCGCTGTACGGCGTGGCGACCATCGAGCCGACCTCCGAGGACGACGTCGTCCGCGTGACCGACCTCGTCGAGAAGCCGCCGGCCGACGAGGCGCCGTCCAACTGGGCGATCATCGGGCGTTACGTCATCGACCCGGCCGTGTTCGAGGTGCTGGAGAAGACGCCGCCCGGGCGGGGCAACGAGATCCAGCTCACCGACGCGCTCCGTACGCTCGCGTCGCGCAGCTCCGAGGACGGCGGGCCGGTGCACGGCGTGCTGTTCAGGGGACGCCGGTACGACACGGGCGACAAATTGGACTATTTGCGGACTGTGGTGAAATTTGCGGCAGATCGCGAAGATCTGGCGCCGGAATTCGTGCCGTGGCTGCGGGAGTTCCTTGATGAAATCAGTTGACGCGCATCTGGCCGAGATCCTGGCCACTGTACGTCCGCTGGCCCCCCTTGAGCTGGAGTTGGAGCAGACTCTCGGAGCGACGCTGGCCGAGGACGTGTCGTCGCCGGTGCCGCTGCCGCCGTTCGACAACTCGGCCATGGACGGGTACGCGGTGCGGGCCGAGGACGTGTCGGAAATTCCGGTTACATTGCCGGTGATCGACGACGTGGCGGCCGGGTCCGTGGAGCTGCGGGCCGTGGGGCCGGGGCATGCCGTACGCATCATGACCGGCGCCCCCATGCCCGCCGGGGCCGACTCCGTGGTGCCGGTGGAGTGGACGGACGGCGGCACGGTCTCCGTACGCATCGACCGCCGCGCCGAGCCCGGCAACGCGATCCGGCGGGCCGGGGAGGACGTGCAGGCCGGCGAGATCGTGCTCAAGGCGGGCACCCTGATCGGTCCCGCGCAGCTCGGGATCATCGCCGGGGTCGGGCGGCGGCGCGTCTGGGCGCGGCCGCGGCCCCGGGTCGTCGTCATCTCCACCGGCGCCGAGCTGGTCGAGCCGGGCGGGACGCTGGAGCGCGGGCAGATCTGGGATTCCAACAGCTACACCCTGACGGCCGCTGTGCGCGAGGCGGGGGCCGAGGGGTTCCGCGCCGGATCCGTCGGGGACGATCCGGGCGTGCTGCTCGACCGGCTGGACACGCACCTGGTGCGGGCCGATGCGATCATCACCAGCGGTGGGGTGTCGATGGGGGCGTACGAGCCGGTCAAGGAGGCTCTGTCGCCGCTGGGGACGGTCCGCTTCGAGAAGGTGGCGATGCAGCCGGGTATGCCGCAGGGGTTCGGCGTACTGGGGGAGGACCAGGTGCCGATCTTCGCCCTTCCCGGCAATCCGGTGTCCTCTTTCGTATCGTTCATGCTGTTCGTACGCCCGGCGCTGGACAAGATGCGCGGGCTGCCCGGTGGCATGCCGGAGGCGGTCACCGCGCGGGTCACCGGGCCGCTGCGCTCGCCGTTCGGGCGTCGGTCATACCTGCGGGGCGTGCTGGCCGCCGACGGCACGGTGTCGCCGGCCCACGGGCAGGGCTCTCACCAGCTCGCCGCCCTGGCCTCGGCGAACGCCCTCATCGTGGTGCCCGAGGACGTGACCGAGGTGGCGGGCGGGGCCTCCGTGGAGGTGATCCGGCTGTGAGCTCGGGTGGTGGGGCTGCGGGCTCGCGGCAGGGGGCGCGCCCGGGATGATGGAGCCATGAGCGAGCTCACGCATATCGACGAGACCGGTGCCGCGCGCATGGTCGACGTGTCGGCCAAGGACGTCTCGGCGCGCACCGCCACGGCCACCGGCCGGGTGCTGCTGTCGGCCGAGGTGGTGACGCTGCTTCGGTCGGGGGAGGTGCCCAAGGGTGACGCGCTGGGGGTGGCGCGGATCGCGGGGATCATGGGGGCGAAACGTACGCCCGACCTGATCCCGCTCTGCCATCCGATCGCGTTGCACGGGGTGAAGGTCACGCTCGACGTCGAGGACTGGGGCGTGGCGATCACGTGCCGGGTGAAGACGGCCGACCGTACCGGGGTGGAGATGGAGGCGCTGACCGCGGTCTCGGTGGCGGCGCTGGCGCTGATCGACATGGTCAAGGCGGTGGATCCGGGCGCGGTGATCACCGATGTGCGGGTGGAGGAGAAGCTGGGCGGCAAGACCGGCCGGTGGACGCGGGACGAGGCGTGATGCGCGCACTGGTGATCACGGTGTCGAACCGGGCTTCGGCTGGGATTTATGAGGATAAATCCGGGCCGCTGCTGGCCGACTTGTTGCGGCAGGACGCCGGGTGCGAGGTCGAGGGGCCCGTGGTGGTGCCCGATGGCGAGGCGGTCGAGGGTGCGCTCCGGGAGGGCGTGGCGGCCGGCTTCGACGTCATCGTCACCACCGGGGGGACCGGGTTGACGCCCATGGACCTGACGCCGGAGATGACGGCCCGGGTAATTTTTCGGGAAATTCCCGGTATAGCGGAGGCCATCCGGCTGGCGAATCGGGAAAAGGTGCCTACTTCCGTACTGTCCAGAGGTCTGGCTGGACAGGCGGATGACACCTTGATCGTAAATTTGCCGGGATCGTCCGGCGGCGTACGAGATGGCGTTGCCGTACTCGCTCCGATCCTGCGGCACGCGGTCGATCAGATCCGCGGCGGCGATCACCCGCGCTGACCTCGACTCGAGCACTGCTCGCTGATCCGTGGCGACATCGTGCCCGATAGGGGGATGATGAGAGATGTGGATCGACTTCGTGGCTGGCCGGCGACCCTGAACGAAGGCTCGGTAGGCCTCCGGCCGCTGCGGCTGAGCGACGTACGCGTATGGCGCGAGACTCGGCTGCGCAACGCCGACTGGCTACGTCCCTGGGAGCCCAGCAATCCCGAGACACCCCTGTTCAGGACCGGGCTCGGGCCCTACATCTCCATGGTCGGCACCCTGCGCCGCGAGGCCAGGCAGGGGCTGGCGCTGCCGTGGGTGGTGACGTACGACGGCCGTTTCGCCGGGCAGTTGACGGTGGGCGCAATCGTGTGGGGGTCTGCCCGTTCTGCCCAGGTCGGCTACTGGATCGACGGGGCACTGGCGGGCAAGGGCATCACCCCCACCGCGCTCGCCATGGCGGTCGACCATTGCTTTTTCACCACCGGATTGCATCGGCTCGAAGCGAACATCCGCCCCGAGAACCAAGCCAGCCGTAGAGTGGTTGAGAAGCTCGGTTTCAGGGAAGAAGGCATTCGGCGTCGCCAACTCCACATCGACGGAGCCTGGCGCGACCACATCTGCTACGCGCTGACCGTCGAGGACGTTCCTGGCGGGCTGCTCGTGCAATGGCGTCGCGCTCGTGAGTCAGCCGCTCACGGTGGGTCTCCCGTCGAAGAGGTTTGACGATCTCGCGACACACCGCACCGAATGCTCGTCAATCAGTGACACGCGGTCTTACGGTGCGTGACGTGAGCACATTGAAGGCGCGACGAGCACACCCGCGTCTTCGTGCTGCCCGGAGGTGGTCGTGAGCCCCGCCTTCCTCTACATGGCCATCGTCCTGATGTGGCTTTGCGTCCTGATCCCGATGTGGCTGCGCAGGGACAAGACGAACCTCGCCGAGCTGGCCGAGCTCGAAGAGTATTACACCGGCGAGCACCAACTGCCCGATCTCGACAACCTCGCCCCCGACACCGACGAGGACGACGGCGCTCCCGTCGCCGAGATCGAGAAGGTGGACGTCCGCCAGTTCCGGTTCCGGCGCCGCGCCATCATCGTCGCCCGCCGGCGCCGCCTGCTCTTCTTCACCGCCCTCCTCGTGATCGCCTCCGTGGTGACGGCCGCGGTCGAGATGATCCCGTGGTGGGGCGTGGTGCCCTCGGTGGTCATCATGCTGGCGTACATGGCGTTCCTGCGGATCGCCGTACAGGTGGACAGGGAACGCCGCGAACGCGCCCGCCAGGCGCGCGCTGAGCGCCTGCGGCGGCTGCGTGAGCAGCGACGGGTCGCGGCGGAGGCGGAGGCCGAGATCATCGATCTGGCCGCGCTGCACCAGGACGTCCTGTTCGACCAGTACGCCGAACCGCCCAAGCGGGCGGTGGGGGACTGAAAGGGTGGCGCGAGGACTCCCCGGAGTTTGCTAATCTGGTCGAGTCCTTGGGGATGTAGCGCAGTCCGGTAGCGCACTTCGTTCGCATCGAAGGGGTCAGGGGTTCGAATCCCCTCATCTCCACCCAGGTCAAAGGCCACTTCCCAGTGATGGGAAGTGGCCTTTTTCGTGATTGAGTGACTATCGGTTCTGAGTGCGACGATGACCGCCATGTCGAGGATCGAGTTCTCCTATGGCTCTCCAGAGCATGGTTGGGCTGTGGTCACCATCGGCCACGAAGGGTGTGAGGCCGGGGCGATTCAGGGCAGGCCCGTCAGCTTTCATTGGATTACTGATACCGGAATCCTGTTCATGCTGGCCAGGGCACGTCACGTTGCGTTGCCCCCAGCCCCATTGTCCCGTGGCGATCAGGTTCTGTGCCTGTCGGTGGCGGCTGGCAGCATGACGACGTGACCATGCAGCCCTTCGATGTCTCTTGGCTCTGCGGCGAATACGCTGAGGAGTGCTACAGCTTCATCTACATCCGTGCCACGCCTGAACAGGTGGTTTCCCGCCTCGGCGGTCGATGGGAGGACTTCACGCCGGGTCCCTTCCCCGATGACCCGGATGACTATCCAGACCTCGGGGAGTCTATCGGCGTCACCCCCATCGGTGATTGGACGTTCGTTTTCGATCCTGCCTGGCTCGGCACCCGGGAAGACGTGATCACTGAACTCTCCGAGGGCACCAGCCTCGTCTCCCAGGCCGCACTCGGCATCAAGGGCATTGAGGACTTCTACTGGTGCGAGGATGGCGAGATCCGGTTCGCTTTCGGGAGTGATGACGGATATCGAACGGAGATACCGGATGAACTCGTGGACACGATGGCGGAGATCGACAGGCTCTACCCGTCGTTTCACCAGTTCTACGAAGGGCCTGCTTTCCTGCTTGTCGAGCGCCTGACCGGGATCAGGGTGACGGAGCAGCTGCTGAAGGGCTCCACGCTGATGTGGGGCGTCGTCCCAGAACCGGCCAAGCCGTAACGTTGGCCAGCAGCGAGCTTCTTCATCCTGAAGCAACAGCTCGGAGCGGGGGCGTGTCCACGGAAGCGATGGCAGAGGAGACAGATCGGCCTGAGCCGGTGTCGACGTGCTGGATCTACTGGATCGCGGTCCCGACCGGTGACCAGGCGGGTGTCATGGACGTCTTGGGCCTCTCCTCCTCCAAGCCGATGACGTTCGCCGGGGCCTCGAGAAGTGGCGGCGCCGACGGGCACGGCGACCCAGACGCCGCCGTCACCTGTCGCGGGTCTCCGTCACACCTGAGGTGGACGGCTGGACCATGGTCATCGGGGCCACGTGCGATCCCTGTGACGGCGAGCGTCACGAGGACGTGCTCAGATCGTACGAGGCACTGAGCGCCCGCTACGGAGGAGCCCAGGCCTACTACTAAGGGCGCGAGGCGGGGACGGCTCGGCATGGCTGGTGGCCGAGCACGGCCGCGTCGTGCGCCGGTACGCGGCGACCGGTGAACCCGAGGATGAACTGCTCACCATCGGAGATCCGCTACCTCTGGAACAGGCGCGGCTCGCGGAGCTGGGCCTGCCCGCCGATGGGGACCTGCGAAGCGCGAGCGATGAGCAGATCGAGGAGTGGACGGAGATCACCTTCGGCCTGGCACCCGAGATCGCCGCCGCGTACGGTGTCAGCCCGTTCACCTTGACGCGCGAGACGAAGGTACGGGGAACCGGAGTGCTCGCGCTCACGCCGGGCACGACCGACCACAGGAGCTAAGGGACAGGGGCGGCTCCAACCGCCGCCAGGAGCTCGATGGGGAACTCCCGATCGGCTTGGCCGATGGCGAGCGCGACCCAACGGCCCGCGTCCGGTCGCCGCCAGACGAGCATCTGCCCGCTGATCTGACATAGCTCGTTGATCGGCTCCGGGGCCGGGTCCTCGGTCCACAGGTACGGTTCCAGATCGACCGTCTCGGGGCTACCCCAGCGTGCCGTCAGAGCGGCCACCAGCTTCTGGAAGGCGGTGTCGATCTCCTGCTCGGCGGCTTCGACGGTCTCTTCGCCGCGGTCGTCCCAGAAATCCTGGCTGGCCTGGAGAACGCCGCACGTGGTAGCCCGGACCGCCGGATCGGTTTCCCGCCCGTGCGTGCTCCTGCGGGAAGGGGAGGAAGAGCAGATCCTCAATGATGGCGCATTGTTCTTCGGTGGCCATGCCGTGAGCATGGTGAGCCGGCCTGCGCAGGTGAGCCCCGCGCCGGGCGTCTCCGGCTGAGTGACCAACTGGGTGACAACGGCCGCGGACGGGGACCACGGACGGCGAGGGACCGTCCCCGCAGGTCAGGCAGCGCATAGGCCAAGGTCCCGGCCCTGGTGGAATGGCTTCGCATCGAAGGGTCAGGGGGTGGGATCCCCCATCTCCACCAACGGATAAGGCGAGGTTTCGAGATCATGGACCGGGCCCTTTCGTTGGTCAGACTGGATGAGGGCGGCCAGTAATGGGATCGGCTGGCGGTTCATGCCCCAATCGGCTCAGGGCCCGAGTCAGCGAGAGATCCGCGAAGGTCCTCAGAGCTACTTGTAGTGGGCTGGGGCCAGGAGCAGGCTCGCTTGACTGGCAGCCATGAGGTGAGGAGGGGTGCCAGCTCGGGGATCAGGCTGGTGCCGAAGATGCAGAGAGTCTGCTCCCAGGGGTGGCCGAAGGTGCCGTTGGTCCTGTCTTCGGACAGGAAGACGTAATAGTCGCCGTTGGGGAAGATCTCGACGGGCCAGCTCTGGGTGTCATCAAGGGCTTGGCGGTGGGGCCAGAACCACCAGCATGGGTGCTGCCGTCGAGCACCAGCAGGCGCTGTGACTCGGGAAAGCGCGGGTCATGGCCAACAGGCCAAGGGCGTTGACGGCGTTGTGGGCGGCGGCGAATCCAGACGGGCTCCTGGCGAAAATCGGAGCCAGGTCGATGGTCAGCGACGGTACGGGCTCATTGATGGCCGGTTCGCCGTGCTGCCATGAACGTGGTCGAAAGGTGAAATGCGCGTCGAACGGAGCCCAGTGGTCTTCGTAGCTCTCCGGTTCGATTTGCTGCCAGGGGGTGGCGGTCATGAGATGACCGTAACGGTGAGTGGGGCGAGCCGTGCTGGGGTGGTAGCTGGCCTGAAACCGGAAGGCCCGACTCCAGATCGTGGAATCGGGCCTTCTCTGCGTTCGGGGCTACCTGGTGGATTGTTGGTCTTCAGGCTGGTGCTTCGAGAGCGTCATCATGGAGAAGTCTGCGAATACGGCGCGGGCCCTGCTATTGCGGTCTTGAGATGCGTGGGTGAGCGGTTGAGCATCGTCGAGATCTGCTCGTGGCCTACGAGTCTGGCGACGTCGTTGACGGGACGCCGTCGGAGACCAGCCAGGTGGCGTAGCAGCGGCTTCTGCCCGTACTCGCTGTGTGCGGTTGTCAGGTCATGTGACTCAGATCACTAGTTTGGGGTGCTCGTACAGCAGGTTGTCGGTGGTGCCTGCGATCGTGTCCTGCATGGGCGAGCTGGTCGAGCGAGTGGATGAACTGGACCGCGTGCTGGGAGTCGTGGATCGCGCAGAGGCGGAGCGTCGGCGATGGATGCATCGGATCGCGACGACGATCTGTCGCGATCCGATGCGGCGGATCCTCGTGCTGCGCCGAGCGGAGCAGCTCACTCGCTTTCCCGGCCACTATGACGTGATGGTCGGCGGTGCTGTGGACGTGGGCGAGTCGTATGAGGACGCGGCAGCCCGCGAACTGTCCGAGGAGCTGGGCGCCGGCGTTCCGGTGCGTTTCATGTTCAAGTTCCTGTGCCGGGATGGGGTCAGCCCTGTCTGGTTCGGGGTGCACGAGGCCGTGATCACTGAGCCATTGCTTCCAGATCCGTCCGAGATCGCTTGGCATGCCTGGCTCATAGAGCTCGAACTGCGGGAGGCCGTTGATCGATGGCCTTTCGTTCCCGGTGGGCGAGAGGCGTTGCGCCGATATTCGGTATCCGGGAACGAGGGCCAGCCGTCGGCCGGCTGATCGGCGGCATCGTGTCGCCCGGCTGTGCCGCAGGACAGCGCATGATCGAGGAATGGCGACCGGCGAACGTACACGCGAAGCCGAGCTTGACACTCCGTTCCCGGCCCGCTGCCGCTCAGCGGTGAGTCGACCACTGTACGCGGCTTCGCCCAGGAGGCGGCTACGAGCCGGTGCGGGGCCACTGCCTCATCTGGTCTGCCAGCGGCGGTTCGCGCGGGAAAGTGAGCGTGCGTCCGAGTAGCCGAGACTCCGCGCGAGGCTGTTGAGGCCGGCGGGCCGCATGCGGTGGTACTCCGATCGCCGTACGCGATCGAGTTCTTCGCGCCAGGTGGTGCCGTGGGCGGCGAGCCGCCGTTGGAGGGCGCGAGGGCTTGTCGCGAGACGCGCGGCCACGGCGTCGATGGTGGGGCCTGTCATCAGCGAGTCCCGCAGTAGCCGGCGGAACTGGTCCAGCCATGTGGTCCTCACCGGCAGGGGCGGAAGGTTCTCGGCCTGATAGTGCGAACCGTATGAAGGCGAAACCGGCCAAGACGGGGCATTTGGCCTTGAAAGACAAAAAGCGACCCCTGTTTAGTTTCTTGCCACCCAGACATCCGGCTGCGCCGAACCAGTAGCGCGCGTTTCACGCCGGTCCCCGGACGCTCCGTTCGACGCGGCTTGTCGCATGAAAAAGGGACAACCCGATGCCCGCCGTGACGGTGTCCGCCCGCTCGGCTAGGCGTATTCGGCTCGTGGCGGTACTTCCTTCGCCGGTGAACCCGTTCGCTCCGGCCGCGATCGTGAACAGGCCCTGCTCCCGCTCGGCCAGCCAGCCATCGTCCACCAGCGCTTGAGCCGGGCGCGCATCCCTCCACCTGGCCGCGGACATCCTGCTGACCTCGCCCCCGCACCACGCTCCTGGGGAACCTCCGCGTTCCCGGCAGTTCACGGGATGGCGTGGCCCGCACCATGAGGATGGGTATCGAGCGGCCTCGCCGAACCCCGCCATCGGGCCGGCTCGCCGGCCGCCCCCAGCGCGGTCAGTTCCTCACGCGCGATGGCCAGCCGTTCCAGGCGCCGCTACGCCGCCGCCGGCCGCTCCTCCATCTGCCTGGACAGCTCAGCGTATTGCCGCGATGCGGACTCCTTGGCCCGCTCCAGCTTCGTCAGTAGCGACGTTGCCATCGCCTTCCTTAGGCAGGTCCCAGGCCGTCGCCATCACTCACGCATATATGCAACTCCACAATGTAGGCGACAATGGAATCGCTGACACCAATACTGCGAGATCCCTGATTGAACTCAAAAGTCAGCGCAAAGCCCGCGCGTCCTTGATCAGCCGGAGACCAGGACCGGATGAACGGGCGGGCCCTCGACGAGAAGGACGGCAAACAAGTGCGGCAGCCCAGCAGGGCGCAGCAGATCGTCGGTTCCGGCCAGTTCTTGTGCTGTCCACCAGCGGTGGCCGATGATACTTGTCTTCTCGAAGTCCTCCATTCGAGCGGTGTCGATCTCGAATGCGCGAACTCGGGCCACGTAATAGCGCTGGCGAACCTCATAGACGACGCCGTCTCGCTCCGTGACCCAGGGACGACCTCGCCAGACCTCCGGACCCAATGCCACCCCCGTCAGCCCGGTCTCCTCATGCAGTTCACGCAGCGCTGCCTCCTGATGGCTCTCCCCGGTCTGGACGCCGCCACCCGGGGTATACCAGCGCACAATCCCATGGCGTTGGTCACGACTGGAGAACAGCAGGAGCCGATCAGCGCCATCAATGAGGACGACACGAGCGCTGGGACGCGGAATCAAGCCGACCTCACCCCTCCGCACGGCCATGCTGCGGTTCCAGGGCGGGATGCACGAAAGCTCCTTCATGAACGGTCAGCACCCCGAGTTGCGTACGCGGGAAACGATCATTCTCTCCTTGGGAAACGATCTTCTCAACCCATCTTGCGCCCCAGGCCAGCTCTATTCGTGAACCTCCCACAAGGAAGATGCAAGTGAGAAGGGTCTTCGGAGCAATCCGGAGGCCCCTTTTCATGTCTGGAAGTCGATGGGAGCCGATGGGGCTTTCTCCCGTGGCGGATGTCGCCGAATAGGGGTTCATCGGTTGGGGGCCTGTGGTGATCATCGGTCTGAGTCGGTGCCGGTGGACCGCCGCCGCGACGCTGGTGCCGGTGGTGGAACAGGCATCCCGTTGGCTGACTTAGTTCCGCCGGGATCGGCGGCCGGTTCTGGCTGCTCGGTCCGGCGTGTGCGCATGGACCGGCCAGGCCGAGCTCAGTGAGCTCGGGCCTGGCCGGGTTCGCGCTCTACCCGATGCACGACCGCAAGAGGTCCATCCTCAAGGCGTACGTGCTCGGTCCCGTCTACTGAGCCGGCTTGGCCTCCTCGGCCTGCGCGCCGCAGAACACCTCCTTGACGAGCCTGTCCACCAGCGTCGAGAAGTCCTTCGCCGGGCCCCTTGTGGCCTCGTCCACCCAGGTCACCGAGGCGGTCAGGGTCCTCTTGCCGTCAGGGGAGCTGTACATCAGCGCCCCGAAGCCGTGCGGGGGGCTGCCGTTGTGCTGGTAGACAGTGCCGCAGTTCGGGCCCAGGTCCTGCACGAACAACCCGAAGCCGTAGCCGAGCTTCCCCAGCGGCTTGCGCATCTCGGCCAGCAGCGGAGCCGGGAGGAGCTTGCCGCCGTTCAGCGCGGAGATGAACGTGTGCAGGTCCTGGGTGGTCGAGATCATGTCACCGGCGCCCGCCAGGAGGGAGAGGTTCTGGCGGGTGATGTCGACCACCTTCCACTGGCCGGCGTCCTGGTAGCGGTAGTAGCCGTGGGCGTGCGGCCCGGGGATCTGCGTCCGGTCGCCCGGCACCATGGTGCCGCGCAGCCCGAGCGGACGCAGGATCCGCCGCTGCATCTCCTCGGCGTACGAGCGGCCGGTGACCTTCTCGATCATCAGCAAGGCCAGCGTGTAGTTGGTGTTGGAGTAGTTCTGGTCCGTCCCCGGCTCGAACCGTGGCGGCTTGGACAACGCGAACCGGACCAGCTCTTCGGGCCGGTAGCTGCGGAACCGGTTGTCCAGCCACTCCTGGCCGGTGGCGGGGAGCCCCGGTACGTACGTCCCGTTGTCGTAGGCCTCGCCGCCTGCGTAGTTGAACAGCCCGCTGGTGTGCTGCAGCAGCATCCGTACGGTGATCCGCCGGTCCAGCCCGAGCTCGGGGAGGTGGTCGGCCACCGATTCGTCGAGCTCGATCTTGCCCTCGGCCACCAGTTGCAGCACCAGGGTCGCGGTGAAGGTCTTGGTGACGCTGCCCACCGGGAACCGCCCGTTCGTCGGCGGCTTCGCGGCCTGGCCCAGCTTGCGTACCCCGGCGCTGCCGACCCACTCGCCCTGCTGGTCGTTCACGCGGACCTGCATCCCGGCGAAACCGGCATCGATGAACGCCTGGACGGCCGCCTGCAGCTCCGGGCGGTCCTGTCCGGCAGCGGCCGTCGGCACGGCCGTGCTGTCCGCCGAGGCCACTCCGGTCGTGGCCGCACCGGCCAGCAGCGCGGCCGCCAGCGCCGTTGCCCCCACGCGTCGGAAGACCCGCATGCGGACCCTGTTGCCGCCGTCAGGCACGATCTTGTTTTCGTATGTCTTGCTGCGCAGCTTCGCGGCCGCTGACCTGTTCATGTCATTCACCATCGCCGAGTGCTCTGATACCGAGCCGTCGCCGTGCTGATACGGCCGCTGACACGCCACCGCGGCAGACCTGAGCGCCGCCGGCCAGTACCTCCGCCCAACTCCGGCGCGGCCGGACCGGGCGGGTGGCCTGGGCCCGCCGGTCGGGCATCAAAGGCAGGTCAGGTTGCCGTCGATGAGCAGTGGGCCGTGGACGTTGCCTTGGATGCCGCGTTGTCTGCTTGTAGACAGGCGCGGATGAACCCTGCACCGGATCCGCACGCAGGCTGCGCATCGTTCGCATATGCGCCTGCTTTGATGACGCCGTGACAGAACGGCGGAGGCCAGAAGCGCGCGAGGTCTACTGGACGTTCGGATGCGGGCTCTCCGTGATCATCGCCATTGTGTGCGCGACGTTCGGAACCTTCCTCGATATCCACCTGGTGGCTCGCGCGCAGCATTACTGTCTGGGCGACCTCGGCTCCGGAGAGAAATTCGCCGGCACCTTCTGGGCCCTGAGCCGGATCGTGATCTTTCCGATCGCCTCGGTGCTGTCGGCGCTTGCCGCACTGTCGTTCCATCTGCTGACCCGGCTGCCTTGGCTGGTGGGACGCATATGGGTAGGTGCCGTTCTGCTGCCTGTCACCATTGCCGGCTCCATCGCCGGACCGACGGCGATGACTTGGTACGACCTGGCCACCGTGGGGACCCCAGGAGATTGCGTTCTACCGTGGTGGCCCTCGTGGCTTCCCTCATAACGCCACAAGTCAACGCAGCAGGCGGAACTTCTCGCCTTGGACGGCGTACAGCTCCGCCTGTGCACACCGCCTCACAACCAGGTGCGGAGGTCGTCGATGTCGACCAGGGGCAGTCCCCAGCGCAGGGCGAACGCCTCGAGATCGGCCGCGCCGGCCATGGTGCCGTCGCGTTTCATCACCTCGCAGCAGACGCCCACCGGGGGCAGGCCCGAGGCCAGGCACATGGCGACGGTCGATTCGGTGTGGCCGGCCCGTTCGCGCAGCAGGCCCGGGCGGGCGGCGAGCGGAATGACGTGGCCAGGTGAGGCGAAGTCGGCGGGCCGGGACTGAGGGTGGGCGAGGTGCCGGACGGTCGCGGCGCGTTCGGCGGCGCTGACCCCGGTGCCTGTGCCGGCGGCCAGGTCCACGGGGGTGTGGAAGGCCGTACCCTGACGATCTCCATTGCCCGCGAGGGCCGGGATCTCGAGCCGCTCCAGGATCTCCGGCGCGCACGGTACGCACGGGTAGCCGTACACCTCGGTCAGCAGGAAGGTGAACGCGGCCGGGCGAAGGTCCGCACCGGCGAAGATGACGTCGCCCTCGGCCTCGCGGTCGGGATCCCACACCATGACCGCGCCCCCGGCGGCGAACTGCTGCACCGCCTTCTCCACCCCGATCCGCCCGGAGAGATGGCCGGCCCAGCCCAGCGCCGCGACCGCGCGGGCGACGTTCGCGCTCGCGGAGCCGAGGTCGGCGGCCGCCAGGCGGCTCACCACATCGGACTCGATGTTGACCCGGTCGCCTTCGGACAGGTCGGCCAGGGTCGTGCCGGCGAGCGTGGACGGGATCAGCACCACCGAGAACCGGTCCTTGACGATCTCGGCCACGGTCAGGCTCACTCCGTCGACCGCGATGGACCCCTTGGCGGCGATCCTGCGGATGAACCGGTCCGGCGGGCGGATCCACAACCGCTTGCCCACCCCGAGATCGTTGTCGATACGTACGACCTTCCCGACGGCGTCGACATGGCCCTGCACCAGATGCCCGTCGAGGGGGTCGCCCACGGACAGGGGTGCTTCGAGGTTCACCCGGAGCCCGGGGGCCGGCAACTGGTCGAAGGTCGTCCGGCGGCGCGTCTCCGCGCTGATCGAGGTGCTGACCAGGTCGCGCTCCACGCGCTCGGCGGTCACGCAGACACCTGCGACGTTCAGCGAGCCGCCCGGAACCAGCCGTCCGGCGCACTTGGCCGCTCGTACGATGATTCCCTTCGAGCCGACGGACTCGATCACGCCGATCTCGTGAATTCTGCCGGTGAACATGTCCATCCCCTTCGTGCTGCCGGTGGCATCAGGGACCGTCTTCGTGCGGGTCCGAGAGGGGGCGGGGTTTCACCGCGTGGCTCCGGAGTCGCGCCGGATCGTTCCTCCATGGAGAAACCGGCGGGCTGTCACCGCCGCACCTGGAATCGCACCGCTTTCACGATAACCGGCGGCACCGTCAAAGTGAATGCCATTCGGTGTCCGTCGACGTCAAGTGGCGGGTTCCGTCGTCGTCCTGGCCGTGGCGAGATGGTGCGATGGCGGTACGCGGGCACCGCGGGGTCAGTGCTCCGGTCGGAGGCAATGGGCGATCGTGTCGAGGTGGTCGTCGAGCGCGGTCAGGTCGGGCCGGTCGAACACCGCTTGCGTACTGGCCCAGGCGGTGTTGTCGGTTTTGTACGCGGCGATGACGTCGCTGGTCGTGGTGCCGGTCATGGCGGCCACGAAGTCCGCCACGTCGGACGGGAGGCCTTCGGTACGGGCGAGGATCCCGATCGCCTCGATGAGGTCGTCGGGGTCCTCGCGGAGGAGGCGTTGTTCCATCCAGCGGGTGAATCCGCTGCGGAAGCGGGTCACGGGGATCAGCTCGTCCGTTCGGTCGGCAGGATGGGTGAAGTCATGGCTCCTCCGTTGGGCCTGATATGTCAAGCAATGTACCTGTCGATACTTTGATCCGGTGTTGTATCGATCTGCTGCTCAGACGCCGGCTGTCGAAGGAATGTGACGCGTGAACGAACACGAGTGGCTGGCCGAGCGATTCGGCGAGCACCGGTCGCATCTGCGGGCGGTGGCCTACCGGATGCTCGGCTCGCTGAGCGAGGCCGACGACGCGCTGCAGGAGGCCTGGTTGCGGGCCAGCCGGGCTGACGTCGGCCAGGTGCACAACCTCGCCGGGTGGCTGACCACGGTGGTGGCGCGGGTGTGCCTGAACATGCTGCGCTCGCGCGAGCACCGTCGCGAGGATCCGCTGGACGTCCACGAGGTCGATCCGCTGCTGGCCCCTGCCTCCGGTGGGGACCCCGAACAGGAAGCGGTGCTCGCCGACTCCGTTGGGGTGGCGCTGCTGGTGGTGCTCGACACCCTGACGCCGGCCGAGCGGATCGCGTTCGTGCTGCACGACCTGTTCGCCGTACCGTTCGAGGAGATCGCCCCGATGCTGGAGCGCTCACCGGACGCCACCCGGCAACTGGCCAGCCGCGCCCGCCGCCGCGTCAAGGGGGCCGCACCCGCACCCACCGTCGACCTGACCCGCCAGCGGGAGATCGTCGGCGCGTTCCTGTCCGCCACCCGCGGACGGGACTTCCAGGCGCTGATCAGCCTGCTCCACCCCGAGGTCGTGCTCCGGGCCGACAAGGCCGTCATCCCCACGCCCGAGCCCGTCATCGTCCACGGAGCCGAGCCCGTCGCCAAGGGCGCGATGGCCGCGATGCAGCGGGCCCAGTTCACCGGACCGGCCCTCATCGACGGCACCGTCGGCCTCGCCATGGCCACCCACGGCCACCTGCGCGTGGCGCTCACCTTCACCGTCGTTGACGGTCTCATCACCGCCATCGACGTCATCGCCGAGCCCGACAGTCTCCGTCGGCTCGAGCTGGCAGTCCTCGACTGAGGCCTGTCGCCGGGGCCGGAAGGTGGATCGCCACGATCCGCCCTCCGGCCCTTTCGCATGTGATGCACGTCACATTCAGCCTCGGTCACATGGACGGATCGCGCCGGGTCAAGGCAGTGACCGACCCACCCGAACCGCATCCCGAGCCAGCCGGCGGGCCCCGTCCCCGGTGGCCGAAGCAAGGAGCATCCAAATGTCTGCTGTGCACGTTGTCGTCACCACCCTCACCGCCGCCTGGGTGGGTTTCTCCGCCTACTCCGTACTCACCCGCGCCAAGTGGGTCGTCGAACCGCTGGCCGAGTACGGTGTGCCCCGCTCGTGGTGGCCCTGGCTCGGCGCCGCCAAGGCCGCCGGAGCGGTGGGCCTGCTGGTCGGCCTGCTCGTGCCCGTCATCGGCATCCTGGCCGGGGCCGGCCTGGTGCTGTACTTCGTCGGCGCCGTCATCACCGTGCTCCGCGCACGCTCGTACGTGCACATTCCCTACCCGCTGCTGTACCTCGCGCCGGTCGTCGCCACCCTGGTGCTGGGCGTCACCGCCTGACGGCGTGCGACCTGTCGAGACGGGCTTGAGCGACCGCTTCAGGAAGCTCTCCTCGCCGGAGGCTTCTCAGGCCGCCCGGCGGCTCATGACGAGATCTGCGGGGATGCGGACCGGCAGGCACAGGGTTTGCCCGTGTTCGCTGAACAGGTCGTCGCGGGAGTCGAAGCAGCCCAGATCGGCCAGCACCTGAGCTGACAGGTCGCATGAGGAGCAGGTGCGGCCGTCCCAGTCCACGGCAGTGCGCGTGATCGCGTCGAAGAGGGTCTCACCGCCGGTGTTGGTGAAGCGGCCTCCCGTCCGCGGCGTGCTCAGAGGGGCATAGAGCTCGGACACGCTCACCCACTGACCGTTCAGGAAGAACTCCGGCCAGGCGAGCACGATCTGCCGAGGGACCAGCGCGCGCAGCCGCGGGAACCGGGGGTGCCAGAAGCGCCCGTCGACCAGAAGCCCTCTGACCCGGGTGGCGATCCCGCAGGCGCGGGCCACGGCCTCCAGCAACGCCAGCCGCTGGCTGCACGAGCCGCGTCCAAGGCGCAGCGTCGTTGAGGCGGGCTGCCTTTCGTTCATGGCGTACACCGGGCGTACGCGGGCCGCGATGAGCTGGTGGGCCGCTATCAGGGTGGCTCGGTCCGCTCCGGCGCCGATGTCCCCGGCCTCGGCGGCCAACTCCTGCATCCGGGGGTGTCTCCAGTCGAGGATGGCCGTGGGCGCCGCCGTTCGCGGCAGAACGGGCGCGCTCCTGTGCCGCGATCGTCGAAGCGCCAGTGTCATTTGATGATCATAAAGTCCGGAAAATGCGATTTCGGTGTCAGGGGGAATCGAGTAAGGTCGCGCCATGCAGCTCATGGACGTCTAGCGCGACGGGTCGCCGCCTGTCACGTCATACCGCCCCTGGTGGTCCGCGCCGCTTCCCGCCGGCCCAGGGGTTCCTCCTGAGCTGAAAACGCGAGGCTCCGTAATGCCGTCCGCCGCACTCGTCTGTTCCCTGCTGCTCACCTCCGTCGGCAGCGGGCTCTTCCTGCCGTTGTCGATCGTGTACTTCACCGTGCTCACCGATGTCCCGCTCACCGTGCTGGGCATCCTGCTCGGCGCGGCCAACGCGGTCGCGATTCCCATCCCGCTGTGGGCGGGGGTGCTGGCCGACCGGTACGGCGCGCGCCGGCTGGTGATCGGTGCCCAACTGCTCCAGGCGCTGTCCTTCCTCGCCTACGCGTGGGTTGACGAACCCGTCGGCATCTTCCTTGCCTCGGCGGCCGGCGCGGTCGGGGTCCGGTTCTACTGGTCGTCGATCTTCACGCTCATCGCCGACCATGCCGACCACCACGCCTCCGCCCGCAAGGACATCTGGTACGCGCGGGCGAACATCGCCCGGACCGTGGGGATCGGTGCGGGCGGGCTCGTCACCGGCCTGCTCGTCGCCGATGGCCGGCCGGGCGCCTATCACGCGGTCGCCTACGCCTGTTTCGCCTGCTTCGCGCTGGCCGCCCTGGCGCTCGCGGCCGTGCCGCGTTCGTCGCGCCCGTCGCGCCCGTCGCGTCCCCCGGGGCCGCCCCGGCGCCCGGAACAGCCCGTGCCTGGCCTCGTCGGGTACCGGGCCCTGGTCAAGGACCGGGCGTTCATGGGGCTCACCGCACTCAACAGCCTCTTCGCCCTATCGACGCTCATGCTCGGGCTCGCGCTGCCGACGTTCGTCACGGCCGCCATGACCGGTCCCGGCTGGCTGACCTCGGCGGTCCTGGTCGGCAACGCGATCCTCATCGCGCTGCTGGGCAGCACCATCACGCGCCGGCTCGCGCCGTACCGTCGCACCCGTGTCCTGTGCGCAGCCGCGGGGCTGTGGTCGGGCTGGGGGTTGGCGCTCGCGGCCGTCACCCAGGGGCACGGTGCGTGGCCGGTGGCGGCTCTCGTCGCCTCGACGCTGCTGTTCACGGTCGCGGAGGTCATGCACGCTCCCGCCTCCATGGCGCTGGCGGCCGAGCTCTCCCCGGCCCAGGCGCGCGGACGCTACCTCGCGGTGTTCCAGTACTCCTTCGTCGTGGCGGAGATCATCGCGCCGGTGTTCTTCACCACCCTGTTCGGCGTCGGTCACGCGGTGCCGTTCCTGGTCCTCGGGGTGGTCAACGTCGCAGCGATCGTCTGTACGCTCCGGCTCGAGCGCCATCTGGCGCCCGGCGCTTGCGCTCCTTCCGGGACCTCATGAACGACAAGTTCCGAGCGCGTCGTGGCCGGGGAGCCCGCGCCCGCGTTTGACTGGGGTCACGAAGCGCTCATGCCCGGCAAACAAGGCATGCCAGGCAAACTAGGGGGCGTGCTTGAACGGCCTCCGAGCCCACTTCCACGAGCACGGCTACGCCCGCCTCGGCGGGGCTTTCGCGCAGGCCGCGCCCGGCATGGCGGACGTCCTGTGGGCGGAGCTGGCCCGCCGGCACGGCATCCTCCGTGAGCGACCTGCCACCTGGACCCCGGCCAAGCCGCGCGGCCTGGGCGACCTGCGCAAGAAGGGTGCCTTCGACGTTCTGGCCACCTCGGCGGTGGTGGCCGCGATCGGCGAGCTGCTGGACCGTGCCGAGTGGCCGGCGCCGTTCAGCTGGGGCGACCCGCTGGTCACCTTCCCCACCCCGGGCGTGTGGGATGTGCCGGCCGGTGGCTGGCACCTCGATTTCCCGGCCAGGAGCGGCCTGCTGCTGAAGTGGCTGGGCTACCTGGGCCCTGTCGCGCCGGGAGGCGGCGGGACGGTGGTGCTGTTCGGGTCGCACCGGCTGGTGGCCCGGTTCCTGCGGGAGGCGGACGCAACCGAGCCCGGCCGCTCGCCCACCGTCCGCGACGCCGTCCTGGCCGGGCACCCGTGGCTGGCCGGCATCCGCCGCCCCGGCCCGGCGGCCGAGCGGGTCGCCCGGCTGCTCGGCCCGGGCGTGACGGTGGACGGCGTGCCCGTGCGGGTGGTGGAGCTGACGGGCGAGCCCGGCGACGTGGTCTTCCTGCACCCGCACCTCCTGCATGCTCCGGCCGCCAACCACGGCACGAGCCCGCGCCTCATGGTCACGGGTGGCCGGGCCGGGCTGACCCGCAGCGGCACTACTGCTGAGACCTGTACGTCAGCCGCCGCAGCGCCGCCTCGGCCGGTCCTCGCCGGCCGCCGGGGGCCAGCAGCGCGGCGAGCGCCACGGTGGCCAGCCAGGTCAGCACCGCGATGCCGGACGCCGCGGCGTCGCCGACCCGCGTGCCGAGCCCTCCCGTGTACGGCGCGAACACCGCCACGAAGATCACTGACTGGAGGAGGTAGCAGGTCAGCGACCACTGGCCGCACGCGGTGAGCGCCCTGACGACCGGGCCGGGGACCCCGCGCCGCAGCCGGCCGGCGAAGAGTCCGACGATCGCCGCGTACGCGAGCCCGCCGGCGATGCCCGTCAGGCTGTGCAGCGCGTACGCCGACACGGCCACCATGTCCGACGGGATCCAGACCTGGGTGTCGATCAGCGTCAGCGGCACCCCTCCGGCGACGGCCACCCCCGTGCCCAGGACGGCGACCCGGGAGAGCAGGTCACGGTGCGCCAGGGGGTCCTCCAGCACGCGGCGGCGGGCCGCCCAGATCCCGAACAGGAAGGCCGGCACCACGCTGGCGGCGAAGTAGGTGGGCGTCATCCCGGACCACCCGATCAGCCGCATCACCGTCGCCTCGATCGGGTCCACCATGGCGGCGGGCGTGTCGCCCTTGGGCGCGGAGATGGTGAGCAGCCCGAACGCGAACAGCACCACGACGTGCAGCACGAGCCCGGCGACGGCGGCCCGCAGCACGGCCCGGTCCGAGCGCCGGACGAACCCGACGAGCACGAGCCCGACCAGCCCGTACGCGCCGAGGATGTCGCCGAAGAACAGCAGCAGCGCGTGGCAGAACCCGAACGCCAGCAGCCAGAGGCTCCGGCGGCGCAGCACCTTGCGCACCTGCGGCCAGCTCCGGCCCGCGGCGAGCTGCCGATTGGCCAGCTGCACCAGGCCGTAGCCGAACAGGGCGGCGAACATGGGTAACGCCCGCCCGTCGACCAGCAGGATCTGTACGCCGGCGACCAGCCGGTCGAGCGCGCCGCCGTCGAGGGCGTAGCCGCGGAAGCCGGCCGCGTGCCCCGACAGGTACATGTGCGCGTGCGCCAGCGCGATGAGCAGCAGCATCAGGCCACGTGCGAGATCGGGCGCGAGCGCGCGCCGGGTGATGGGAGTGGCTCCGTCAGCGGGAGCCGGTGGGGCGATGGACATGGCTGTCCCCTCAGAATTAGATACAAAACTGTAGCTAATGCTTCAAGGTAAGCTACACACGTGTAGCTACGCAAGAGGGGTGGCGATGGGAGACCACGGCGCCAGGTCGCGCCGGCGCGGCGACGAGCTGATCAAGGCCATCCACGACGCCGTGCTGGAAGAGGTGGTGGAGGTCGGTGTGGGGCGGCTGACCATGGACGGCATCGGCCGGCGGGCGGCCACGCCCCGCACCACGCTGTACCGCCGCTGGTCGGACCCGATCGAGGTGCTCCTCGACGCGCTCTACCACCAGCACCCGGTCGAGGAGCCGACCCCCGGGGCCGGTGACCTGCGCGGCGACCTGGTCAAGGCGCTGCGCCTCATGGTCGACTGGGCCCTCAGCCCGGCGGGCCGCGCGGTCGCCGCCATCCTCACCGACCCGAAGAGCGCGGCGCTGATGTCCGAGGCGCTGTTCGAGCGGGTCTTCGCCAACCGGGGCGGTACGTTCACCCGCACCGTGCTCCAGCACTACGCCGACCAGGGCCGTTTCCCGGCCGAGCTGCTCACCCCGGTCGTGGCCGACATCGGCGAGGCCCTTGTCACCAAGCGCCTGATCGACACCGGGGCACCACCCACCGACGAGGACCTCGCCGCGATCGTCGACCAGGCGATCCTGCCCGCCATCGGCCTGGGCTCACGACACCCATGACGCCCACGACGCCCATGACGGCCACAACCCTCGCGGGCCCGACTGCATGGCGCGGTGGCGCAGGGGGAATGGCACCTCCTGGCCGAAGGCATCCTCCACCCCCGATGGACAGGAGACTCCGAGCATGTCCGTGAGCGAAGCCGGGCGTGTGCTCGCCACACCCACCGCGTACACCGACGAGGCGCGGCTGCACGAGGCGCTCACGCTGCTGCGCCGCGAAGCCCCCGTCCACCACGTCGACGTGCCCGGATACACCCCGTTCTGGGCCGTCACCCGGCACGCGGACATCCTGGAGATCGAGCGCGACCACGCCCTGTGGCTCAGCGCGCCCCGCCCCGTGCTGCGGACCGCGGGGCTCGACGCCGCGCTCGAAGCGCGCCGGGCCAAGGGGACCAGCCTCAGGAGCATCGTGCACATGGACGACCCGGAGCACCGCGTCCTGCGCGCCGTCGGGGCCGACTGGTTCCGGCCCAAGGCCATGCGCACGCTGGAGACGCGAGTGCGCGAGCTCGCCAGGCGCCACGTCGACACGATGGCGGAGCTCGGCGGCAACTGCGACTTCGTCCGGCAGGTCGCCGTCCACTACCCGCTGTACGTGATCCTCTCCCTGCTGGGGCTCCCCGAGTCCGACTTCCCGCGCATGTTGCGGCTCACGCAGGAGATGTTCGGCCAGGACGACAGCGACACCGGGCGCGGCGGCACCCCGCAGGACCACACCGCGGTGCTGGAGGACTTCTTCGCCTATTTCCACGACCTGACCGCCCGGCGCCGTGCCCGGCCCACCGGTGACCTCGCCTCGGAGATCGCCAACGCCCGCGTCGACGGGGAGCTGCTGGACGACAACGTAGCCGCCTCTTACTACGTCCTCATCGCCACGGCCGGCCACGACACCACGAGCTCCACCATCGCGGGCGGGCTGGAGGCGCTCATCCGGCACCCGGCCGAGCTGCGGCGGCTGCGCGAGGATCCCGGCCTGCTGCCGTCGGCGGCCGAGGAGATGATCCGGTGGGTGAGCCCGGTGAAGTCCTTCATGCGCACCGCCTCGGCCGACACCCAGGTCAACGGCACGCCCATCAGGAAGGGCGAGGCGGTGCTGCTGTCGTACCCGTCGGCCAACCGGGACGAGGAGGTCTTCGACGACCCGTTCCGCTTCGACGTCGGCCGCGACCCGAACCGGCACCTGGCGTTCGGCTTCGGCGTCCACTACTGCCTGGGCGCCGCGCTGGCCCGCATGGAGATCCGCGCGCTGTTCGCCGAGCTCGTTCCCCGGCTGGCCGCCGTCGAGCTGGACGGGGAGCCGGCGTGGACCGCCACCACGTTCGTGGGCGGCCTCAAACGCCTGCCGATCCGCTACACCCTCGCCTGATCTTCGGGCAGGCCGGGCACCGCGCGGAGGCCCGGCGGCGGCCGGCCGGGCGCTCCGCGGTCTCAAACGTGCCGAGCCGGGATCAGCGCACGTAGATGTCCGGCCTCGGCGGGGTGGCCATGCGGTCGCCGAGGAAGAAGCCCGTGTGCGGCGGCTGGTTGTAGGCGGTGTTCTGCCAGGCCACGGACACGCGGTAGAGGGGGTCGTGCATCAGGGTGTAGATGCGCCGGTCAGTCGGGGTCGTCGTGGAATGGATACGCAGGGCGCGGTTGTCCGAGGTGGGCCAGACGACCTCCTCGCGCCAGTCGCCGAACAGGTCGGCCGACAGTGACGGGGTCGCCTTGGTGCCGTTGTTGGAGTGCACGCCCGAGGCGGTCAGCAGGCGGGTGTCGGAGCTGGTGCCGTACTTGTCGATCCTGGTCTGGTCGAGCAACTCCCTGACCGGGTCGGCGTCCCACCAGATGAGGAAGTTGACCGAGGACGGCTTGCGGCCCGCGGTGTTGCCGGTGACGCTGCGCAGGTTGGCGTCGGCGGCCGACCAGAACTCACCGGCGACCCTGACCGTCGAGATGTCCCCGGCCACGCCGCGCCCGTTGTCGGAGCCGGACGGGGTGGACCAGAGGATCGAGCCGTTGCGCGGGTCGACGTAGAGCGAGCCGGGCTGGGAGGTGGACTCGCTGACCTTGAAGTACTCCAGGCCGGCCCGGGCCGGGTCGAAGTCGCCCAGGTGCTGGGCGTCCCCGTGGCCGGTGCGGGTGCTCCACATGCCGGTGCCGTTGTCGTTCACGGCCATCGCGCCGTACACGATCTCGTCGCGGCCGTCCTGGTCGACGTCGCCGACGGACAGGCTGTGGCTGCCCTGCCCGGCGTACTGCGAGCCCGCCGAGTTGCTGTCGAACGTCCACCGCTTGGTGAGCGTGCCGTTGCGGAAGTCCCAGGCGGCGATGACGCTGCGGGTGTAGTAGCCGCGGGCCATGATGAGCGAGGGGCGTTCGCCGTCCAGGTACGCCGTCCCGGCCAGGAAGCGGTCCACGCGGTTGCCGTAGTTGTCGCCCCACGAGGAGACCGTGCCGCGTGGCGGGTCGTAGTTGACCGTGGACATCGCGGCGCCCGTCAGGCCGTTGAACATGGTCAGATACTCGGGACCGCTGAGGATGTAGCCGCCGGAGTTGCGGTGGTCGGCGCCGGAGTTGCCGATCAAGGTCCCGGCGCCGTCCCTGGTGCCGTCGGCGGTCTTCATCGCGACCTCGGCCCGGCCGTCGCCGTCGTAGTCGTACACCTGGAACTGCGTGTAGTGGGCGCCCGCGCGGATGTTGCGGCCCAGGTCGATGCGCCACAGCCGGGTGCCGTTCAGCCGGTAGGCGTCGACGAACACGTTGCCGGTGTAGCCGGACTGGGAGTTGTCCTTGGCGTTGGACGGGTCCCACTTCAGGATGATCTCGTACTGGCCGTCGCCGTCCACGTCGCCCACACTGGCGTCGTTCGCGCTGTAGGTGTAGGCGACCCCGTCGGGGGTGGTGCCGCCCGACGGCGGCTGGATGGGGACGTCCAGGTAGGACCCGCCGGTGAAGCGGAGGGAGGCGGGGGAGGCGGCCTGCTCGGCCCCTCCGACGACCGCGCGCACGGTGTACGAGGCGTCGGCGGCGGCGCCGTTGTCCAGGTAGTTGGTGGCGGCGGTGAGCCCCGAGGCCACCCGGGTCGAGCCCCGGTAGACGTTGAAGGAGACGCCGTCGGGGTCGGTGCCGAGCAGCCTCCAGGAGACCAGGTTGCCGGAGCTGGAGCGTACGCTGATCAGCCCTCGGTCCAGGTCCTCCATCTGCTTCGTGGGTGGCGCGGCTTGGGCGGGGGCGGAGGCGATCGTGGTCGCGGCCAGGGCCAGGACGGCGGTCGCGGCGGCCAGATGTAAGCGCATAGGGGGTTCCTTCACGTCTGGTAAGCGCTTTCCCGGTGGGCAAAAAGAAAGTTTCATGGTGCGGGGTGAGAAGGTGATAGCGCTAACAGGCCGGCGCGGAGAATGCGGCCGGTGGAAAATTCCGGCCGACCTGCGGGGATTGTCACAGGGGCTCCTCGTCGGCGTCAGGGGTGCCTGGGGCGGCGCCAGGCCGTATTAAAGCCTGGCGATAATTGATCCGCAAGGAGTCTTCCGCGCCCCTTTTACCCGCTGCTTGACTTCACGTAAGTGCTCGCTCCTCGGCGCATGAGGGGGACGGCGGCGGCCAGGGCCAGCGCCGCGGCGAGGGCCGCACCGGGGAGCAGGGTCAGGGGCGTGGGCGCCGGGCCGCCGATCCCGGCCAGCCACTCGGCGGGCGTCTCCAGCAGCTCTCCCGCCCTGTCGGCCAGGGCGACGAGGACGACCAGCAGGCCGCTGACCCGGCCGAGCAGCCGGTCGGGGGTGATCGCCTGGCGGTGGCTGATCAGCAGGATCGCGACGATGACCGTCCCGGTCCGCGGCACGAAGGTGCCGAACGCGTGCCACAGTTGACCCCAGCCCGTGCCGGACAGCGCCAGCAGCAGGGTGAACGGCTGGCTCACCAGCAGGGCCGCCCAGGCCAGGCGGAAGGGGGCGAGCCTGCGGTGGAGCAGCACGGCCAGCAGCGCTCCCAGGAGGAGCGAGGCGAAAGACGAGAACGTGGACATGAGGGAGTAGAAGTAGCCCATCGACAGGTCACCCGCCGCTGCCGCCGCCTGCCGCGTCTCGTTCAGCACCTCGTGGGCGACCTGCTCGAACAGCTCCGACACGACGAGGTACACGGCGATCGCCCGCAGCGCCGGCTCGCGTACGGTGAAACGCACGCCCTCCGCCGCCTCCCGCCAGAAGCCGGTCCTGGGCGGCGGGGGCTCCTCGACGGCGGCGACCCCGCGGAACGCCAGCGCCGCCACCGCCATCAGCGCGCCGACGACGATCAGGAACCCGGCCTCGTCGAGATGGTCGGCCAGGGACAGCGCCGCCGCGAGGGCGAACATGATGAGGGGTGGCGACACGGACAGCAGCGCGTTCGCCGTGACCAGGCGCTCGCGGCCCACCACGGACGGCAGGTAGGTCTCGCTGCCGATCGGCGCCAGCGCCCCGAGGGCCGTCGTCACCATCAGCACGGTGAAGAGCTGCGGAACGCCCAGCAGGCCCGCGCTGTCGGCCGCCGCGACCGAGGCGAGCGCCGCCGTGCCGAGCAGGGCTATCGCGATCAGCACGTTGCGGCGGCGTACCCGGTCGATGAGCACCCCGAACGGCAGCCCCAGCAGGATGGCCGCGAGAGGCGCCGCGACCTCCTCCAGCTGGGCCCAGGCGCGGCGGTCCACCTCGGGGCTCCCGACCAGGAACAGCTCGTCCCGCAGGAAGTCGACGGAAAGGGCGAAGGTGGCGAAGGCGAAGAGCATCCAGAGCCACCGTCGTAACGGGCTGGGGGTGATCATCCGGATATCTTCCTATGGTGCGGTGACATCCCGCGTGTCAAGATTCGCAGGTGAGTTCGGAGACGAAGAGGCCGGGCGACCGCGTCGTCCTGGCGATCGTGGCGGGGGTCGCCATGTTCGTCGCCCCCTTCGTCTGGGCCGTGGTCATGGCCCGGTTCTTCGCGGACGACCGGCACTGCGGCCACTACACCGGCTGCATCGGCTACTTCGTGCAGGCGTGGGAGGTGGCACGCTGGGTCCTGGTCGGCTATCCGGTCGCGTGCTGGCTGATCATGCGGCTCGTCCGGGCACGCCGGGCCCGATAGTCAGGCGGGGCCGGCCGAGGTGCGCTCCCAGCGGATCTCGCCGTCCTCCCGGCGGTCCGTCGGGTGCAGGCCGGCGGCGGTGGCGACGGCCGCCGAGGCCGCGTGGCCGGGGTGGATGTGCGCGATCACCGTGTCGACCTCCTGCTCCATGAGCCGGTCGATCATTGCCCTGGCGGCCGCGGTGGCCAGGCCGCGGCCCTGCCACGGCGTGCCGATCACCCAGGCCACCTCGGCGGTGCGGCCGTCGATCGTAGCCTGTACGTAGCCGGCCAGCCGTTCCTCCTCGCGCAGCCAGATCACCCAGTTGCGCCAGCCGGGCGGCCCGGCGGCCAGCCGCTCGTAGCGGGTACGCAGCTCCCGCTCGGTGAGCGGGGCACCACCGGTGAACTCGTGCAGGGCGGGGTCGGCGAGCACGGCGGCCATCTCGGCGGCGTGCTCCGGGCGCAGGGGGAGCAGGACCAGGAGCGGCGTCTCGATGGTGGTCACCCGGCCACGATAGGGCCAACCTGTGGCCCCAAGGTGGCGGGGTCGGCAGGTGTTGGCGGCTGCGCGGTGACACGAAGCGACCTTGGCCCCGGCCGGGGCGCAGGGGACTCTGGGAAGTACTTCCTACACGGAGAGTTCTTATGGATCCTCTGCAGATGCCGGTGCCTGGTGAACGCACGTCCGAGACAATCCGCCGGTTCAGGGACGAGAGCGGGCCGGTCGTGCCCATCGAGCTGCCGGGCAAGGTCAACGCCTGGATGGTGACCTCGTACGAGACGGTGAACGAGGTGCTCACCAACGACGGGACGCTCTACAGCAAGAACCCCCTGAACTTCCCCGCGCTGCACGACGGCACCATCCCGCCCGACTGGCCCATTCGCCAGGTCATCCAGGGCGACCACCTCCTGACCAAGGACGGCGCGGATCACCGCCGCCTGCGCGGCCTCATCAACCGGGCCTTCACCCCCGCCCGCGTGGCGGGCATGGCCCCGCGCATCCAGGAGATCACCGACGAGCTGCTCGACCGGCTGGCGGACGAGGGCGACGTGGTGGACCTCGTACGGCACTTCGGCGAGCCGCTGCCCATCGCGGTGATCTGCGAGCTGTTCGGCGTGCCCGAGGACGAGCGGTACCGGATCCGCGAATGGACCAACGTGCTGCTGTCGAACGTCAGCACCCCGGAAGAGGCCGCCACGGCCGCGGGGGAACTGCTCGGGTACCTGGGCAGGTTCATCGAGCGCAGGCGCGCCGAACCGGGCGACGACCTCACCACCGGCCTCATCCGGGTGCAGGAGGACGACGGTGATCGGCTGTCCGACGAGGAGATGTTGTGGATCCTGTGGCTGGTGCTGATCGCCGGCCACGAGACGACCGTGCACCTGATCGCCAACACGGTCGTCGCCCTGTGCGCCGACCCCGCGCAACTCGCCGTGGCGCAGAAGGAGGACGCCTGGGACCAGGTGGTCGAGGAGGCGTTGCGCAGCCGCAACTCGGTGGTCGGCGTCCTGTTCCGCTATCCGATCGAGGACGTGCGGGTGGCCGGGACAACGATCCCGGCCGGCCAGCCGATCATGGTCGGGCTCAGCGGGGCGGGCACGGACCCGGCCAGGTTCGGCGGGGACGCCGAGCGGTTCGACATCTCGCGCGAGCCGGACGGGCACCTCGGCTTCGGCCGCGGCCCGCACTTCTGCCTGGGCGCGCCGCTGGCCAGGCTCGAGATGCGGATCGCGCTGTCGTCGTTGTTCGGCCGGTTCCCCGGGCTGCGCCTGGCGCTCGGCGAGGACCAGGTCCCCTACACCTCGTCGTTCATCACGGAGGGGCCGACGGAGCTGCCGGTGGTGCTCCGGAGCTGACCGGTGAGGTGGTGCTGGACGACCGGCGCCAGGCTGGCGACGGCGCTCTCCGTGTCGAGTGAGGCCAGAGGCTCGATGCGGAGCACGTAGCGGGCCGTCGCCACGCCGAACAGATAGGCGCCCGTGAGGGCGGCGCGCAACTCGGGCTCGTCCGCCTGCACGGCACGGGCCAGGGGCAACATCACCGCGTCCGTCATGAACGACGTGACCATGGCGGACGCGCTGGGCGACGCGGTGGCGGCCCTGATCACCGCCAGCATCCTGGGGCCGGTGCGCGGGTCCTCCCACAGCTCCAGGTAGCGGCGGGCGAGGCGGGCCCCGAGCTCGGACAGCTCGCCCTGGCCGGCGAGCTCGGCCAGGTCGCCGACGGGCGGGTCGGCGCGCAGCGCGGCGTCGAACAGCCCGTCCTTGCTGCCGAAGAACTGCAGCACCAGTGCGGGATCGACGCCCGCGGCCCGGGCCACGCCGCGGATCGTGGTGCCGGTGTAGCCGCTTTCGGCGAAGCTCTCCTGGGCGGCCTGCAGGATCTCGGCACGCGTGCGCGTCGCGCCCGGCCGGCGGCCCCCGGCCCGTTTCGGTTGCTCGGTCACGGATCCAGACTAACTCATCGGTGTTGAGTTTTGTCGTCCTCTTGGCTACCGTTTAACTCAACACCGATGAGATAAGGAGCACGGCCATGGAGTACCTGCTCATCAGGCAGCGGTTCGCCGACTACGACACGTGGCGGGAGGCGTTCGACGGGCTGGCGAGCGCCAGGGAGGCCGCGGGGATGCGTACCGTCCTGGTCACCGTCGACGCGGAGCGGCCCGAGGAGGCCGTGGTGCTGTTCGAGTGCGCGGACGCGCAGGCGATGCGACGGCATTTCGCCTCCGACGCGCTCAAGGAGGCGCACCGGCGGGCCGGGGTGGTGCCCGGGAGCAACCAGGCCACCGTGCTGATCCCCCGGTGACCCCTCAGGGCGCTCCCTGATCGACCGTCTCCACCAGCCGGGCGACGAGGGGGTTCGCGTCGTCCGCGCGCCAGGCCGCGGCCACGCTCGTCCGTACGCCGGCGGGCGCCACCCGGCGGAAGGCGACCCCCTTGAGCCGGATCCGCCTGATGCTCGCGGGCGCCAGCGAGACGCCGAGACCCGCCTCGACCAGCGCGCACACGGTCTGCCACTCGACCGCGTGCTGCGCGATCTCCGGCGTGAACCCGGCCGCCTCGCACATCCCGACGATCCGGTCGTGCAGCCGGGGCCCGTGGGCGCGCGGCAGCAGCACGAAAGGCGAGCCGGCCAGCTGGGCGATCTGCACCGTACGCCCCGCCGCCAGCGGGTGGCCGGCGGGCAGCACGGCCACGAACGGCTCGCTCAGCACGGTCGCGAATCCCAGCCCCGGCTCGTCGTCCGGCGGCTCCCGCAGCAGGCCGACGTCGATCCGCCGGTCGTGCAGGGCGGCGAGCTGCGGTGCCGTGGTCATCTCGTGGATCTCGATGCGCACGCCGGGAAAGCGCTCCCGGTAGGTGTTCAGCAGGACCGGCAGGATCGTGAGCGCCAGCGAGGCGGCGAACCCGAGCCGGATCCGGCCCGCCCGGCCGCTGCCCGCCGCGCGGGCCGCCGCCAGCCCGCCTTCCAGCTCGGCGAGCGCCCGGCGGGCGGCGGGCAGCAGCTCCCGGCCCGCCGGGGTGAGCTCGATCCGGCCCGGCGCGCGGCTGAACAGCGCATGACCGACCTTGCTCTCGAGGCGGCGGATCTGCTGGCTCAGCGGCGGTTGCGCGATGCCCAGGCGGTCGGCGGCGTGGCCGAAGTGCAGCTCCTCGGCGAGCACGAGGAAGGCGTGCAGTTGCGGGAGGGGGAGTTCCGGGCGGTCCATACCTCTAGAGATATCAGTTCATGGTTCGGGCGCTATTAGACGTATCTGTGCTGGTCACCGTAGCCTTCGCGCATGACAGAGCGACGCGCGATCCTCAGCGGCTCCAGGTTCGAGGAGCAGATCGGATACGCCCGGGCCGTGGTGGACGGCGACTGGGTGCACGTCTCGGGGACGACCGGCTTCGACTACTCGACGATGACGATCTCCGACGACGTGGTGGAGCAGGCCGCGCAGTGCCTGCGCAACATCGGCTCGGCCCTGGCGGAGGCCGGGTGCGGCTTCGGCGACGTCGTACGCGTGCGCTACCTCCTGCCGGACCGCGCCGACTTCGAACCCTGCTGGCCCGTCCTGCGGGAATGCTTCGGCGAGGTGCGGCCGGCCGCGACCATGCTCATGTGCGGCCTCGCCGATCCGCGGATGAAGATCGAGATCGAGGTGTACGCGCGCCGCTCCGCCGCCTGAGACCCGCGGCTACGATCCTCTTGTGCGTCAGCCTTACAACGTGACGGTGCTGGTCTACCGCTTCGCGGCGGGCCGGCCCGAATTCGCCGTCTTCCGGCGGTCCGACGACGGCCACTGGCAGGGCGTGGGCGGCGGGGTGGAGGACGGCGAGGACCTGGTGACCGCCGCCCGCCGCGAGTGCTCCGAGGAGACCGGCCTGCCGGGCACCGCCCCGTTGCGCCGGCTGGACATGGTCGGCGGCGTGGAGAAGGCGTGCTTCGCCGCCGCACGCCACTGGCCGGCGGACGTCTACATCGTGCCGAAGCACTTCTTCGCCATGGACGTCACGGGCGCGGGCGAGATCGTGCTGTCGGCGGAACACCGCGAGGTGCGCTGGCTGGCGTACGAGGCCGCCCACGCGATCCTGCGCTACGACGACGACAGGACGGCGCTGTGGGAGCTCGACCAGCGCCTGCGCCGGGGCCACCTGCCCGAACCCCTGTGACCGTCCCCAGACAGGGCCCGCCTGTCCGGCGCCCAGGGCGCCACACGGCCAGGAGGTAGGACTCCCCCGGACGGTCGGACAACCTCTGCCCTCCCGCGGGCACGGCCCTGAACGCGCTGCACGTGCTCATGCGGGACCCCTTCGACGGAGACGGCGGCGATGGCAGTGGCCGGCGTGCCAGGCCGGTCCGACAAAGTGCGTCCAGGCATCTCGCGGGCTCGAGGTCAGTCGCCCGCAAGGTCGTGGAGCAGGTCCGTGACGCCGAGGGAGTCCAGGAGCGCGCCGGCGGGCGCGGTGTACGGCGCGGTGTACGCGCAGGTGGCGGGGTGGGCGACCAGCGCGTCCAGCAGTTGTGGCACGCCGAGTGCCCCCAGCAGCGTCGCCGGGCTGGGCGGGGCTGCCGACGGGCTGGTGGACGGGGCGCAGGCGGCCCGGTGCCTGATGATGAGCGCGTCGGTGAGCTTCGCGACGGAGGAGGCGTCGAGCACGGAAGTGGACCGCACCACCGTGCCGGGGGACGCCGTGATCCGGATGCACTCCAGCGCCTTGCCGACGAGGTCTTCCAGCATGAGTCGCGCCGGCGAGACGCGGGACACATCGGCCGCGTCGGCGGCCGAGAGGCCGGTTGTGGACGGGCTGGACGCGGACGGGCTGGGGGTGGCAGGGCTTGGGGAGGCCGGGGCGGGCGTGACGGGGCTCGGGGCGACGGGGGTGGGTGTGACGGGGGTGGGTGTGACCGGGCCGGAGGTGATCGACGGCGACAGGCTGGGGGCGGGCGACGGGGCCGGGCTCGGGGCGGCGTACCGGCCCGCGGCCGAGTACGGAGCCAGGAAACCCGATACGGACGGCTGGCTCAGCGGCGGCGAGAAGAACCTCTCGAGGGAGGTGCCGGCGACGAGCGAGTCCATGAGCCCCCTGATGTCGTCGGCGGTGACGCTCCCCGCCACCCGCGGAGGCGGCGACACGTAGATGCTGATGCCGTCGTAGTTCCTGCACGGCGCGGTGTCGGCCGCGGTCTCGGTCTCCGCGTTCGCGACCCCGGCGCCGGCCAGCAGGACGGCGGTGGTCGCGGTGAATGCGGCAACGGCATGCCTGTACATGATTGATGCTCCCCAAGGGTGATGATCAGGTTATCGCTGCGATCAGTACCCTTAGTAGTGGTTCAATTACTTCATTGTTGGATCTAGCCCTCTTTACTGGTAGGCGCCATGCTGCCGGGAAAGTCCTTCCTGGGCGCGCTCATCGCCGCGCCGATACCGCTCACGGCCTGCGCCGACGACCCGCCCACGAACCCGGGACTGCGCGCCGAGCTGCTCCGGATGCTGGAGTGCGGCGGCGCGGTCTGGAGCTGATGCGGCCCCTCCGGCCTGGCCTTCCTGGTGGACCGGGTGCGCGTGGCGGAGGGGAGGCCGCAGGTGTACGGCACGCAGTGGGAGACCGGGAGCTCAAGTGGGCCCAGCGACTCCGGCTAATATTGCAGCGCTGTTACATTGCTGGAGAGGAGCCCCTTTGCGTCCCCCGATCGAACCCTACGAGCACGGCATGCTCGACACCGGTGACGGCAACCTCATCTACTGGGAGGTCTGCGGCAATCCGGACGGCAAGCCCGCGCTCATCGTGCACGGCGGACCCGGATCGGGGTGCTCGGTCAACGCGCGCCGCACCTTCGATCCCGAGCGGTTCCGTACCGTCCTGTTCGACCAGCGCAACTGCGGCCGCAGCCGCCCGCACGCCGCCGACCCCGCCACCGACCTGACCGGCAACACCACCCACCACCTGATCGCCGACATGGAGCGGCTGCGGGAGCATCTCGGCATCGACAAGTGGCTGCTGTACGGCGGGTCGTGGGGGTCGACGCTGATCCTGGCCTACGCCGAGACCCATCCCGAGCGGGTGACGGAGATCATCATCCCGGCCGTCACGATGACGCGCCGCTCCGAGATCGACTGGCTCTACCGGGGCGTCGGGCGGTTCTTCCCCGAGGAGTGGGAGCGGTTCAGGCAGGGCGTGCCCGAGGCGGACCGCGACGGCGACCTCTTGGCAGCGTACGGGCGGCTGCTGTCCGATCCCGACCAGAAGGTCCGCGAGAAGGCCGCCCGCGACTGGATCACCTGGGAGGACGCGGTGATCTCGCTGGAGAGCAACGGCCAGCCCAACGCCTACAGCGACCGTCCCGACGACGCCATCATGGCGATGACCCGGATCTGCGCGCACTACTTCTCCAACGGCGCCTTCCTGGAGGAGGGCGTGCTGCTGCGCGAGGCGGGACGGCTGGCCGGCATCCCCGGCAGGCTGATCCACGGCCGCCTCGACATGGGCGGCCCGCTGAAGACGGCGTGGGAGCTGGCCCAGGCCTGGCCGGACGCCGAGCTGGCCGTGGTGGAGGACTCCGGGCACACCGGCAGCCAGACGTTCGTGCAGGCCATCAGGTCGGCCATCGACGAGTTCGCCGACCGGTGAGGGAGGAACCCGCGGCTCGCGATCATCTGGGGGTTCGGACGGTGCCCCTGGTGACCACCGCTCGCCGTCGGTCGATGCCGTACGGGGGTGAGCCGCGGGTTCGCAGGCCGGCGGGCGGACAGGGCGCGGCGAGGCGCCGCCGACGGCATCGCCATGCCTTGTCCGCTCGCTGACCTGCCGTAACAGTACTTCGCCGGCCATTCGGACACCACCTATTTAGCCTTTGCGGCCGCCGGTGCGCCGGCGGGAGGGGCGCTCGGGCGGGAGCACCTCGACCGACGTCTTGCGGATGTGGTCGTAGACCAGCGACGTGCGCACGTCGGCGATGTTGCGGTGCCGCGCGACGTGGTCGAGCACGAAGTCGCGCAGGTGGCTCGCGTCGCGCACGCCCACCTGGATGATGAAGTCGTCACCGCCCGACACGACGAAGACGGCCAGCGTCTCCGGCAGGGCGGCGACGTAGTCGCGGAAGCCCTCGACGGCCTCGCGGATCTTTGGGTGCAGGCGCACGTTGATCAGCGCCTGCACGGGACGGCCGATCGCGTCGAGGTTGACCTCGGCGTGGAAGCCCTCGATCACGCCGGCCGACCGCAGTGAGCGCACCCGTTCCAGGCAGGTCGAGGGTGCGATGCCGAGGTGCTCGGCCAGCTCGCGGTTGGTCTGGCGGCCGTCGCGCTGCAGCTCGGCGAGGATGGCCGTATCAAGTTCGTCCATGTACGCATCTTCTCGCAGGTCTCCGAATTTTCTTCGGAATCGGCGCTTTTGTTTTGTAGGAATGACGGGAACGGTGTGAACCTTCAGGGTGAACTTCGGAGAAGGGACCCTTGCATGAGCGTGCTCGACGAGCTCGAACGCCGTACCGATCTGCCCACCAAGGAGCTCGCGGTCAAATGGGCGATCGTGATCGACCGCGACCTGCCCCGGGGCCTGCAGGCGAACGCCGCCGCCTGCCTGGCCGCGTCCGTCGGGGTCGCCGTCCCGGCCATCGTCGGCTCGGGCGGAGTGGACGCCTCCGGGCTCGCGCACGCCGGGCTGCCGTGGACGGGCTGCACGGTGCTGGGCGCCCCGGCCGCGATCGTCGCGCGGATCAGGAACGAAGCCGCCGCCGAGCCCGACCTGATGGTCTCCGACATGGCCACCATCGCCCAGCGCGCCAACGTCTATGACGACTACCTGGCCGAGCTCGCGCGTACGGAGCAGCCGTCCTACTACGCGGTCAGCCTTTTCGGCCCGCGGGCACTGGTCGAGCGGCTCACCGGGAGGCTTCCGCTGCTGCGCTAGCGATCTTCATGAGCCCGCCGCAAGATCGTGATCTACGGGCCGGTCCTTTGTCGGTCGCAGCCGCTAACGTTCCGCGCATCGCGGCGGCGGAAGCCGTGGCGTTCCACGACCACGAAAGGCGGGCGCTTTGGGTTGGCTGGCTGCGGGCGACGGATATGAGGTCGCCCTCATGGATGGCCGGGTGGCCGCGCGGCCCACCTCCGGCCGCGCGGCGGGGCGGCAGCTCAAGTCGCTGCCCAAGGCCCTGCGCGAGCACCCCGAGGTGGACCGGCTGCGCCGGTTGGCGGAGTGGCTCGACCGGCACGCCGCGGCGTGCGTCGCCCAGGTCGACACCTGGATGGTGTCGTCGCTGCCGGTCCCGACCGGGCTGCTCGCCCGCGTCTGGCAGGACGAGGCGTGGCAGGTGGCGCTGCGCGACCTGGCCGTGGTCGGCGACGACCCGGACGAGGTCGGGTTCCTGCGCGACGCCACCGGCTCCGGCGAGCTGCGGATGGTCAACCTCGACGGTGAGACCGTGCGGCTGTCCCCGGAGACGGTGACGCTGCCACATCCCGTGCTGCTGCCCGACCTCGACGACCTGCGGGAGTTCGCCGCGGAGCTGGGCCTGACGCAGAAGGTCGAGCAGATCCACCGGGCCATCTGGCGCAAGCCCGCCGAGGTGACCGGGAGGGAGGTGGCGGAGTTCGCCGGCGGCAAATACGCCTCCAGGTTCGGGCTGGCCGCCCGGGCCACTCAGCTGGGCTACCGGGTGTCCGGGGGCTACGCCACGTGCCGGGTGCGCGACGCCGGTCGGTTCGCGGAGGCGGCCGTGTGGATCGGGGAGCCGTACTGGGAGGACGAGGTGCGCACCGGCAACCTCACCTGGCACGACCAGGAGGGCAGGTCGTTGCCGGCGGCCGAGGTCGGGCCGGTCGCGTGGTCCGAGGGGATGCGGATGGCCGCGGCGCTCCACGCCGGGCGACAGGTGGAGGAGAGCCAGTGAGCGAGACGCAGTCACCCGAGGAGTTGCTGAAGGCCGGCGCCGTGCTGCCGCCCGGCACCGAGGGGGCGGGCGACCGGGCGGTGCCGCTGGTGGCCCGCGCCTACCGCCATCCCGGGCTGGACGACCGGGTGGTCGTCCGGCTGGTCGCCGAGGAGCTGCGGCCCGCCGAGGACCTGGCGGCCGGGTTCCTCGGCCTGGAGCCCGAGGGGGAGCCCGCCGTCGTCGGGCTCGGCAGCCGGCGCTCGCTCGGCTTCCCCGAGTGGGTGCTCGTACGCCACCCCGAGGACGGCCACCACGCCCTGGCCATCGTGCCCGAGCTCGAACGCGCCGCCAGGCAGGCCAAGTCCAAGCCCAAGACGGCGCTCGACGCCTACCACGCGCTCGCCCGCCGGCTCGCCACCTCCGTCCCGCACTTCCTGCCCACCTTCTACGAGCAGGCCGGGCGGGTGTTCATCGGCGTGGAGAACGCCACCTACGCCGGCCAGCTCTTCACCCACGCCCGCAGGGCCGAGGCGCAGCACGGCATCGAGGTCGACGAGGACCGGCTCGACGCCGTGTTCCTGGAGTTCGCGCTGGCCGGGGCGCTGCCGGTCAAGGCGCTGTCCGGATACGCGAAGGACCTGGCCGGGCGGCTGCCCGCCGACGAGGCGCTGCGCCGGTTCAGCCGGCTGTGCCTGCGGCGGACCGCCGGTGGCATGCCGCCGTCGTCGCAGATGGCGCAGGACCTGCGCAAGCTCGCGCGGGCCGCCGGCACCGACGCCGACGCCGCCGAGCAGGCCTACCTGGCGGAGCTGCTCGTCCTGCCGGCCACCCTGCGGGCGCCCACCGGCTGGTGGCGCTCCCACGCCGCCGCCATCGCGGCGCTGGGCAGGCAGGACGCGTCCGTACGCGCGGCGCTCCTCGACCTCATGCCCGAGTCCAGGGACCACGAGCTGGCCGGGGTGTGGCTGGGGATCGTCGAGGCGTCCGGCGCCGCCGACGACCTGGCCGCCGGGCGGATCCGGCCGCGCGACGGCGTCAAGGGCTGGCTGGCGAGGTTCATGGCGGCTCGCAACCACGCCTGGGGGCTGCCGCCGCGCATGCCCGCCCTCCACGCGCTCATCGAGCGGCTGGCCCCGCGGCTTCTCGAGGAGGACGGGCCGCCGGTGGCGGCGCCGTACGAGGTGGATGTGCTCGACCTGCTGCTCGCCCTCGGCGTTGCGGTGGCCGACCCGGAGGAGCGCGCCACGCTGTGGCTCGAGCACTGGGCGCACGGCGATGAGCGGCGCGACCTGGTCGCCCTGGAGGCCGACGGCCGGTTCCACGCCGCCTTCCGGCGGGCCGCCGACGGCTTCGGCGACAACGACAACGGCCGGCGGGCCATCCGGCTGCTGGCCGCCTCGCCCGGCGGCCGACCGATGCTCGCGGAGTGGACGCGCGAGGTGGCGCGACGGTCGTCGGCCGCCGGGCTGCCCGACCTGCCCGACGCCATGCGGCGACTGGCCTGGCTGCCCGGCGAGGCGCTCGCCCTGGCCGAGGACGACGTACGCGCGGCGGCCACCGCCGACATCGCGCAGGCGCTCGTCCGCACGCTGCGGGCCGGGCTGATCGACGAGCTGGGCTGGCCGGCCTGGGAGGAGGCGGCCGCGAGCCTCGTCCCCCGCAAGGACGTCGACGACCTGGTGGTCGCCGACGCCTGGCCGCACCTGATCGTCGCCGGGGCCTCCCAGGTGCGCGTGCTCGGCGCCGAGGGCACCGCGCTCACCCACGACCTGCGCGTCCCGGCCGCGGACTCGTGGGGCGAGCCCGGCTTCCACTACGTGGACGGCGAGCTGCTCGTCTACTGGCAGTCCCGGCAGCTCGACCGCGGCCTGCGCGGCTACTGGCACACCGCTCCCGACCGGCTCCAGCCGCTGGGAGAGGGCTCGGCGCGGGGCACGAAGCTCGACTGGTACCGCGGCAACGAGCCCGCCACCCTGGCCCTGCCCGGCGGCGGGCGGACGACCGGCCACGGCGTGCTGCACCGGGGCGACACGGCCGTCCCCGACGAGCGCGCGGTGCTCACCGACGGCTCCTCCTACTGGGTGTGGTCGTGGGACGGATCCGACCACGACACCTCCGGCTGGTACGAGTTCGACCCCGCCACCGGGCAGGAAGGGCGCAAGGTCCTGCCCGGGTTCTTCGCCGACGCGCTGAGCACGGCCCCGGCCGGCAGCTCGTTCCGCGGCGGCTGGCTGCTGCCCGCCCCCTCCGACCGGGCCACCCCCATCGGCACGCCGGTGGGCGGGCTGCTCGGGTGGCGCGTGGTGAGCCTGCCCGACGGCTCCAGGCGGGGCGAGGACACCGCCGGGCTCACGGTCACCGTGCCGCCCGGCTACGACTCGCCGATCCTGGCCGTGCGGTTCCCCGGTGCCGAGCGCGCGTGCGCCGTCGTACAGGGGAGCTACCGGCTGCTCCTCGTCGATCCCGACGGGGTGGTCACCGCGACGGTCAAGACGGACGCGGCGCCCGGCCCGTTCGGCATGGGGACGATCATCCTGCCGCCCGCGCGTTACTGGAACCACCTGGAGCCCCGCGATCCCGAGGGGTCGGCCGTGCTGCGCCGGATCGACCGGGACACCGCGGCCGCGCTGCTGAAGGCGGCCGAGTCCGACGGCGACGACCTGCCCGCGCAGATCCGCGCGCTGCTGCCCGGGGTGACCCATGACGGGCTGGTGGCGGGCATCGCCGGGATCGCCGGCTTCGCCGCCCGGCAGCAGGAGTCGCTGCGCGAGATCGTGACCAGGCTCGCCGAGACACTGGCCGGCGACCACGGGCCGCAGGAGCCCGCCGGGCCCGAGGACGACGTCATCGAAACGGCGCTGAGCGGGCTGGGCGGCTCCGGCAACCAATACTGGCGGGCCCAGGACGCGGCCGGCGCGGTCCGCCAGATCCGGCTCCTCGGCCAGGCGTTGTCGGCCCCGGACACCCTGCCGTCCAGGATGGGCCGGCTGCACCTCGACCTGCCCGAGCTGCCCGGCACCGGGCTGCGCTGGGATCACGCGCTCGACCACCCCGGCGCCGTGGCCTTCCGGGCCGCCTCCGCGACGACCGGCGCCGGCGGCCGGGTCGCGCTGCGCGTGCTCCTCGGCGAACTGCACGAGCGCGGGCTGCCCGTCTCCGCCGAGCCCGCCCGGTGGCGCCGGATGTCGCTGCGCCTCGCGCAGCGGCACGTGGCCAGGCCCGACGGCAGCTGGCGCAACGGCAGCTGGCTAGGGCTGCTGCCGCTGGGCGGCGGGGCGTTCATCGCCTTCGTGAACGTGCTGCACCACGGCACCTCGGCCACCACCTGGACGGCCCTGTTCCACGACCCGGCCAGCGAGTTCCAGGTGCCCGAGCCCTACATCGTGGAGTCTTCCGTCCCCCTCGGCGGGGACCGGCCGGCGGGCTGGGTGCGGGCGTTCCTCGCCGAGCTGGACGAGCGCGGGCCCGCGCCGTGGCGGCCGGAGGCGGCCGCGGAGTTCGCCCGGCTGACCGGTGTCTCCCTGACCACCGCCAAGCTCGTGGTGGCCGGGTTGCCGCGGGTGGACGCGTACGAGCGGGGCTTCCTCACCAAGGAGGAGCGCACGCTGCTCGACGTGAAGCTGGCCGACGCCGCCGTCGCCAAGGACGAGCTCCAGAAGCTCGACCACTCCGTACGGTGGGCGATCGTCGCGGCCCTGCTGCCCGCCGACCCCGCCAGGCTGTGGACGGACGGCCCCCACGTGGCCGCCGCGGCCGAGGTGTGGAACGCGAAGGTCGGCCCGCAGGTGGCCGTGCCCGAATGGCTGCTCGGGGAGGCGACCCGCGCGCTCAGGACCGGCGGGGACGCCGGCCAGGCGGTGCGCGCCCTCATCGATCCGGCCGCCGCCCCCGAGCTGAGCCGGGACCTGGCCTGGAAGGTCCGCGACGACCGGGTGGAGCAGGCGAAGCGGAAGCACACGGGGTTCACCGCGGCCACGCTCCGCGTGATCGTGCCCGCGGCGGCGTGGCTGGCCCACCGGCTGCCGGCGGGCGACCCCATCAGGGCCGCGCTGCCCGGCGCGCTGGCCGCGGTCCGCGAGCGGCTGGCCCACCCCGAGCTGCTGCTCGACCTCGACCGCTACATCGACCTGCCCTCCTTCCGCAAGGTCGCGGGGGCCCCGAGCGAGACCACCGACCAATACGTCCGCTACGGCTGCCTCGTGCTGTCCACCTACGACGACCGGCCCGCGCCGGGCATCAGCGTCGCCCTGTACGACGAGGGCGACCCCTACCTGCGGGCCCTGCTGGGGGCCGAGGCGCCGTTCCCCGCGGAGGTCGCCCTGCGCGTGGCGCGCGACCCGCGCTTCGCCGCTCTCCTCACCGACCCCGGTGACCCCGTGTCGGGATCGCGGGACGCCGAGGGCCTGTGGTGGCCGCAGGACCCCACGCGATCCGTGCCCGACCTGGTCGCCGAGGTGGCCGCCACCCATGGGTTGGGCGGGGACGCGGCGGCCGTCTACCTGATGTTGCTGGCGATGCCCGACCCGACCGACCGCAACGTCGCCAGGTGGACCGGATGGAAGCCCGCCCGGCTCAAGGCCGCCCGCGCCGAGCTGGCCGAGACCGACCTCGTCGTGGCGGCCGGGCGGAGCCGGGCGGGGCGCGGGCTGTTCCTGCCCGGCGGCTGGGCCGAGCTCACCGCTCCCAGCCTGCCCGTGGAGCTGTGGAAGCTCGCCATGTTCCAGCAGTGCCCCGGCGCGCCGCTGGTGCCGATCGAGCCCGCCGCCGCTCTTTACGCCACGGCGTGGCGGCGGGTGCGTGACGGCGACCTGCCCCGGTTCGAGGAGCTCAAGGTCGGACGTGGCGCCCGGCGCCGCTGAACCCCCATCACCCCTTAAGGACTTCTCTCCCATGACCATGACTCAAGACCAGGTGGCGGGCGCCCCGGCCCGACAGGTGCTCCCGGCCGAGGAGCGGCACTCGGCCGAGCTGGCCTTCCTCGCCGCCTACGACGACGGGCCCCGGCCGCCGGGGTGGCGGTTGACGCCGCGCGCGGTGGTGACGTTCATCTGCGGCAGCGGCGACCAGTCGCTGGAACTGCCGAAGGACCGGCGGGGCGGCGCCGCGGCCTCGGCGGACGGGAGCGGCGCAGCTCCGGAAGGCGGCGGCGCCGCGGCGGGGGTTCCCGAGAGTGGCGGTGTCCCGGCGCGGATGAAGGTGGAGGCCAAGTTCGTCGGGGAGCGGGCGCTCGTGGAGCGGTGCGTGGTGACGCTCGCCGGAGAGCGCGGGCTGCTGCTCGTCGGCGAGCCCGGCACGGCCAAGTCGATGCTGTCGGAGCTGCTGGCCGCTGCTGTGTGCGGCACCAGCGCGCTCACCGTACAAGGCACCGCGGGCACGACCGAGGACGCCTTCCGCTACGGCTGGAACTACGCCCTGCTGCTGGCCCAGGGCCCGAGCCGGGCGGCGCTGGTGGACTCCCCGGTGCTCACCGCCATGCGATCCGGCCGCGTGGCCAGGGTCGAGGAGATCACCCGCTGCCTGCCCGAGGTGCAGGACGCCCTGGTGTCGATCCTGTCCGACCGGCGGGTCAGCGTGCCCGAGCTGTCCGGGAGCGAGGACGCCCAGGTGGCGGCGGCGCCCGGCTTCACCGTGATCGCCACGGCCAACCTCCGGGACCGCGGGGTGTCGGAGATGTCGGCCGCCCTGAAGCGGCGCTTCAACTTCGAGACCGTCGGGCCCATCGTGGACGCGGCGGCGGAGACGGCGCTGGTGCGCCGGCAGGCGACGGCGGTGGTGCACCGGGCGGGAGCGGCGTTCGGGGTGGACGACGCGGTGCTGGAGGCGCTGGTCACCGTCTTCCGCGACCTGCGTTCCGGGCGGTCGGACGAGGGCTGGGACGTCGAGCGGCCCGGCACGGTGATGTCCACGGCGGAGGCGGTGCAGGTGGCCGCCTCGCTGGGGGTGGCGGCCGCGTACCTGCCCGCGGGCGACGTGCTCGACCTGGTGCCCGGGCACCTGCTGGGCGTCGTGCGCAAGGACGATCCGGCTGATCACGGGCGGTTGCTCGGCTACTGGGACGGACCGGTGCGCCGCCGCGCCGAGGACGGCGCCGCGATGTGGCGCCGTCTGTGGGACCTGCGGGAGAACCTCCGTTGAGCCCGAAGAACGACTCTCCCGGGGAGCTCCGGGAGGTGGACGGCTCGCCTGGGGAGCTCCGGGAGGTGGACGGCTCGCCTGGGGAGCTCCGGGGGGTGGACGGCTCGCCTGGGGAGCTCCGGGGGGTGGACGGCTCGCCTGGGGAGCTCCGGGGGGTGGACGGCTCTCTCGGCGATCCTCGGCGGGTGGTGGCCGAGCTGGCCGGGGCGCGGCGGCCGTACCTGCTGGGTGTCCGGCACCACAGCCCCGCCCTGGCGGCGGTCCTGCCCGCGCTGCTGGACGCGGCGGACGCCGAGGTGGTGTGCGTCGAGCTGCCGGTGGACTTCCAGCCGTGGCTGGAACACCTCGCCGACCCGGCGACCCAGGCACCGGTCGCGCTGGCGGGGGCCGGTGGGGCGGGCGGGCTCGGGTTCTACCCGTTCGCGGACTTCTCGCCGGAGCTGGTGGCCATCCGGTGGGCCTGGAAGCGTGGGGCGGAGGTGTTGTGCTGCGACCTGCCGCTGTCCGACGCAGGCTGGCACACCCCAGACCCGAGCCCGGCCCCAGACCCGAGCCCGCGCTCGGCCCCGGACGCGGACCTGGACCGGGTCCCGCATCCGGACGGCGCCCTGGATTCGGACGGCGCCCTGGATCCGGACCGCGCCCTGCATCTGGACCGGGCCTCGGATTCGGGGCGTGGGTCTGCCGGTGCGGTCGGGGGGCGGCGGCGGGCGTTCGCTGAGGCGCTGGCGGACTCCGCGACCGGGCGTGAAGGCGACGACATGTGGGATCGGGCCGTCGAGGTGCTGGCGCCCGGATGCGAGCCGGAAGCCGTGCGCCGGGCCGCGCTCGGCGTCGGATGGGCGCTGAGGCGGGATGCCGAGGCGGCGGGTGGCGTGCCCGCCCGGGACCTGGCGCGTGAAGCACACATGCGCCGCGTCCTCGCCGAGGCCGCCGCCGGCGGGCGCCGGGTCGCGGCCGTGGTCGGTGCCTTCCACGCCCCCGCCCTGGTCGGCGACGGCGCTGCGGAGCGGGGATCGGCCGCTGGACCGGTCAGCGCGGGCCCCGGGGAGCGGCCCGTCACCTCGCTCGTTCCCTACGCCTTCGACCTGCTCGATTCCCGTTCCGGATACCCCGCGGGCATCCGGGATCCCCGGTGGCAGCAGGCGGTGTTCGAGGCCGGAGGGGATCCGGAGCGGGTGCGGGACGGTGCCGCGCGGGCGATCACCGACCTGTGCCGGGAGATGCGTGCCGCCGGTCATACCGCAGGCACCGGGGAGGCCGTCGAGACGCTGCGCCTGGCCTGCGACCTGGCGCGGTTGCGCGGTCTGCCCGCTCCCGGGCGGGGGGAGTTGCTGGAAGCGGTGACGACGGTGCTCGGGCAGGGCGAGCCGCTCGGCCGTGGCCGGGCACTCGCGCAGGCGCTCGAGACCGTCCTCGTCGGTACGGTACGCGGCCGTACCGCCCCGGGCACCCCGCGTTCCGGGCTCGGGCCGGCGGTCGAAGCCGAGCTGGCCGCGCTGCGGCTGCCCGGCCCGGACAACCCGGACCGGCGGGAAGTGCGCCTCGACCCGCTCCGCTCCGACCTCGACGCGCGCCGCGAGGTCCTGCTGCAGCGGCTGCAGGTCTGCGGCGTCCCGTACGGCGAGCCGGTCGACGTGGCCGGGACGGGGGACGCCGCCGCGCTCGGCACCAGGTGGCGCCTCTCCTGGACACCGGCGGTCCCGGCGCTGCTGGACCTGGCGGGCGTACGCGGTGTGACCCTGGAACAGGCCGCGGCCGGCACGTTGCGGGAGGCGTACCGGAGAGAGTCCGCGGAGGGCGGGCCCACCTGCCGGCTGATTCTCGACGGCCTCCGCGCGGCGGCCCGGTGCGACCTGCCCGAGCTGGTCGCGGACCGGCTCGCCGACGCGGCTGTCGCGCTGCCCGCCACCGCCACGCTCGCCGAGCTGCTCGACGCTCTCGACCTGCTGGAGGCGCTGCGCCGCGAGCACCTGCCCGGCACCACGCCGGAGGGCCGCGGACAGGCCGCCGAGCTGGCCGGCACGCTGCTCGAGGCCGCGGTGCGCGCACTGCCGGGCCTGGCGGGCAGTGACCTGCCCGAGGACGCGTTCGCGCTGGTCGCGCTCGCCACCCGGGTCGGTGAGGAGCGGCTGGGGCTGCGGATGAACGACGCGCTGGGCGAGCTCGCGCGGACGGCGGCGCCGCTCATGCAGGGCGCGGCGCTGGCCGCCCGGGTCCTGCTCGACCTCGACGGCGCCGACACGCTCGGCGCCCGCGCGGCCGGCTGGATCGACAACGCCACCGGTCCTGAGGGCCGCCGCCGGCTGAGCCGCCTGCTGACCGGCGTGCTGACGGCGGCCGGCCCGCTCCTCGAGTCCGCCCCGGCGGCTCTCGGCCCGCTCATGGACCGCATCGACGACCTCGCCGACCAGCAGTTCCTCGACCGGCTGCCCGCGTTGCGCGGCGGCTTCGACACGCTCGCTCCCGCTGCGCGCACGCGGCTGCTGGACACCGTGTCCGAACGGCTCGGCGACCGGCTCGACCTGGCGCTGGCCGCGCCCCCCGAGCTGATCGGCCTGTGGACGGCCGCAGACTCCGCCGGACTGGCCGTCCTGCGCTCGCTGGGGCTGTCCGGCTCCGGTGCGCCGGAGACCTCGGCCGCCGAGATCGCGGATCCGGTGTCCGCCCCATCGGCGCGGGCCGATGACGCGCGGCGGCTGGCGCCGGGGGATCGGTGGCGGTTGCTGCTCGGGCGGGAGTCGGAGCGGCTGCCGTCGAGGGCGCGGGCGTACGCCC
>NZ_JBFANM010000077.1:0-54113 GCF_040674815.1 Nonomuraea sp. NPDC049709
ACGCGCGGCCGCCGCTGGCGCTGGCCGAGCTGGCGCCGCTGGTGAGCCGGGCCGCCCGGGGCGGCGACCCGACGGCGGTGTCCATCGTCGCCGAGGCCGCGTCGCACCTGGTCCGGACCGTCTCCGAGGTGCACGAGCCGGGGCTGCCGATCGTGCTCGCCGGCAGCGTGCTCACGGCGGAGGGCCCCGTACGGGAGGCCGTACAGGGCCTGCTGGAGGGGGCCTCACCAGCCGTGGCGGGCGACCCGGCGGGCGCGGCGGCCTGGCTGGCGGCGCGCCCGTTCCTGGATCCGCGAGAGTCGCAGGCACGCCACCCGCGCTTCGTCCGCCCCGCCACCTGACCACCGCCACCGCTCACCGCGTGAGCAGGGCCGCGCTCCCGTAGCTGCCACCGAACCCCGTCACCAGCGCCGCCTCGCGCCCTGCCCGCAGCTCCCGGACGGCCTGGGCCACGTTGTTCAGCCCGTGCACGTAGCCCTCGGACAGCAGGCCGCCGTGCGGGTTCACCCAGGCGTGCCGGCGCTCCAGCAGGTACGCCCCCAGTTCCCCCCGCCCGACCAGCCCGAAGTCCTCCAGCTGCCGGGGCACCAGCCACGAGTACGCGTCGTACGCCAGCACCACGTCCACGTCGGACGCCCGCATCCCGGACGCCTCCCACAGCATGGGCGCCACGTACGCCGAGAAGATCGCCGTGACGTCGGGCGCCCGGTCCATCGAGGAGCAGCCCGGGCCTCCCCCGCGTACCACCGCCCGCACGCGTGGCCCGTCGATCACCCCGCTGACCAGCAGGGCACAGGCCCCGTCGGTCTCCTGACAGCAGTCCACCGTGCGGAGCGGGGTGCAGACGTACGGCCTGGCGAGGTAGTCGGCCAGGGCGAGCGGCTCGCGGCGCAGGGCCCGGGGGTTGGCCTTGGCGTTGTCCCTGGACTGGGCGACGACGGCGTGCAGGTGCTCGGCCGTGAGCCCGGTGTCGTGCAGGTAGCGGGTGGCGGCCAGGGCGAACAGCGGGACGGGCCCGGCGAGGCCGTAGGTGAAGCGTTCCTGCGGGCCGGTGGAGACGGTGTTCATGCGCTTGCCGGAGCGGCCGTTGAGCGCCCGATAAATCAAGATATTTCGTGCCAGGCCGGCGTGGATGAGCATGGCCGCGTCCCCCAGGATCGACGCCGCCTGCGTGCCGCCCCCGGCGATGTCGTTGTGCCAGCCGAGCCGTTCGATCCCCAGCGCACGGGCGACCTGCGCGACGGGCGCGGAGTCGTTCAGGTGGTAGCTGAGCACGCAGTCCACCTCGCTCGGGGCGATCCCGGCGTCCGCGCACGCCGCCCGGCCCGCCTCGACCGCCAGCTCCAGCTCGGAGCGCCCGGACTCCCTGCTCAGGGCCGTCATGCCGATCCCGGCCAGGGCGGCCCGCCCCGCGAACGGCTGCATGCCGCCTCCTCCGCTCGCCCGCACTCTCGCGATCTCACTATACGAGGCAAGCGCTTGCTCGGCAGAATCACCCGGCCACCCCCGCGCGGGCTTTCCGGAAGACCGTAATGGCGGCATCTTCCGTCCCAAGCCACTCGCTCGCAGGCGGCTCGATGTCCGGGAAATCCGGCGTGACCAGCGGGTTACGCCGTCCCGCCAGGAATCAGGTGACTGAGAACCTTCACGGGAGCTGTCCCCTCTTGTAATACAGAGGTGCGATCTCCCGATAGCCCATCATCATCAAGCCCGAGGTGAGCGATGGATTTACGCTACGTCCGGTACGCCATGGCGATCGCACGGGCGGGCAGCCTCCGCCGGGCCGCCGCCGCGCTGCACATCGCTCAGCCCACGCTGTCGGAGCAGTTGAGGGCCCTGGAGAAGGAGATCGGCGTCGAGCTGTTCAGCCGCTCGTCGAGCGGCGTGCAGCTCACCGAGGCGGGCGAGGCGTTCCTGGCCCAGGCCACCGTGGCCGTCGACGCCTTCGAACGCGCCGTGGCGGCCGCCAGGAGCACGGCCGAGACCGCCCGCCTGGGCGTGGCCGACGGCCTGGCCGACGTGGTCGCCCGGCTGCTGTCCCAGCTCCACAGCGGCCACCTGCGGGTGGCCCCGATGGGCACGGCCGAGCAGATCGTCTCGATCGCGGACGGCGCCCTGCAGGCGGGGCTCGGGTACGCGCCCGGCTCCCTGCCCAGGGGCGTGGCCCGGATGCTCATCCACCGCTACCCGGTACGCGCGCTGCTGCACCGGGAGCACCACCTGGCGGCGCACGAGGCGGTGTCGCTGTCCGACCTGGCGGGCGAGCCGCTGCTCATGCCGGAGTCCGACGCCGTGTCCGGCGCCCGCCGGTTCCTGGAGGGCTTCGTCCGCCACCGCCTCCACCCCCGGCTCGGCCCGTCGGCGGCCACCCACGACCTGGTCATCAACATGGTGGAGGAGGGCGCGGGCTACGCTTTGTGCGTGCATGAGGGCACCACGGTGCCGGACACCCTGGTGTTCGTCCCGGTGAAGGAGGACGTGCCGCCCCTTGAGGTGGTCTTCCTCTGGAACCGCCAGGCCGACGTGCAGGAGCTCGTGAGCGCGGCCCGGCATCTGGCCCGCTCTGGATAGCTCTATTATCTAACGATGCGCATCTCCGAACTCAGCGCCAAGTCCGGCGTGGCCATCCCGACGATCAAGTACTACCTGCGCGAGGGCATGCTGCACCAGGGCCGGCAGACGGCCGCGACCAGGGCCGAGTACGACGAGTCGCACCTGCGCAGGCTCCGCCTGATCCGGGCCATGCTCGAGGTGGGCAGGCTCTCCGTGGCCTCGATCAAGAAGGTCGTCGCGGCCGTGGAGGACGAGTCGCTGCCGACGCACGAGATGCTCGGGACGGCCCACTACGCGCTGAGCCCGGCCGTGGAACCGGAGCCCGGCGAGGAGTGGCAGGCCGCCCGCGCCGAGGTGGACGGCTTCATCGCGGACCTGGGCTGGGACATCCACCCCACCGCGCCCACCCGCGACGAGCTGGCCCAGACCCTGGTCCGGATGCGCCAGCTCGGCGTGCCGGTCGACCTGGCGCCGTACGCCGAGCTGGCGCGGAAGCTGGTCGCCGAGGTGGAGATGGGCACCATCCCGTTCGACGGCCCGCGCGACGCGGCCGTGGAGGCCCTGGTGCTCGGCACCGTCCTGTACGGCCGGGCGTTCGACACGCTGCGCCGGATGGCCCAGGAGTCGGAGTCGGCCCGCCGCCTCACGTCCTAGACCAGCCCGTTCGCGCGCAGGATCGAGACCGTCTTGACCGTGACGGCGCCGCGCCACTCCAGCGAGCCGGCGGGCGAGAACCGCGCGTAGTCCACGGTCCACCCGCCGTCGTCCTGCTGCTCCCCCGCCAGCCGTACGAGGTCGGCCGCGATCACCTCGGGATCGAACAGCTCTCGGGTCGGCCGCCCGGGGTGGGGCGCGATGTCGAGGGGCCGCAGCGCCTCGTTCTCGGTGCCACCCTCGACGGGCACCCGCCCGTCCTCGGGGATGTAGGCGCCGAGCCGCTTGAGCAGGTCGGCGGCGCGGGGGTGGCGGTCGTACACGGCGTCGAGGAAGTGCACGGCGAACGACAGCACGTACGCGTGCGGCATCTCCTTCAGCGCCGCGATCGTGTCGAGGCAGTAGCGCGTGGCCTTCTCCAGCCACGGGTGCCCGGCCACGGCCGGGTCGTGGACCGCGACGCGGTGGGCGACCGCCGCCGTGATGGCGGTGATCTGCAGGGACGAGGTGTCGGCGGCGCCCCCCGCCCACCAGGTCGCGGTCGCGGTGGGGACCGTGAGCGGCAGCGAGAACGGCAGCCCGCCGTCGGGCAGCGTCACCGTGTCCAGCCAGTCGCACAGGGCCGCGGCGTGCGGCGAGTTCACCGGGGCGATCTCCTCGAACACCTCGAAGGCGTGCAGCGCCGAACCGGGCTGGCTCTCGGGGGAGCGCAGGTCGGGTTCCAGGCCCCAGCCGTAGCCGCCGTCCGGGTTGCGGTAGCCGTCCAGGGCGGCCAGCGCGCCGGCCGCGTCGCCCTCTCCCATGAGCAGCTCGTAGCGGCGGCGGTCCAGGATGCGTGCGTGCCCGGCCATGAAGCCGGGGACTGCGGAAAGGTTCACGTTCATGCAGTCATCGTGCCCGGATCGCCGCGGGCCGGTCTTGTAGGTTCCGGACACGCCGGCAGTGCGATCATGGCGGGCATGGGGGTCGACTTCCACACCGGTCCGGCGCGGGCGAGGTTCGCCGCGCAGCGGGTGGCGCGCCTGGCCAGGCTCGCTCCCGACGGCACGCCACGCGTGGTGCCCATCACGTTCGCCCTGGACGGCGACACGGTGGTGACGGCCGTCGATCACAAGCCCAAGACGACCACCGACCTCAGCCGGCTGCGCGACATCCGGGCGAACCCGGCCGTCAGCGTGCTGGCCGACCACTACGAGGACGACTGGACGCGGTTGTGGTGGGTGCGCGCCGACGGCCGGGCCTTCGTCCTGGAGGACGGGCGGGACGCGGCGCTCGACCTGCTGGCGGCCAAATACCGGCAATACCGCGAGCGCCGGCCCGATGGCCCCGTGATCGTCGTCGAGGTGACCAGGTGGAGCGAGTGGTCCGCTACTCCCTGATCGTCACCGGCCGCTTCAGCAGCCACAGCGCCGCCCGCTGGAGCAACGTCCGGTGGATCTCGTTGTCGTACGACCTCGTGTCGTGCCCCAGCGCGTCGTAGAACACCCGCCCGCGCCGCACCGGCCGCGCCCAGATCAGCGGCTGGCCGTTCGACGAGGCCAGCGGCTCGACGTCGGGCAGCACGTCAAGGTCGCTGTAGACCTCGTCCACCACGTCGAAGTCCCGCAGGCCCTCCACCACCGGATGCGTCCCGTGCACCCGCACCCCCGTCCAGCCCAGCGGCGGGTGGTGGGACTTGGGCCAGGTCCAGCAGCCGCCCAGGACGCGCGGCCAGCCCTGCCAGTCGTCGAAGCAGATCGACGCCGAGTGCATGCACAGCAGCCCGCCACCCCGGTCGAGGTGGTCGAGGAGAGTCGTACGCGCCCCGGCCGGTAAGGCGAAGCGCCACTCGTCACGCAGGTCGGCGAAGCGGTCCTGGGTCATCTGCCAGCGCAGCGCGTTGACCGTGATGAGCTGGACCTCCGACGGCTCGCTCAGCGCGCCCGCGATGTCCTCGGTGATCTCCGACTCGATCCCCACCTCGGCGAACGCCTCCGCGAGCGCGGCCGACGTGGCGGCGAAGTCGTGGAAGGGGCCTCCTGACAGGATCAGATTTCTCGCCACTTGCCAAGCTCATCACGCTTATCGCGACATTTCTACCCATGCTCGGTCACCTCGCGACCGTACGGGCAGTGGGGCGGTCCTACCCCGGCGCCGGGGCCGGCCGACGAGGAGGCGCCGCTGCGGCGATGGGGGTGGGCGGGCTGGTGCCGCGGTTGGCGGCCCCCGGCACACCTCGTTCTTCGGCGGGCGGGCATGATGCCGGTCGTGGAGGACTTCGAGGAATGTCGCCCGATGCTGCTCGGTCTGGCCTACCGGCTGCTCGGCAGCATGTGGGACGCGGAGGACGTCGTACAGGAGGCCTGGCTGCGCTGGGAGGGCACCGACAGGGGCGCGGTCAGGGAGCCGCGGGCGTTCCTGGTGACCGTGGTCTCGCGGCTGGCGCTCGACCAGCTCCGCTCCGCGCGGGTCAAGCGGGAGGCCTACACGGGGCCGTGGCTGCCCGAGCCGGTCATGACCTCCGAGGCGGGGCCGCTGGACACGGCCGAGCTGCGGGACACGGTCTCGTACGCGACCCTGTACATGATGGAGCGGCTCTCGCCGCCGGAGCGGGCGGTGTTCGTGCTGCGCGAGGCGTTCGAGCTGCCGTACGACGAGATCGCGGAGATCGTCGGCGCCTCCGTGGCCAACGCCAGGCAGATGCACCACCGGGCCTCCGTCAGGCTGGCCCAGGGGCGCGACCGGTTCCGGCCGTCCACCGAGGAGCACGCGAAACTGCTGGTGAGCTTCATGCGGGCGGCGCAGAGGGGCGACCTGGCCGCGCTCACCGAGCTGCTCCACGAGGACGTCGTGTCCTACAACGACGGCGGCGGCCGGGTCCGCGCGGCGCTGCGGCCGATCATCGGCCGGGAGAAGGTGTTGCGGCTCCTGGAGGGCCTGGTGGAGCGCTACCGGGTCACGGATTCGCGGATGCTCGACGTCAACGGCACGCCCGCGGTCTTCTCGCGGATCGACGAGGGCCTGCGGCAACTCGTCCTGATCGACGTCCGTGACGGCCGCATCTCCGGGATCTACGCCGTGCTCAACCCCGACAAGCTCACACACGTGAGCCGAGGCTGAGATCCGCGGCCCCCACAATCTATAGTCGCCCCTATGGATCTCGGCATCTCGGGCAAGGTCGCCCTCGTCACCGGAGGCAGCGCGGGCATCGGGCTCGCCGCGGCCAAGAGCCTCGCGCGGGAGGGCTGCGACGTCTGCGTCAGCGCCCGCGACCCGGAGAAGCTCGCGGACGCGGTGGTGGAGCTGCAGGAGTTCGGCAAGGTCGTGCACGCCGTGCTGGCCGACGTGGAGGACCCGGCCGCCGCCCGGCGGGTGGCCGAGGAGACGCGCGACGTGCTCGGCCCGATCGACATCCTCGTGGCCAACGCGGGCGGGCCACCGCCCGGCCGCTTCGACGAGCTCGGCCTCGACGCCTGGGACGTGGCCGTGCAGCGCAACCTCCTCGGCACCGTGCGCCTGGTGCACGCGGTGCTGCCGGAGATGCGCTCGCGCGGCTGGGGCCGGATCGTCACGATCACCAGCAGGTCGGCCCGCGAGGCGCTCGACGGCCTGGTGCTGTCCAACGCCACCCGCTCGGCCGTGGCCGGCCTCGTGCGCACGCTGGCCCGCGAGGCCGGCCGCGACGGTGTGCGGGTCAACAACGTGATGCCGGGCCCGATCGAGACCGAGCGGCTGCGGGAGACCGCGGGCGGCGAGGACGCGCTGCTGCAGCGGGGCGAGTCGGTGCCGGTCGGCCGGATCGGGCGGCCCGAGGAGGTGGGGGACGTGGTGGCGTTCCTGGCCAGCGAGCGGGCCTCGTTCGTGAACGGGGTCTCGATCCTGGTGGACGGCGGGGAGAGCCGCGTCATCGCCTGAGGAGGGTGCGCACGACCGTGGCCGCCCAGGTCTCGTCGTCCTCGGGCAACATCACGTAGTGCGACAGGTTGGCCCGGTGGAAGCAGGCGCCCATCAGCAGGGAGGCGGCGGCGTCCGCGTCGATGCCCGCGTCGATCCGGCCCCGGCCCTGCTCCTCGCGCACGATCTCGGCCAGCGCATGGACCGGCAGGTGGGGCCCGGCGCCGGCCTTGGCCAGCATGTTCCTGAACCCCTCCAGGAGCGGGGGGTCCCCCAGCACGCCGCCGCCGATGGCCGCGGCCCTGGTGTAGAACTCCAGGGCCATGATCGTGAACGTGCTGAAGTTGGCGGTCACGTCCTCCTGCCCCACGCTCTGCCGCAACCGCGTCAGCGCGGGGCCGAGCGCGGGCATCCGCTCCAGCAGCACCGCGAGGAGGAGCGCCTCCTTGCTCGCGAAGTGCTTGTAGAGCAGCGCCTCCGAGCACCCTGCCTGGTGGGCGATGCGTTTCGTCGTGGCCCCCGCGATGCCGAACTCGTGAATCGCCTGCTCAGCGGCGTCGATGATGCGATCGCGTGTGCCCATCCGCCCATGATATGAGCGCGTGCTCACCCACACCGGCGTACATGACATCCTTCCTGTTAGGGGAACCATGGAAAGGGCGATGGGCATGGACAAGCCGGTCATCGTGACGGTGGATGACGATCCAGGCGTCTCGCGGGCGGTCGCCCGCGACCTCAGACGCCGATATGGGCAGGAATACCGGATCGTACGCGCGGAGACGGCCAGAGCCGGCATCGACGCGGTGAAGGAGATGCGGTTGCGGGGCGACGAGGTGGCGGCGATCCTGGCCGACTACCGCATGCCCCAGATGAACGGCGTGCAGTTCCTCGAGGCCGCCATGGACATGTATCCGTTCGCGCGCCGGGTGTTGCTGACCGCCTATGCCGACACCGACGCCGCGATTCAGGCGATCAACGTGGTGGACCTGGACCACTACCTGCTCAAGCCGTGGGATCCGCCGGAGGAGAAGTTCTACCCGGTGATCGACGGGCAGCTGGACGCCTGGTTGCGGACCGACCGGGTGGAGCGGGCCCAGTTGCGGGTGGTGGGCGACCGGTGGTCGGCGCCGTCCTACAAGGTGCGCGACTTCCTGGCCCGCAACCACGTGCCGTACCACTGGCTGCTGGCGGAGGACCCGGAGGGGGCTCAACTGGTGAAGGCGGCGGGCGAGAACTGCCACCTGCCGCTGGTGGTGACCGCCGACGGCGTCACGCTGGAGTCGCCCGACCAGGCGACGCTGGCCACGGCGGTGGGGCTGTCCACGACCCCGGCCACCGACTTCTACGACCTGATCGTGGTGGGCGGCGGGCCGGCCGGGCTGGGCGCGGCCGTCTACGGGGCCTCCGAGGGACTGAACACCGTGCTCGTCGAGGCGTACTCGTCGGGCGGGCAGGCGGGCCAGAGCTCCCGGATCGAGAACTACCTGGGCTTCCCCGACGGCGTCTCCGGCCAGCAGCTCGCCGACCGGGCGCGCAGGCAGGCGCTGAAGTTCGGTGCGGAGCTGCTGACCGCGCGCAAGGTGATCAGCCTGGAGCCGCGCGGCCAGGCGCGGGTGGTCGGGTTCAAGGACGGCGGGGAGATCGCGGCGCACGCGGTGATCCTGGCCACCGGCGTGACCTACCGGCGGCTGGAGGCGCCGGGGCTGGACGAGTTCGTCGGCCGGGGCGTCTTCTACGGCGCGGCCCTGACCGAGGCGCCCGCCTGCCGGGACACCGAGGTGTTCATCGTGGGGGCGGCCAACTCGGCGGGCCAGGCGGCGGTCTACCTGTCGGGATTCGCGAGCAAGGTCCACTTGTTGGTGAGGAGTGATGGTTTGGAGAAGTCCATGTCTCACTACCTCATCGAGCAGATCGCCGCGATCCCCAACATCGAGGTGCACGTCCAGACGCAGGTCGTGGGCGGTGCGGGCGACACCCATCTGGAGCGGCTGACGCTGTCCACGAAGGGCGAGGAGCGCACGGTCGACGCGCAGTGGCTGTTCGTGTTCATCGGGGCGGAGCCGTACACCTCGTGGCTGGGCGAGACGATCGAGCGGGACGCGCGCGGGTTCGTGCTGACCGGGCCCGACCTGGTGCAGGGCGGGCGGCGGCCGCGCAACTGGCCGCTGCGGCGCGAGCCGTACTTCCTGGAGACGAACGTGCCCGGGGTGCTGGCGGCGGGCGACGTCCGCGCTGAATCGATCAAGAGGGTGGCCTCCGCCGTCGGCGAGGGCGCGATGGCCGTCGCGTTCGTGCACCGTTACTTGGAGAAGCAATGACCGACCAGATGACGATCGACATAGACGAGCTGCGCAAGTTGTTCCTGTTCGAGCGGCTCACGGACGAGCAGCTCACCAAGCTGGCCGGTAGCGGGCGGGTGCAGACGTACGGCCAGGACGAGAACATCGTGTGCCAGGGCGAGCCGGCCGAGTGCTTCGCCGTGCTGATCGAGGGCGAGGTGCAGATGATCAGCGAGACGGTCAGCGCCGGCACCGTGGCCATGCCCCGCACCTCGCAGCCCGGCGTCTACGGCGGTGCCACCTCGGCCTACCTGGGCGACCGGGCGCCGGAGACCTACCAGCACACGCTGCGCGCCACCGCCCCGTCGCGGATGTTCATGCTGCCGGCCAAGAAGTTCGCCTACATCGTGGCCGAGTGGTTCCCGATGGCGATGCACCTGCTCGACGGGCTGCTGTCCGGCGGGCGGATGCAGCGGGAGATCATCGACCGGCGGCAGCGGCTGACCGCGCTCGGCACGATCACGGCCGGGCTCACGCACGAGCTGAACAACCCGGCCGCGGCGGCCGTGCGTGCGGTGAGCGAGCTGCGCTCGCTGATCAAGACCTCCCGCATCCAGCTCGCCCAGCTCGCCGAGGACGGCATCCCGCCGGAGAAGCTGCGCGCGCTGATCGAGGCGCAGGAGGCGTGCACGAGCAACCTGGGCAACCAGGAGCAGCGCTCGCCGCTGGAGATCTCCGACGCCGAGGACGAGCTCGGCGAGGCGCTGGAGGAGCTCGGTGTCGAGGACGCGTGGGAGCTGGCCCCCGCGCTGGTCAACGCCCGCTTCAACAACGCCTACCTGCAGAAGATCCGTAACAAGGTGGGCGAGGAGCACACCCCGGCGGCGCTGCACTGGCTGGCCGAGGCCATCGAGATCTCGCAGATGCTCAACGAGGTGACCGAGGCGACCGAGCGCATCACCACGCTGATCCGCTCGGCCAAGCAATATTCACAGATGGACCGGGCGCCGTTCCAGCAGGTGGACGTGCACGAGCTGCTCGACAGCACGGTCGCGATCTTCCGCGGCAAGGTGCCGCCCGGCATCACCGTGGTCACCGACTACGACCGCACACTGCCGGACATCCCCTGCTACGCGGGCGAGCTCAACCAGGTATGGACGAACCTGATCCACAACGCGCTCGACGCGATGGGGCAGGAGGGCACGCTGACCATCCGCACCGCGCACGACGAGGACGAGGCCATCGTCGAGATCGGCGACACCGGCCCCGGCGTGGCGGAGGCGATCAAGGACCGGATCTTCGAGCCGTTCTTCACCACGAAGAGCGTGGGCGAGGGCACGGGCCTCGGGCTCGACATCTCCTACCGGATCGTGGCCGGCCGGCACGGGGGCGAGATCAAGGTCCGCTCGGTGCCCGGCGAGACCTGGTTCGAGGTACGCCTGCCGCTCCGCGAACCCGTGGCCACCGCTTGAAAACGGGCCGAGAATCCTTTCCCCGGCGCCGGCTCCCACTTGTCAGATCGTTTACTGACCGCATGTAATGGGTGACCGAAATGCGGGAGGGAGGCGAGCCGGTGAGTGCGCTGCCGGACGTCCCGCCCGGTTTCGTGCTGCCGCGCGACCCCGGAGCGGCCGTTCCCTGAACACCGGTGGAAGGATTCTCGTGTTGATCACCGACTGGGCCCGGCAGGCCCTGCCGGCCATGCTCGACGACCTCAGGGCCGTGGTGGAGCTGGAGACCCACAGCTACGACAAGGCCATGCTGGTCAAGGGGCTACGGGCGATCCGGGGCAGGGCGGTCGGGCACCTCGGTACGCCGGACGACGAGATCCTGCACGAGGGCGGGCAGCACGGCGACGTCCTGGAGCTGACCTACCGGGGCACCGCGCCCGGCACGGTGCTCCTGCTCAGCCACTACGACACCGTCTGGCCGACGGGGACGCTGCTGGGCTGGCCGTTCGCGGTGGTCGAGGGCAAGGCGACGGGGCCGGGCGTGTTCGACATGAAGGCGGGGCTCGTGCAGTCGATCTGGGCGCTGCGCGGGCTGCGGGAGCTGGGGCTGCCGCATCCGAGCGTGCGGTTCCTGTTCAACGGGGACGAGGAGCTCGGCAGCCCGGCCTCGCGCGAGCACATCGAGGCGGCCAGCGAGGACGCGCTGGCGACGCTGGTGTTCGAGGCGTCCATGGACGGCGCGCTGAAGACCGCGCGCAAGGGCGTGGGGCTGTTCAACGTGAGCGTGACCGGGGTGGAGGCGCACGCGGGGCTGGATCCGTACGCGGGGGCGAGCGCGATCCACGCCCTGGCCGAGATCGTCACCACGCTGGCCGGGGTGGGTTCGCGCGAGCGCGGCACGACCGTGAACGTCGGCCTGATCAGCGGCGGCACGGGGCGCAACGTCGCGGCCGGGCGGGCGGCGTGCGGCATCGACGTGCGCGTGACCGACGCGGCGGAGATGGGGCGGATCGACGACGTGTTCGCCGGGCTGCGGGCCTCGGACCCGCGCGTGACGGTCTCCGCGACCGGCGAGTGGAACCGGCCGCCCATGACCCCGAACCCCGCCTCGCAGCGGCTGTTCAAGGAGGCGCAGGAGGTGGCGGCCGGGTTCGGGTGGCTGGTGAACGAGGCCGCGGTCGGGGGCGCCAGCGACGGGAACTTCGTGTCGGCGCTGGGGCGGCCGGTGCTGGACGGGATGGGGGCGGTGGGGGACGGGGCTCATGCGCGGCACGAGCACGTGCTGGTGGAGCACATCCCGGAGCGTACGGCGCTGACGATCGGCCTCATCGCCGCGCTGGCCTGACCCCGTACCGCTCTGGTGTGGCCCCGGCCCGATGAGAGCGCTCTCACCCTCAGCCGAAAACGCGGTCCCGGGTCAGGTCGAGGGCGGTCAGCACGGCGCCCTGGAGCACCGCGTTGCCCGCCACCGTGCTGGCGCGCACCTCGGTGGGCGCCGGTGACAGCACCCGCAGCCGCGCGGCCACCTCGGCGGCCAGCTCGTCGCCGCCCGCGCGCCCGCTCTCACCGCCGAGCACCACGAGCCCGGGATCCAGGAGCGTGACGAAGGCGAAGGCCCCCTTGGCCACGCGGGCGGCGAACTCGGTGAGGCCGAGCCCGCGCACGTCCGAGACCAGATTGCAGAACGCGGTGCCGTCCACCTCCAGGAAGCCGATCTCCCCGGCGCCGCCCGAGGCCCCGCGCCGCACCCGCCCGCCGAGCACGACCGCCGCCCCGACCCCGTCGTCCACCCACAGCAGCACGAAGTCCTCGCTGCCCCGCGCCGTACCGGTACGCAGCTCGGCGATGGCCGCCAGGTTGACCTCGTTCTCGAGGATCACCGGCACGCCGAGCCGCTCGCGCCACGAGGTCACCAGCCCGGCCCGCCACCCGGGCACGTCGTTGGACGACACGAGCTCGCCGTCACGCGGGGCCACCAGCCCAGGCGCGCCGATCACCACCGTGTCGAGCACCCGCTCCCCCGCGGCCTCGGCCAGCACGCCTTCGACCAGATCCACGAGATCCCCGCCGACCGCCCTGGTGGCCGACCCGACGACCCGGCCCGAGATGTCGGCGACCGTGACGTTGACCGTCTCGCGCCGCAGGTCCACCCCCGCCACATGAGCCCGGCCCGCCACCACCCCGTACAGGCGCGCGTTCGGCCCCCTCCGATCCTCCCCGGACTCGCCCGTGACCTCGACGAGCCCGCCCTCCATGAGCCGCTCGATCAGGTCGGACACGGTCGGCCTGGACAGCCCGGTCAGCGTGCGGAGCTGGGGCGCGGTCAGCGGCCCGCGCTCCAGCAGCAGGTCGAGGGCCAGCCGGTCGTTGATCGCACGGGCCATGGCGGGGGTCGCGGTCTTCATCCACCCATAATAAGCAGGGAGCCTGCCTAAAGCTCTTTTCATCAGGAAGCCTGCCTGATAGTTTCGAGACATGAGCCATCATCGCGCCATAGCGGCTGTCTTCGCCGTGCACGGGGCCGTGGCGGGCAGCCTGTCCACGCGGATCCCGTGGATCCAGGACCATCTGGCCCTCGACCCCCGCCTCCTCGGACTCGCGCTGCTGTGCCCCCCGATCGGCGCCTTCATCGGCATGCCGATGGCCGGCCGGGTGGCCTACCGCTTCGGCAGCCGCGCGGCCACCCGCGTGCTGATCGCGCTGTGGTGTGCCGGGCTGGCCCTGCCCGCGCTCTCGCCGTCGCCGATCTGGTTGTTCGCCGCGTTCCTGCTGTTCGGCGCGGCCGCCGGCATGTCCGACATCACGATGAACGCCCACGCCGTCGTCCTCGAACGCCGCCTCGGCCGCTCGATCATGTCCGGCCTGCACGGCATGTGGGCGGTGGGCAGCCTGGCGGCGGGCGGCATCGGGACCGTGGCCGCGCAGGCGGGCGTGGACGCCAGGCTGCACCTCGCGACCGTCTCGGCCGTGCTGCTCGTCCTGGGCGGGCTGGCCGGGCGCCACATGTACGCCGACGACTCACCCGCTGACGCGCCCGCGCCCCGGCGCTTCGCCCTGCCCTCGCGGGCGATCCTGCCGCTCGGGGTGGTCGGGTTCTGTGCCACGTTCGCCGAGGGCGCCAGCGCCAACTGGTCGGCCGTCTACATCACGGAGGTCACCGACGCCGGCCCCGGCATGGCCGCGGCCGGCTACACCATCTTCATGTTCTGCATGGCAGGCACCCGCCTGCTCGGGGACCGGGTCATCCGGCTGCTCGGTCCGGTCAGGGCCGTCCGGACGGGCGGGGCCGTCGCGGTGCTCGGGGGTGTCGTCGTGGTGACGGCCCGCACACCCGTGCCGGCCATCGCCGGGTTCGCCCTGGTCGGGCTGGGGGTCGCGGTGATCGTGCCGCTGGTGTTCGCGGCGGCGGGCAACGCCGGGGCCACCCCTGGCGAGGGGGTGACGGGGGTGGCGACGATCACGTACCTGTCGGGGATGATCGCCCCGGCCGTCACGGGATGGGTGGCCGGCGGGCTGTCCTATCCGGCCGCGTTCGCGCTGATCACCGGCGTGGTGGTGGTGCTGACGCTGCTCGCCCAGGTCCTGCGGCCCTCGGCCGGCGGTGGCGGCGCGTCCCAGCCGCCGGTGCTCGCCCGGGAGGGCCTGGCGAGGACGCACGAGTGAGACCGGCCCGCGGCACTGCCGGTGGCGCTGCCGGTGGCGCTGCCGGGGGTACTGCCGGGGGTACTGCCGGGGCCGCTCCCGGCGGTACTGCCGGTGGCGCCACCGGGAGTGCGATCGGCAGCGCGCCTCGCGGCGCGCCGACCAGGGGCTGCGCAATTAGTGGCGCGGATCGCCGAACCGACGGCTTGTCCGGAACGTCGTCTTTAACGTGATCAGTGCGGATATGTTGCTGGCGGGCCGGTATCGCTTGCTGTCGCGGCTCGGCAGCGGCGGGCACGGCGAGGTCTGGCGCGCCCAGGACACGCTGCTCGAGCGGGTCGTGGCGGTGAAGACGGTACGCGCGGCGCTGGCCGACAACCCCGAGTTCACGGCCCGGTTCCATGCCGAGGCCCGCTCGATGGCCACCATCGACCATCCCGGCGTGGTGGGCGTGTTCGACTTCGGGATCGCCGAGATGCCCGGGGGGCGGACACCGTACCTGGTCATGCAGTACCTCGACGGCGAGCCGCTGCACCTGCTGCTGTCCCGCCGGGGGCGGGTCGCCGCGGGCCCGACGATGGAGCTGGTCGCGCAGGCCGCCGCGGCACTCCAGGCCTCGCACGAGGCCGGCGTCGTGCACCGGGACGTCAAACCGGGCAACCTGATGATCCGGCCCGACGGGACGGTGGCGCTGACCGACTTCGGCATCGCCAGGACGGCCGAGGGCCTCCAGCTGACCGCCTCGGGCATCGTGCTGGGCACCGCCACCTACTGCGCGCCCGAACAGGCCGAGGGCTCCGCCCCCACCCCCGCGATGGACGTGTACGCGCTGGGCGTGGTCGCGTACGAGTGCCTGGCGGGGCGGGTGCCGTTCGAGGGCGAGAACGCGGTCGCGATCGCGCTCAAGCACCTGCACGAACAGCCGCCTCGGCTGCCCGACGACGTCCCGGCCGGGGTCCGGGAGGTCGTCATGCGCGCCATGGCCAAGGATCCGGCAGATCGCTGGCCGAGCGCCTCCGCCTTGGCGGCGGCTGCCCGTGCCCTCGCGGACGGCTTGGACACGCCGATGGCGAGCCTCTCCGGTGCCGACGGCGGCACCACCTCGACACCGAGAATCTCCGCATCTGCCGGCCCGCCGCATGACTCCGCATCCGCCGGCCCACCCCGGGACTCCGCGCCTGTCTCCTCGCCCCGTGGTTCCGCGCCTGCCGGCCCACCGCAGAACCCCGCACCCGCCGACGCACGTCAGCAGTCCGCACCCACCGGCGCACGTCGGCACTCCGCACCCGTCGGCGCGCCTCCAGGTTCCGCGTCCGCCGACCCACCTGGGGGCTCCGCGTCCGCCTCCCGGGGCACCGCCGGGGATTCCAGCGAAGGCTCTCGCCGGGAGCGGACCACCGGCGTGCGAGGCGCACGTCGTACCAGGCGGGGCGTGCTGATGGCAGGAGGCGGGCTCGCCGCCGCAGCGGCAGCGATCGCGGCGGCCGTGGCCTGGACCCTGCTCCAGCCCGGCCCACCGCCCACCACGGCGGCCCAGTCACGCGCCGGCGAAACCCTCCCGTCCACCGCGCCGGAGCCCGTACCGAACCCCACGACGGACGCCAAGGACGGCGAGCCTCGCGACACCCCCACCACCCCCGACACGTCCCCGGATCCGGACGCATCCGCGAACCCCGACCCCTCCGCCGACCCCGACACGTCGGCGAACCCCCAAGGTCCGAAGACCGGCCTGCTCATCGGTGGCATCGTTCACGTCGGCAAGCCCTCACCCGGCAGTGCAACCACCGACGGCTACCAGCCCGGGCTGGTCGAGGTCTTCACCGACAAGGGCCGGCGGGTGGCGGGCAAGCGCTCGGAGCAGAGCGGGTTCCGCTTCTCGTTACCTCAAGGCGGCTACCGCCTCCGGACCGCCGTGGGCGATGAGACGTGCTCGACGACAGCCCACATCAAGCTGGGCAAGACCACGCGAGCAGACCTGAAGTGCACCATATCCCCGCCCCCTGCGTCCGAACCGGCCTTCCAGAGCGCGAGCATCAAGGACAAGAGCGGCGACGCCCAGGGCGGGCCGAACGCGGGCAAGCCACCCCTGTACGCCGATCTCCTGGCCGCCGTCGTGCGGGGCGGCAAGGAGGGCGCGACCGCCGAGTTCACCACGGCCGGCACCGTCCCCACGACCGCCCCTTCGGAAGTACGCAGCCGCAGCGTCTGGACCGTCTCCGTCGAGCAGGACGGCAAGACCGCCACCTTGACGCTCACCGGCGCGAAGGACGCGTGGACCCTCCATTGGGCGGCGAAGGACAACAAGACCGACCAGGTGTCGACGGCGGCCAAGCCCACGATCTCCGGGGCACGGATCTCCGTCGCCCTCGGCCACCGCGCCCCGCTGAAAACGGCCCCGATCGACTTCGCCAAGCCGTACCGGATCGTCGGCGCCGGATCCAACGTGATCCACGCGCTCCACGGCTGGACGGACGCCGCCCCCTGACGCCACCCTCGGATCGTGGCACCGGGCCCCGCCGTGACCGGCGTCGCCGGTCCGGCGGAGCAGCACAGCGCCGCGTCCAACGGAGATGGTGTGACCAGGCGAGTCCAGAACCACGAGCCCGGTTGGCCACAGGCATCCGGGTATCGAGCCCCATGGACCTGGTGAAGAGCCCCGCCCATGATGTAGGTGAGCTGCCCGGCAGGATGGAGCAGAACCTGGCCGAACACGCCTGTCACCTGCACCGGCGGATGAAAGGCGCGATCGTCGTGGAGACCGACGACCTCCTGGCCACCGACCTGCCCGGGAAACCCGCAACGGCGTCAGCGGGGGCGACGACCTACATGTACGCACCTCAGCTGGAAAGGACGGAACCGAATGAGCCTGACCGCCGCGCCCCCGTCCCGGGATCGTTTTGGCACGGTGCGCACGGGTACGCACGTCATGTTGTTGCAGCTCATCGCGGGGGTGTGAGCGGTGTGGACGGTGGTTCGGTGTTCGCTGCGGTCGCGGAGCGGGCCCGGGGGTGGCCCGTGCCGGCGACTTCGCTGAGCGCCGCCGGACGTCCGGCATGAGAGCGGCTGCCCAGGGCATCGTGTGGATCGGCGTGTTCCTGGGAGTCTGCGTGGCACCCCTGGCGTTCGCGTTGATGGGGGTGAACCGCCCGGGGCAGGGCTTCTGGACCGACTTCTCCGTTGCCCTCGGGTTCGTCGGCCTGGCCTTGATCGGGATCGAGTTCGCCCTCGTCGCGCGGGTCCGGGCCATAGCGGAGCCGTTCGGCACGGATGCGGTGATCCAGTTTCACCGGGAGATCGGTTACGTCGGTCTGGCGTTCATCGTGGCGCACATGGCGCTGTCAGGTCCCGGCGTGTTCGCCGCCTTCTCCCCCACCGAGTTGCCGTGGAGGGCGCGGTTCGCCGTGCTGTCGGTGCTGGCGCTGCTGATCCTCATGGTGACCTCGGTCTGGCGACGACGCCTGCGACTGTCGTACGAGGTGTGGCAGGCACTGCACGCGGTGATGGCGACGGTCGCGGTCGTCGCGGCGCTGATTCACGTGCTGCTGGTCAACTACTACATCGACAGCCTGTGGAAACAGGTGCTGTGGGCGATCATGTCGGCCGCGTTCGTGGGGCTGCTCCTGTGGATTCGGGTGCTGCGGCCGCTGTGGTTGTGGCGCCGTCCGTGGGCGGTCGAACAGGTGATCCCCGAGCGTGGCCGCATCACGGTTCTCGTGCTGCGCCCGCACGGGCACGACGGGTTGCGTTTCCAGCCCGGCCAGTTCGCCTGGATCACGGTCGGCCGGTCGCCGTTCTCGGTCACCTCGCACCCGTTCTCGTTCTCCTCCAGCGCCGATAGCGCCGATAGCGCGGAGAGCGCGGAGAGCGCCGAGACGGGTGGCACGGTCGCCGTGGCCATCAAGGCGCTCGGAGACTTCACCTCCGGCGTCAGCGCGGTGCAGCCGGGCACCACCGTCTACGTCGACGGCCCGCACGGGGTGTTCTCCATCGACCAGTACGAGGGCGCGGGGTTCTGCCTGATCGCCGGCGGGGTCGGCATCGTCCCCGCGCTGAGCATGCTGCGGACCCTCGCCGACCGGGGCGATGTGCGGCCGGTCGTGCTGTTCTCCGCCCACCGCGACTGGGACAGCGTCCCGTTCCGCGAGGAGATCGGCGAACTCACCGGCCGGCTGAACCTGCGGGTCGTCCACGTGCTCGAACAACCGCCGCCCGACTGGACGGGAGAAACCGGCCACATCACCGCCGACACGCTACGCCGGCACCTGCCGTCCGCCAACCCGCGTTTCCAGTACTTCATCTGCGGCCCGAACCCGATGCTCGACGCCATGGAGGCCGCCATCCCGCAGCTCGGCGTACCCATCGACCGTATCCACACCGAGCGCTTCGCCTGGGTCTGAGCTGTCTCTTCCGGAGGTACCGTGCGCCACGCCTACATGACCCGGATGACGGTCGCCGTCGCCCTGTTCCTGGTCCTCGCGTGTCTGGCCTTCGCCGCCATCCAGAACTGACCGGCATCCGCGTCGAACGAGCCAAGGAGTACGCCAATGGAAGAACCGCAGGACCTGCAGATCGAGATCCTGGACCGTCCGGCCATCGAGGATCTGATCGGGAAGGTGGAGAACGTCGCCGACCAGCCCGGCGCGGCCGAGCGGGTGAGCCAGTGGCGTGCCGAACACGGCACCGAGCGTGCCACGCCGATGGCCCGCTCGTTCGTCGTCGTCGGTTCGACCCTGATGTTCCTGCACCCGTGTCCGGACGGCGTCGTCCTGCCGTTCGCGGCGTACCCCGACGGGACGGTGAAGGTCTACACCGACCCCGAGCATGCCGGCCTGAGCTTCTACCGGGACGGCGCCATGTGACGGGGATGGATCTGGACGTTGATCCGAATCCACCCTTTCGCCCGATCCACCGCCGGGACGGCAACGCCACGAACCGTACGCCGCGGTGCTGGTGACCGAGTTGCGCAGTCCGAGCGGCCTGGTCAGGATCGCAAAGCACTTCCCCCGAAAGCCCACACGCGCGAAGCGCCCCCCACGCGCAGGCCCATTCAGGGTGGGGTCCCGCCGGTCCAGCCGGTGACCAGGATTGGGGCGGGCACGAAAGCGGGCGGGGGTTGCGGGGTGGCTGTGGTACGCTCCCAAGCGAGCGCTTGGTTTACCGTTGAGGGGCCGCCGCATGAAGTTCTCGACCTTCCACCTCTTCCACCGTTTCGACGGCCAGAGCTTCAAGGACGTCTACGACTACCACCTGGAGCTCATGGAGCTGGCCGAGGAGCTGGGGTTCGACGGGGTACGGCTGGCCGAGCACCACTTCCGCGACTACGGCGTCGTACCGAACCTGTTCACCATGCTCGCCCACGCCGCCGCCCGCACCTCCCGCCTGCGCCTCGGCACCGGCATCGTGGTGCTGCCGCTGCACAACCCCGTCCACGTGGCCGAGGAGGCCGCCCAGGTCGACGTGCTGTCCGGGGGGCGGCTGGATCTGGGGATCGGGCGGGGGTACCAGAGCTTCGAGTTCGAGGGGTTCGGGATCGACCTAGCGGAGGCCCGGGACCGGTTCAACGAGGCGCTGGAGGTGATCGTCGGGCTCTGGACGCAGGAGGCGTACCAGCACGAGGGGAAGTTCTACAAGACCGGCGCCGAGGTCTCGCTGGTGCCCAGGCCGCTGCAGACCCCGCACCCGCCGCTGCACGTGGCGGCCGTCTCGCCGGAGACCGTGACCATGTACGCCGAGCGCGGCCTGCCCATCCTGGCCGACCCGGCGGCCACGTTCCGCAAGGTCGTCAAGGCGGCCGAGACCTGGCGGGAGACGGCCGCGCAGGCCGGGCACCCGGCGGGGGCCGACCTGGTGGTGGCCCGCAGCGTGTACGTCGCCCCCACCCTGGAGCAGGCCCGCGCGGACCAGGCGAGGTTCGAGGCGTCGTTCGACCGCTCGCGCATCTTCAACGAGCGCAGCGCCCCCATCGACCCCAAGACCGGCCGGACCGCCCAGGGCTTCGAGTACTACCAGGACCGTTACCTCAAGGGCGGCACGGTCTCCCCCGACTTCCGGTGGGAGCAGCTCGAGGTGATCGGGGACCCGGCGCGCGTGATCGAGCAGATCTCGCTGCTCAGGGACGCCGGGTTCGGCAACCTCCTGTGCGACTTCGGCAGCACCCGGCCGATGCCGCTGGAGGACATGAAGCGGGTCATGCGCTTCTTCGCGACCGAAGTGATGCCGGCCTTCAGGGCCTGAGGGAGACCGAAGATGATCCACAGCCTGTCCCTGTCAGACGTCCTCGCCGACCACGCCCGCAGCCGCCCGCAGGTGACGGCGGTGGTGGACGGTGACGTCCGGCTCACCTACCCGGAGCTGGACGTCCGCGTCTCCCGGCTGGCGGCGGCGCTGGACGGGTTGGGCGTCGCGGCCGGCGACCGGGTGTTGTGGCTGGGGCAGAACTCGTACGCGGTGCTGGAGCTGCTGCTGGCCTGCTCCCGGCTGGGCGCCGTCCTGTGCCCGGCCAACTGGCGGCAGTCCGAGGACGAGCTGCGCTTCGTGCTCGACGACCTGGCCCCGGCGGCCGTCGTCTGGGAGCCGTCGGAGGCCACCACGGCCCTGAGCGCCTCGGCCCGGCAGCCGTGGGTACGCGCGGGCGATGAGTACCAGGAACTGGTGGCGGGCGTCGGCACGAGGGAGTTCCCCCAGGTCAGCGACGCCGAGCCGGTCCTGGCCCTCTACACCGCCGCGTTCGGCGGCCGGCCGAGCGCCGCCCTGCTCAGCAGCGCCGCGCTCGTGGCGCACGCGACCTCCCTCCTCGTCGTACGCCAGATGGAGCCCGGCTTCACCTTCCTCAACAACGGCCCGCTCTTCCACGTCGGGACCATGATGTTCTGCCTGGCCACCCTCCAGATCGGCGGCACGAACGTCTTCACCCCCGCCTTCGACCCCGAGGAGACGTGCCGGCTCATCGACGCCGAACGGGTGACGCAGGCGTTCCTGTTCGGGCAGATGATCGACGCGGTGGCGAAGGCGAACGCGGGCGGCAAGTACGACCTGTCGTCGCTGCGCTTCGTCGCCCACTCGGCGGAGTGGGACGACATGATCACCGTGGACGACTCCCCCTGGTGCCGCTCCAAGATGGGCGGGTACGGGCAGACCGAGGTGGGCGGCATGCTGACCTTCCTCGGGCTGGCGGAGGGCGGGGCCGGGTTCGCGGGGCGGCCGTCGCCGCTGGCGCAGGTACGGCTGCTGGCCCCGGACGGCACCGAGGTCCCGGCGGGCGAGGTCGGGGAGATCTGCGCCCGCGGCAAGACCCTCTTTTCCGGATATTTCGCCCGGCCCGACTTAAATGCCGAAAAGTCGGCGTACGGCTGGCACCACACCGGCGACCTCGGCCGCCGCGAACCCGACGGCACCATCACCTTCATCGGCCCCAAGCTTCGCATGATCAAGTCCGGTGCCGAGAACGTCTACCCCGCCGAGGTCGAACGCGCGCTCAAGACCCACCCCGCGGTGGCCGACGCCGCCGTCATCGGCGTCCCCGACCCCGACTGGCACCAGGCGGTCAAGGCCGTCGTGGCGCTGAAGCCCGCGGCCGAGGCGTCGGCGGACGAGCTGGTCGAGCACGTCAGAACGCTGCTGGCGTCGTACAAGAAGCCGCGGCACGTCACGTTCGTGGACACGATCCCCAAGCGCGGCTTCACCCCCGACTACGACGCCCTCGACGAGACCCACGGCGGCGGCAACTACCCGGGCGCCTGACCGCCTCGATCCACGGCCCGATCCACGGCCCGATCCAGCGGCAGCCCCGCTTCCAGGTGGAGCAGGGCGCGGTCGAGCTCGGCAGGCGCGTCCATGCCCGGATCCCGCACCCAGTCGACCCACACTCCCATGATCAACCCCACGATCGCCCCCGTGACGTTGCGGATCTCCGGGTCGTCCGGCGCGCGGCCCTCGCGCGCCGCCAACCGCTCGTTGAGGCTCCTGACCACGCCGGTGATGTTCTCCAGGCTCGCCGCCCACAGCTCGGGCACGGTGAGCATGAGCCGCTCGCGCTCCAGGCTGTCGGCGCGCTCCTCCGGCGTCTGCGCCTCGATCACGGCACGCATCGCCATCCGTACGGCCGGCACGGGCCCCACCTCGGGCGGCACCTCCTGGAGCGCCTCGACGAAGGGCGGGAACTGGTCGACCATCACCAGCTCCTCCTTCGTCGCGAAATAGCGGAAGACGGTGCTGGGCGCCACCTCCGCCGCCTCCGCGATCTGCTCGACCGTCGTGGCCGAATAGCCCTGCTCGCGGAACAGCCGCAGCGCCTCCTTCTGGATCGACGCCCTCGTCTTGGCCTTCTTCCGCTCGCGCAGGCCCGGTCGGTCGCTCATGACTCCGCATTCTCCGGGGTACGGCGGGCCGCGTCCACTCACGAGAGATCACCATCTTTCGCTATACAACTATCAATTGAGAGTCTACTCTCACATTTATGCGACTTCCCACGGAACGCGACCCGCGATGCCCCTTCGACCCGCCCGCCGAGCTGCGCGGCCTGCCGCCGATGAGCCGGTTGGAGTTCCCCGACGGCCACCTGGGCTGGCTGGCCACCACGAGCGCGGCGGGCCGGGCCGTGCTGAGCGATCCCAGGTTCAGCGCGCGGCGGGAGCTGAAGCACGCCGCCCTACGGTTCACCACGGCCGGCGAGACCGGGCAACCCGCGCCGCCAGGGTTCTTCGGCGCCATGGACCCGCCCGAGCACACGCGCTACCGCCGACTGCTCACCGGCCAGTTCACGCTGCGCAGGATGCGCGTGCTGGAGCCGCGCATCGAGCGCATCGCGGCCGAGCACCTGGACGCCATGGCCGCGGCGGGGCCGCCGGTGGACCTCGTGAGCGCCTACGCGCTGCCGATCCCGTCGGTGGTCATCTGCGAGCTGCTCGGCGTGCCGTACGAGGATCACGAGTTCTTCCAGGACCGTAGCCTCCAGATCGTCGGGGCGGACGGCGACGTGGCCAAGGCGATCGCCGATCTGGCCGGCTACCTGGGCGAGCTGGTACGGCGCAAGCGGTCCACGCCGGGCGACGACCTGATCAGCGGCCTCACCGGCGAGCTCACCGACGAGGAGCTGGTCAACGCCGCGATGATCCTGCTCGTCGCGGGCCACGAGACCACCGCCAACATGCTGGCCCTCGGCGTGTTCGCGCTGCTGGAGGCGGGGCGCGCGTACGAGGAGGGCGTGGTCGAGGAGCTGCTGCGCTGGTTGTCGATCGTGCACCTCGGCGCGCCCAGCAGGGCCGCGATGGAGGACGTGGAGGTGGCGGGCACGCTGGTCAGGAAGGGCGAGACCGTCGCGCTCTCCCTGCCGCTGATCAACCGGGACCCGGACGTGTTCGACGACCCGGAGGCGCTCGACCCCGGCCGCCAGGAGGCCCGCAGGCACCTGGCGTTCGGCCACGGCGTGCACCAGTGCCTCGGGCAGCAGCTCGCCAGGATCGAGCTGCACATCGGCTATCGGGCGCTGTTCGAGCGCTTCCCCGGCCTGCGGCTGGCCGTCCCCGCCACGGAGGTGCCGCTGAAGCACGACGCCGCCGTGTACGGGGTCGCCCGCCTCCCGGTCACCTGGCCTGCGATCACAGGATCGCCAGCGGGGTGAGCGGGCTTCCGGTGCCGCCCTCGATCCGCAGCGGCGCCGCGACGAACACGAACTCCGTACGTCCCGACGCCGCCAGCTCCTCCAGCCAGAGCATCTCGATCAGGTGGATGCCGTGCCGGTGCAGCAGCACGAGGTGCAGGTCGTCCTCCAGCGGCTCGTCGGCCAGCCCCTTCGCGTTGAGCCCGCCGATGGCGGCGTTGTCCGAGGCCACCACGGCCACGTCCCGCGCCGCCAGCCAGCGGCCCGCCTCGGCGGACAGCCCGGGCTGGCCCGACCAGTACTCCTCGCGCGAGCGCTCCCACACCACCGGCCACCCCGTACGGATCACCGCCACGTCCCCGGGACGCGGCGTGGCCAGCTCCTCCAGCAGCCCGGCCGGGACGCGGTAGCCGGCCGGCAGGTGGTCCACGCCGAGCCGCCGGGGCACGTCGTACAGCACTCCCCTGGCCACCACCCCGCCCACGTGCTCGATGCCGCAGCGGGTGGCGCCGTACGAGCGGACCCGGGCGGCCGGATGGCCGTTGTACAGCTCGTCGCCCGACCACATGTGGCACAGCGCGTCCATGTGCGTCGTGGTGCCGTGGTGGGTGACGACGAGGGCGTCGTCGGCCACCCGCAGGCCCGCGCCGATCGGCCGGGCGCCCGCCGCGTAGTCGCCGCCGTCCACGGACATGAAGTGCTGCGGCAGCGGGCGGCCCGGCAGGTGCGGCACCGTGCCGGGGGCGGGAGAGGACGTGGCGCCCCTGATCGGCATGGCCAGGCTCAGCACCTCGCCGGTGGTGGCGCTGCGCAGGGCGTCGAGGACCACGGCCGGGGTGAGGAGGTTGAGGGTGCCACGCTGATCGTCTGGGCCGAATCGTCCCCAGTTGTTAGGCTCGTGAACCAAGTAAGCGCTCCCTTTCTCTCCGGAGGTCCGATGCACTGCGATCCGCGGTTCTCTCGTGTACGCGAGGTGTTCGAGCGGCATTTCGCCGACGGCGAGGAGCTGGGCGCCGCGTTCGCCGTCTACCTGGACGGCGAGCCGGTGGTCGACCTGTGGGACGGGATCGCCGACCGGCACACCGGGCGGGCCTGGGCGGCGGACACGCCGGCCTTCGCCTACTCCTGCACCAAGGCGATCACCGCCGCCGTGCTGCTGCAGCTCGCCGAGCGGGGGCTGGTGGACGTGCGCGCGCCGGTCGCGGACGTGTGGCCGGAGTTCACGGCCGGCGGCAAGGAGGCGGTAACCGTCGAGCACCTCCTCACCCACCAGTGCGGGCTGCCGGTGGTGGCGGAGCCGGTGCCGGTGGAGGAGTTCGAGGACCAGCCGGCGATCGCGGCGCGGCTGGCCGGGCAGGCGCCCCTCTGGGAGCCGGGGACGGCGCACGGCTATCACGCGTTGACGTACGGGTTCCTGGTGGGCGAGGTGATCAGGCGGGTGACCGGCAAGTCGGTGGGCGACCTGGTGGCCGCCGAGATCGCCGGGCCGCTGGAGCTGGAGCTGTGGGTGGGGGCGCCCGACTCCGTGATCGCCCGCACGGCGCGGCTCAAGGCCGGCGAGCGCCCCGGGTCCGGCGTCACCGAGACCCCGGCCGGCGGGCGGCCGCCGGAGGTGCTGGCCGAGATGGCCCGCGCGGCGCTCGACCCGCAGAGCCTGATGAACCGGGCGCTCGGCAACCCCGGCATGCACCTGCTCAAGGGCGGCGCGAACAACCCGGTGGTCCTGCGCGCGGGCTGGCCGGCGGCCGGCGTCGTCACCACCGCCAGAGGGCTGGCCGGGTTCTACCGCGCGCTGGTCAGCGGCGACCTGCTGCGCCCCGAGACGCTCCAGGACGCCATGCGCCCTCACGTGCACGGCCCCGACCGGGTCCTCCTCCTGGACACCTCGTTCGGGCTCGGCTTCATGCGGCCGTCGCTGACCTTCCCGATGCCGTCGCCCACCGCGTTCGGCCACTCGGGCATGGGCGGCTCCCTCGGCCTGGGCGACCCGGGGCGCGGCCTGGCGATCGGTTACGTCATGAACAAGATGGCCAACGCGATCTCCGGCAACCTGCGCGGCCTGCGCCTGGCGCAGGCGGTCTACGACTCGTTGTGAGGTCATGGGCGCTCAGTGCATGGTCACGCCGCCGCTCACCGACAAAATCTGCCCGGTGATGTAGGCGGCGCGATCGGTGCACAGGTAGGCGACCAGCCCGGCCACGTCGGCGGGCGTGCCGAGGCGGCGCAGCGGGATGCCGCGGGCGATCTTGTCGACCAGCCCAGGCTCGGCCGCGGACACCCGGCGGAGCATGGGGGTGTCGGTGGGGCCGGGGCAGACCACGTTCGAGGTGACGTGCGCCCTGGCGGCCTCGCGGGCGAGCGTCTTGGCCAGGCCGAACAGCCCGGCCTTGGTCGCCGCGTACGCCCCCTCGCCGCCCGACCCGGCCCTGGCCCCGTCGGAGGAGACGAACACCAGCCGCCCCCACCCCCTGGCCAGCATGCCCGGCAGCAGCAGCTTGGTCAGGAGCATCGGCCCGCGCAGGTTGACCTGCCACATGAGGTCCCAGCCCGCCGGGTCGCTCTCGGTGAACGGCTCCACGATCGACACCCCGGCGTTGTGCACCAGGACGTCCACCTCGCCCACCGCGCCCCCGAACCCCTCCACCGCCGGCGGCGAGGCCAGGTCCACGGCCATCGCCCGCGCGCCGGGCAGGCCGGCCGCCACCTTCTCGGCGTTCGGCAGGTCCACGTCGGCGATCACCACTTGCGCGCCGAGCGAGGCCAGGTCGGCGGCGATGGCCGCGCCGATCGCGCCCGCTCCCCCGGTCACCACCGCCACGCGCCCGTCCAGGCGCAGCCCGTCCATCACTGCCACGCCTCGACCAGGTCCGCCGTGGTGGCACGGGTGGCGAGCATGCTGATCGTGTGCTTCAGCACGCCCCGCGCGTAGTCCTCCGGGATGCCCGCGACCGCGTCCGTGACGACCGTCACCCGGTAGCCCAGGTTGACCGCCTCCAGCGCCAGGCCCGGGATGCCCAGGTTGAGCGAGACGCCGACCGCGACCACGGCCGAGACGCCCAGCGAGCGCAGCGTCATGTCCAGGGAGGTGCCGGTGAACGGGGAGAAGCCGTGATGGCGCCGGCTCTCCAGGTCGCCGCCGTCCCGCAGTTCGGGCAGGACCTCGACGGCCGGCGTGCCCTCCAGCATGTGGTCCGGGTCCTTGAGCAGGGAGACGATGAACGGGCTGTTGGCCGCGTGGGAGCCGGCCCGGTCGGGGCGGAAGGCGGCCGTGCAGTGGATCACCGGCAGCCCGGCCTGCCGGGCCGCCTGGAGCAGGCGGGCCGCGTTGGCGATCACATCGTGGCGGGCGCACGCCTCCACCAATTCCGGAAATTTCGTACGATCGCCGACCACGCCCCGCTGCATCTCCATCACCAGCACCGCCACGCGCCCCACCGGCGACCTCCCCAGCTATTTAGCCGAGCGCTTGCTTGGGAAGCATAACACCGGCACTCAGCGTCAACTCGCATTAACGCGGGGCGAAATATCTGCGGTCGTGACAACCCGAACCCCGGGTGAGACCGTCGAATCCAAGACGGCTGCCTTATGGGGGTACGACTTGGTCCCTGGTTACCGTGAAGTGCGCCAGCTCGGCGCCGGCCGCACCGGCCGCGTTTTCCTCGCCACCTATCAGTCGACCGGCGCGTACGTGGCCATCAAGTATCTGAACGCCACCCTGCGCAGGGACGCCGAGTTCATGGACCGCTTCCGGTCGGACACCCACGAGCTCGTCGAGCTCGACGACCCCAACGTGGTGCGCCTGTACGAGTACGTGGAGACCCCCACCAGGGCCGCCGTGGTCATGGAGCTGGTGGACGGCGTGTCGCTGCATACGCTGCTGGCCGAGCACGGCCGGACCAGCCCGGAGGCGGCGCTGGCGCTGGTCAAGAGCACGCTGCTGGCCCTGGCCGCCGCCCACGAGAAGGGCGTGCCGCACCGGGACGTCAAACCGGGCAACATCCTGGTCCAGGCCGACGGCACCAGCAAGCTGGCCGACTTCGGCGTGGTCGTGCACGCCGAGGAGCCGGGCGTGCCGGCGGGCAGCCCGGCGTACATGTCGCCCGAGCTGTGGACGCAGGAGCGGGCGGGGCCACCCGCCGACGTGTACGCCGCGGCGTGCGTGCTGTTCGAGGCGGTCAGGGGGCGGCCGCCCTACCGGGCGTACAAGGAGGGGCCGGACGGCGAGCGGGACGAGGAGCCGGACGTCCCCGCGCTGCGGGACAAGCACCTGGTGGAGCCGGTGCCGCTGGAGGTGGCGCCGGACACGCTGCGCGACCTGCTCCGGCAGGGGCTGGCCAAGGACCCGGCGACCAGGTACGCCTCGGCCCGGCAGTTCGCGGCGGAGCTGGAGGAGGACGCGGTCGCCGGGTACGGCCCCGACTGGGAGAAGCGGGGGCGGCGGCACCTGGCGGAGCAGGCCACGCTGCTCGCCCTCCGCTTCCCCCTGGCCAGGACCGACCGCGAGGCTCCGGCCATGGCCGGCCTGCGTGACCGGGTACGGCGGATGCCCAGGCTGCCCCCGCAGCTGTGGGTGGCGGGCGCGACGGTGGTGGCGGCGCTGATCGCCATCTTGCTGTCCGGTGGCCAGATGCCTCCCGGGCCGGGGGCGATCCTGATGCCGCCTCCCAGGGCCGAGACCCAGGCCGCCCCCGTGCCCACCACCGAACCCCCCGCCACTCCCGGCCAGACGTCCGCCCCGGCCACCCCCCGCCGCACGCCCACGACCCTCGCGCCGCCGCCACCCCCCACCGGCACGACGGCGCCCCCTCCCCCGCTCCCCACCGGCCGCCAGGGCGGGACCTCGGTGCCGCTCCCCACCGTGCGGGCCGCCAGCATCGTCCGGTGGAGCGGCACGGCGGGCGCGGTCTCGGTCACGGCGGACGGGACGGGGCCGGTGCGGCTGCGGATCTCGTACACGCGCCGGGACGGGGAGGGCGGGACGGCCAGGACGGTCCGGCGGGAGACCCGGACCCTGCGCGGCAGCACCGCCTACACCACCGACCTCACGCACGATCCGGGGGCGGTGGCGTGCGGAGAGCGGGCGTACTTCGGGATCCTGGTGATGACGGAACCGGCGGCGGGGAACGGGCCGCAGGTGAGCGAGGTGGCGGTGACCGGCCCGGCCTGCCCGCCGCCCCCCGCCCCGACCCGCTCCGCCGACCCCACGCCGACAACGGACCACACCGCCTCCGGCACCGACACCCCCGCCCCCTCCACCTCCGACGCCCCCGCCGCCCAGCCGTCGGACGCCCCTGTCGCGCGACCCTCGGACGCCCCGGTCGCCCGGCCATCGCCCACCCCGTCCACGGCCCCCCTCCGCACGTCCGAGGAGCCTTCGCCCGGCCTCCTCCCCGCCACGCCGGACCCGTCGGACCTGCCGGACCCGTCGGACCCGGAGTGAACGCCACCTCGGGTGCGGCAGCGGGGGTCAGCGCGCTGCGGCCAGGCGGGCCTTGTCGAGAAACCAAGCGTGCGCTAGCTTGGCAGCGATGAGCGGTGACACCTCTGCCTACTGGGCCGCCTGCGGGCGCGGCGAGCTGGTCATCCAGCGCTGCACCGCCTGCGACCGCCGCATCCACCTCCCCGAGGCCGCCTGCCCCTGGTGCGGTGGCGACCGGCTCGTGTTCGAGCCCGCCTCCGGCGACGGCGTGGTGCACACCTACACCGTCGTGCACCGCTCGTTCGCCCCCGCCTACCGGGGCCGCGAACCCTACGTGATGGCCTGGGTGGACCTGCCGGAGGGCGTGCGGGCCTTCGGGCACGTGGTGGAGTGCGCCCCCGAGCAGGTGCGCGTCGGCCTCCCGGTACGCGTGACGTTCCTCGACGACCTTCCCCACTGGAGGCCCGCGTGAAGCTCGGCAACGTGCTCATCCCCGTCGCCGACCTGGACGAGGCGATCGCCTTCTACGGGTTGCCGGTGAAGTTCCGCGACGGCGACCGGTTCGCCGCGCTCGACGGCGGCGGGGTCACCGTGGCGCTGGCCGGGCCGGCCGAGCACGTCACCGCCTCGGCCGCCCCGTCGTACAAGGTGGACGACGTCGAGCGGGCCGTACGGGAGCTGGCGGCGCGCGGCGCCGAGGTGGTGCGGGCGCCCGAGGCCGGGCCGCACGAGACGCGGGCCGTGCTGCGCGACCCCTCAGGGAACGTCTTCGTGCTGTACGCGTCCCTCCAAGCCCCTGCGAACCCTCCCGAACCCTCTGATCTGCCCCTCTGATGTGGAGGCACCCCCCATGGCACGATCACCCTACGGCAACTACGGCCACGCGATCCTGACCGCCGGAGCGCTGCGCACGCCCGACCGGGTGGCGCTGACGTACTGCGGCGAGCAGAGCTTCACCTACGACCAGCTCAACCGGAACGTCAACCGCCGCGCCAACGCCCTGCTCGCCGCCGGGATCACGCCGGGCAGGCGGGTGGCGGCGCTGCTCAACGAGACGTTGCGGGTGGCCGAGGTCTACCTGGCGCAGGCCAAGATCGGGGCGGTCACGGCGGCGCTGAACCCGTACTGGCCGGAGGAGACGCTGCGGGACGTGGTGGCGGCCTCCGGGTGCACGGCGTTCGTCCACGACGCGACCGTGGAGGCGGTGGTCGAGCGGATCAGGCCGAGCCTGCCGGAGGTGACCACGTGGATCGACGTGCGGGAGCTGGCCGAGGCGTCGGACGAGGAGCCGCCGCTCGCCGGGTTCCACGACGACCCGCTGGCGCTCTACTACACCTCGGGGACGACCGGGCTGCCCAAGGCGGTCACGCACACGCACGCGTCGTCGCTGGCCACGGCGCAGATCTGGCTGGACGTGCCGCGCGGGCCCGACTCGGTGTTCGGCACGGGCGCGATCATCTGGGGCATCGGCTTCCCGGCCATCGTGGGGCCCGCGCTGTACGCGGGGATGCGGCTGGTGCTGGAGCAGGACTGGGGGCCGGAGAACTTCCTGCGGGTCGTCCCCCGCGAACGGGTCACGCACGTGTCGCAGATCCCCTCGTTCTACGCGGCCCTGCTGGCCTCGGCCGCCCACGAGGGCGTGGACCTGTCCTCCATCCAGGTGATCATGCTGGGCGGCGAGCCGCTGACCGCGACCATGCTCGACCGGATCAAGGCCCGGCTGCCGCAGGCCGGGGTGTTCTCGTACTACGGGCAGACCGAGGCGCCGTACACGTGTATGGGGCGCGTGGACGACGGCTCCACCCCGCTGGGGTCCTCGGGGCGTGCCCGTACGGGGAACGCGGTGCGCATCACTGGCCCCCAGGGGAACCCGGTGATCGACGAGGTCGGCGAGATCAACCTGGCCGGGCCGCACCGGATGGCCGGGTACGACGGCCTGCCGGACAAGACGGCGGAGGTGCTGCGCGGCGACTGGTACGTGGGGGGCGACCTCGGGACGCTCTCCGCCGACGGCGTGCTGCGCGTCCTCGGCCGCAGGGAGGACTCGATCCTCAAGGGCGGCGTCTGGACCCAGCCGGTCGTGATCGAGGAGGCGGCCTCGGCGCTGGACGGGGTGGCCGAGGCGGGCGCGGTCGGGGTTCCCGAGGGGGCGGCGGAGCAGGAGGTGCTGCTGGCCGTCGTCCCGCGCGCCGGGCACACCCTCGACGCCTCCAAGCTGGCGCTGGCCCTGGCCGACACCCTGCCCGCGCACCAGCGGCCGGACCGCATCGTGGTGACCGGCGAGCTGCCGCACTCGCAGGACGCCTCCGGCGGGCCCGGCAAGCTGCTGCGCAGGAAGATCCGCGAGCTGCACGGGTGAGCGCGTACGAGCACGAGGTCAAGGCGCTGCTCGCCGCCGCCGGGGTGCCGGTGCCGCGCGGGGTGGTGGTCCGCGACCTCGACTTCGGGGCGGCTCGGGAGCTGGCCGAGCCGCTGGTGCTGAAGGCGTTCGGGCCCGGGCTGGTGCACAAGTCCGAGGCCGGGGCCGTGGCGCTGGGGCTGCGCTTCGCGGACCTGGAGGCGGCGGCGGCCGGGATGGCGGCCCGGCTGGAGCCCGCCGGGTTCCTGGTCGAGGAGCAGGCCGCGGCCGGGGTCGAGCTGATCGTGGGGCTGGTGCGGGACCCGGCGTTCGGGCCGGTGCTGCTCGCCGGGCTGGGCGGGGTGTGGACCGAGGCGCTGCGCGACACCGCGCTGCGGCTCTGCCCGATCGCGGAGGGGGACGCGCGGCGCATGCTGGCGTCCCTGCGCGGGGCCGGGCTGCTGGACGGCTGGCGCGGCGGGCCGCCGGTGGACGTGGACGCGGTGGTCAAGCTGCTCATGACGGTGGGCGGGCCCGGAGGGCTGTGGGAGCGGCTGGAGCTGGGCGAGTTCGAGCTGAACCCGGTGATCGCCGGCCCCGCCGGGGTGATCGCGGTCGATGCCCGCCACCTGCCGGGCGAGGCGTCCCCCGGCGAGCCTGTGACGCGCGCGACGGACTTCCTGCCGCTCTTCGAGCCCGGGGCCGTGGCCGTCGCCGGGGCCTCCACGTCCAGGCCGAACTTCGGGAACATGTTCCTCGGCTTCTACCGGGCCACGGGCGTCCCGCTGGTGGCGGTGCACCCCACGGCGGCCGAGGTGGCGGGGGTGCCGGCCGTGCCGTCGCTGGCCGCGGCGGAGGTGGACTACGCCCTCGTCGCGGTGCCCGCCGAGCGGTGCGCCGAGGTGGTGCGGCAGGCACGCGGGGTGCCGTTCGTGCAGGTGATGAGCGGCGGGTTCGGGGAGGCCGGGCGGCCGGAGCTCGAGGAGGAGCTCGTCACGGCGGCGCGGGCGGCGGGGACGCGGCTGCTCGGGCCCAACTGCATGGGCGTGTACTCGCCCAAGGGCCGCCAGACGTTCGTGGGCGGCGGGATCGGGCCCGCGGGCACGGTCGCGCTGATCTCCCAGAGCGGCGGGCTCGCCGGAGAGGTGATCAAGGTCGGGGAGCGGCGCGGGCTGGCGTTCAGCCGGGTCGTCACCGTCGGGAACGCGGCCGACGTCACCCCCGCTGAGCTGCTGCGCTGGCTCGCCCGCGACTCCGAGACGCGGGCGGTCGGGCTGTACCTGGAGGATCCCCGGGACGGGCGCGAGCTGTACGCGGCGCTGCGGGACGCGGAGCTGCCCGTGGTGCTGCTGGTCGGCGGGCGCACCGGGCAGGGGCAGCGGGCGGCGGCCTCGCACACGGGCGGCATGGTGAGCGACCGGCGGATCTGGGAGGCGGTGGCCGAGCAGGCGGGGGCGGCGCTGGTTCCCACCCAGGACGACCTGATCGGCGTGCTGGCGTTCTTCCAGGCGCACGGCTCCCGCACCCCCTCGGGGGACGGGGTGCTGGTGGTGGGGCCGAGCGGGGGCGCGAGCGTGCTGGCGGCGGACGCGTTCGACCTGGCCGGGGTGCGGCTGGACGCGCTGCCCGGCGACCGCCTGGACGCGCTGCGCGGGCTCGGGGTGGTGGCGGCGGGCAACCCGCTCGAAGTGCCGGTGGGCCCGCTGGGCCGGGCCGGGCTCGTGGCCGAGGTGATCGACGCGCTCGAGGGGCCGTACCGGGACGTGGTGGCGCACGTGAACGTCCCGGCGTTCTTCACGTACGGGGACAGGACCGAACCTCTGTACGCCTACACCCGCGCCCTCGCCGGAGCCCAGGCCGCGCGGCCCGGGATCAGGATCACCCTGGTCACCAGGAACGGCGAATGCGCGCCCCCGGGCGTCGAGGACGAGGTAAGGCGGATCGCGGCGGCGGCGGGGATCCCCGTCTACCGCACCATGGAGGCGGCCGCCGTGGCCGTCGCGGCAGGAGGGCGTCATGGGACTGCTTGACGGCAAGGTCGCGCTGATCAGCGGCGGGGCCCGGGGCATGGGGGCGGCGCACGTACGGCTGTTCCTGGAGGAGGGGGCCCGGGTCGTGTTCGGGGACGTGCTGGAGGAGGAGGGCAAGGCGCTGGCGGCGGAGACCGGGGCCACGTTCGTCCGGCACGACGTGACGAGCGTGGAGGAGTGGGAGCGTGCCGTGGCGACGGCCACGGAGGTGTACGGCAGGCTGGACGTGCTGGTCAACAACGCCGGGATCCTGAAATTTCGGCGGATCGCCGAAATGTCGCCCGAGGAGTTCGACCGGGTGATCGGCGTCAACCTCAAGGGCACCTGGCTGGGGATCAAGTCGGCGATCGAGCCCATGAAGGCGGCCGGGCGCGGGGCCATCGTGAACATCTCCTCGATCGAGGGGTACGTCGGCGCCGAGGGGCTGTCGGCGTACTCGGCCTCGAAGTTCGGGATCCGCGGCATCACCAAGTCGGCGGCGCGGGAGCTGGCCAGGTTCAAGATCCGGGTCAACTCGGTGCACCCTGGGGCGATCAACACCGCGATGGCCATGGACCCGGTGATGATGAACGAGGTCGACGGCGAGGCCTTCGTCAAGTCCATGGTCATCAAGCGCTTCGCCAAGCCCGTGGAGGTGTCGCACGTGGTGGCGTTCCTGGCCTCCGACCGGGCCAGCTACTGCACGGGCAGCGAGTTCACCGTGGACGGCGGGCTGCTGACGGGCGCAGGGTACTGAGACCTCACCTGAAGGTAGATCTTTTCTGGTTAAACCACCTAGGCATGGACATTTCTGGCAACATCCTTGACCTGCGGTTTCTATCCTTAGAGTGGCATGGGTCTCTCTTGGGACGTGCTTGACCTGGGGTTACGGCACGGTAACCTCACTCATCACGGAAGACGACAGGCCTCCGGTCTTGTCACACCAGTCCCGGGTTATCCCTTTACCTAGGGCTGCGTGGATAAACCGGTCTTGCGCGGAAGGTTTCCCCACGCTTCCATGACGCCAGAGATCCAGAAGTACATCGAACTGCTCGAGAGCCAGATCGGCTACGCCGAGAAGTCGGGCGCGTACACCAAGTTCGGCGACTGGTACGGCAAGAACGTCGAGTTCGACGCCGACTACAGCTCCGCACCGTGGTGCGACATGTATCTCTCCTGGGCCGCGCACAAGCTCGGCTACGAGGAGTGGATTGGGCAGTTCGCGTGGACGGTGGCGCACGCGGAGTGGTTCAAGGAGCAGGGGGCGTGGGGCAAGACGCCCAAGGTCGGCGCGTTCGTCTTCTACGACTGGAGCGGCTCGAACGACGTCGACAACATCGATCACGTCGGCATCGTGACGAAGGTCGAGAACGGCCGGATCTTCACGATCGAGGGCAACATCGACGGCGGTGTCGCCAAGCGCAAGGAACGTGACACGAGCAAGGTCGTCGGCTACGGCTACCCGGAGCGGATCAAGTCCCGGCTGGACGAGGCGGCGGCGAAGCGGGCCGAGAAGGAGGCGTCCAAGGACGGCGATCAAGTTGGCACGCTCCAGCTTCCCGAGGAGTCGCTCAGCTCGCTGATCCCCAGGGGCGAGGTGGGGCGGGCCCAGACCCCGCTGGCCGGGGCCGACCGGCTCCAGTCGCGGACCCCCGGGCGGGAGGAGTCCGGCGCCCAGGGGCGTACCGAGGGCCAGACCCCGGAGGAGGCCCAGGGCCGTGCTCAGGAGCAGCCCAAGACCCAGGTCCAGCCGCAGCCCCAGCCCTCCGTCTCGGCCTCGGCGTCGGTGACGACGAGCCCGAGGGCGGCGGCCTCCCCCTCGCCCAGCACGGTCAAGAAGGGCAAGCACGCCAAACCTGCCACGGCGGACACCGAGGCGGCGACCGCCGAGCCTCTTCCGACGCACACCGACGCCTCCGCCACCGGCCCGCTGCCGGCCGTCAGCGCCCCGACGCTGGTCGGCTCGGCGCTGGTGGCCGCCCTCGCGCTGCTCGCCGTGGCCAAGACCCGCCGCATGCGCCTGAGCCCGGTCGCCGCGGCGGGCAAGCCCGCCCGCCCGTCCCGCTCCAAGGCCGGCCGCCGCCGCCGCCGTCGCCGCCGGACGACCACCGCCCCGGTGACGGCCCCAGTGGCGGCCCCAGTGACCGCCACAGTGACGGCCCCGGGGACCGCCCCGATGACCGCCACGGCCGCGGCCACGGCCGCCCAGCCCTCCCTCGTCTCCGCGGGGACCGCCCGCCCCACCACGCACCGGAAGCTGCCGCACGAGACCAGGCCGTTCGACCTGGCCACGGACGCCGTGCCGGGGCACCGCAGCACCCGCTCCCACGGCCAGGCCGCCGACAGCGGCCCGTTCACGCCCGCCTTCGACGACGACCCCTTCGAGCCGGACTTCGACCGGAGCCGGTTCGAGTTCACCGACGAGACCGGGCCGCTGGAGGTCGTCCTCGACACCGGCCCCCTCCAGCGGGTCGTCGACACCGGGCCGTTCGAGCGCATCGTCATCCCCGGGGCGACCAGCGCGTTCGACGCCTTCAGCCCGCCCCGGCGCAGGCGCGGGCACGAGGACGTCCTCGACTCCTCCGAGGCCGCCTACCGGGGTCGCCGGCGCCGCCGTGCCGCCGAGGAGCACGCCACGTTCTCGCCCGACCTGCCGCCTCGGGGCCGCCGGCACCGGCGCCCGGACCACGAGCCGCTCACGCACGACGGCCCGCTGAGAGGGCGCCGCCACCGCCGGTCGGATCACGAACTGGTCGGCGCGACGCGCGCCGGAAGAGGACGGCACCGGGCCTGAAAGGTATGTCGGGAACTCCCTTTCCGCGGCCGTCGTTGAGCCGTCCAGCGATGGACGAATACGGAAAGTAGGGCCAATTGTCGCCGACCGCCTTACGCTCTTCTTCCCTCGGCCTGGCATTAATCCTGGTCACCGGATGCGCCGGTCCGCCGGAGGAGTTCGTCCCGGAGGCCGTCTGGGAGGAGACCGACGAGGACGAAGGCACAGAGGCCGACCGGGCGGAGATCTGCGTCAGGAAGGCCACCCTGGTCAGGGCCGCGGACCAGCTCTGCGACGACGAGGCGAAGGGCCACACCTGGTACTACCTCCCGCTGACCGCGAAAATCCCCGCAGTCGGGAAGAAGGCGCGCTCGGGCACATTCGACGGCTCCTTCGATTTCCCGTTCCGGGTCTCCGAAAAGGGCGGTAAAGGGGAGGACATCCTCATTGCCGATGACGAGGACCGCATCGAGATCTGCGTGCGGAAATCGACCAGAATCCGGGTTCGGGACGACCTCTGCGACGACGAGGCCGGTGGCCACGAGTGGTATGTCCTCCCGCTCAGCAGCCAGATCCCCGCGGTGGGAAGGAAGGCCGTGAACGGCTCTTTCCGCCCGTCCGATCACACCGAGACGTTCAGGGCACGGCCCGGCGGCGGCAAGGGCAGCAAGATCGCGGTGGAACCCCCGGATGACCCGGGTGTCACGCCGCCGAGAACGACGACGAGACCGCAGCAGTGCACCACGATCACGACGGGCAGGATCACGACCCGCCGCTGCTCGTGACGCCGTAGTCGGCGGCGAAGGCGGCCAGCCGGGACACCGCGTCCCGGCTGCGCGTCCAGGGCCGTACGATGAGCCGCTCCACCCCGAGCGCCGCCCACGCGGCCACCTCGTCCGGCGAGGCCAGCGCATACGCGTGCGCCGTCACCGGCACGCCCGGCCCGAGCCGGTCGAGCTGCGGCTTGATCGACTCGATCGTGTGCGGCATGCTGATCCATCCGTCGCACAGCCGCGCCGCCCGGCGCAGGGCGGCGGCCGACTCCCCGCCCGCGAGCACGGGCAGCCGCCGCTGCACCGGCTTGGGCTCGAAGGCCACCTCGGAGAAGGAGTAGAACCGCCCGGAATGGGCGATCACGGGCTCGCTCCAGAGCCGCCTGACCACCTCGATCGCCTCGTCCAGCCGTGCTCCCCTGGTCTCGAACGGCACCCCGGCCACCTCCCACTCCCCCCGGTACCAGCCCGCCCCGACCCCGCAGATGGCCCGCCCCGACGACACCACGTCCAGGGTGGCGAACGCGCGGGCGGACACGAACGGGTGGCGCAGGGCGAGCAGCTGCACCGCCGTGCCGAGCCGGACGCGCGTGGTGAACGCGGCCAGCCAGCACAGGTACGCGGGGGCGTCGAACAGCGGCGTCGACGGCTTGATCCCCGGATCGGTGGTGCCCGGGTAGACGGCCAGGGACAGGTCGGTGGCGAAGACGAGGTGCTCGGGCAGCCACACCGACTCGAACCCGAGCTCGTCGGCCGCCACCGCCACGTCCTTCCAGGCGGCCGGGTGCAGCAGGCCGAGCGGGACGCCGAACTTCACGGGTACCTCCGCGGGGAGCCGCCGACGATCTCGGAACGCAGGTGCTCGCGGTGCGCGGCGGCGGTGCCGTACGCGGCCGACAGGGACCAGGCCCGCGCGAGCCAGAACCGCAGGTCCAGCTCCTCGGTGTAGCCGATGGCGCCGTGCACCTGCAGCGCCACCCGCGCCGCCAGCGTGGCGGCCTCCCCGGCGGCGGCCTTGGCGGCGCTCACGTCCCGCCCGGCGCTCGGCACCGCGCCGTCCACGGACAGGGCCGCCCGGTGGACCAGCGGCGCCGCGAACTCCACCGCCACCGCCACGTCGGCGAGCTGGTGCTTGACCGCCTGGAACGACCCGATCGCCGCCCCGAACTGGGTACGGGCCCGCGCGTAGGAGACGGTCATCGCGAGCAGCTCCCTGGCGACCCCGACGAGCTGCGCGGCCGTCGCCACCGTGCCCCGCCACAGGGCGGCCTCGACGGAGACGGCCGGCCGACCGGCCGGCGACCCACCCAGCGGCTCGGACGTGTCGAAGGCCACCTCGAACAGCGGCCGGCACGGATCGATCCCGGCCCGGACGGCCAGGCGCACGGACTCCCCGCCCACCAGCCGCGCCCCGCCGTCCCGCACCACCACGAGCAGGTCGGCCAGGTCGGCGTCCGCCGCGTACGCCTGCCCGGGCGGCAGCACGCCGACGCACACCGTGCCGGAGGCCAGCTTGGGAACCCCGGGAAGCAGCGACGGCGCCACCACCGCCGTCTCGACGACCGGCCCGGGCAGGCACGCGCGCCCGGTCTCCTCCAGCGCCGGCAGGACGTCGGTCAGCCCGAGCCCCAGCCCGTCGGCCTCGGGAGGCAGCAGCAGCCCGAAGAAGCCGAGCGCGGCCAGCTGCTCCCAGGCCGGGCGCCGCTCGGAGCGCAGCGCGGCGGGCGGGCAGTGCGCCCGCAGCACGTCGCGCACGGTCGCGGCCAGGGCGAGCTGGTCGTCGGTGAATCCGAAGTTCATCGCGGCAGCCCCAGGACCCGTTCGGCGACGATGTTGCGCTGGATCTCGTTCGTGCCCGCGTAGATGGGCCCGGCCAGCGAGAACAGGAACCCGTCCAGCCACTCCTGCGCCCGGTCCCCGAGCAGTTCCAGGGCCAGGGCGTGCATGCGCAGGTCCAGCTCGGACCAGAAGATCTTCCCCATGCTGGCCGCGGACCCGATCTCGTCCCCCGCCATGATCCGGCGGGCCGTCCCGAACGTGTGCAGCCGGTACGCCTCCGCCTCCACCCAGCACCTGGCGGCCCGGTCGGCCAGGGCCGGGTCGGCGGCGTCGCGGGCCAGCGCGACGAGCCGGTCGGCGGTGGCCAGGAAACGTCCGGGGCTGCGCAGGGTGAGGCCGCGTTCGGAGGAGGTGGTGGCCATCGCGATCCGCCAGCCCTCGCCGGCCTGGCCGAGCACCATCGACTCGGGCACGTACACGCCGTCGAAGTGCAGCTCGGCGAAGCCGGGCAACCCGTCGAGCTGCGCGATCGGCCGCACGCCGACCTCGGACAGGGGGAACAGGAAGTACGTCAGCCCCTTGTGCCGCGTCCCCGAGGTGCGGAAGAGGCCGAACCCGTGGGTGGCGTGGGCGGCACGCGAGCTCCACGTCTTGTGGCCGGACAGCCGCCAGCCGCCCGGCACGGGCTCGGCGCGGGAGGTGAGGGCGGCCAGGTCGCTGCCGGCCTCCGGCTCCGACCACGCCTGCGCCCACACGTCGTCGCCCCTGGCCATCCTGGGCAGCCAGCGCTCGCGCTGCTCGGCCGTGCCGAACCGCATCAGGGACGGCGCCAGCAGGAAGATCCCGTTCTGGGTGACGCGGGCGGGGGCGCCGGCGGCCCAGTACTCCTCCTCGAAGATCAGCCATTCGATCAGGGAGGCGCCGCGCCCGCCATACTCCTCGGGCCAGGAGACGACGGACAGCCGCGCACCCGCCAGCTCGGCCTCCCAGGCGCGGTGGGCGGCGAAGCCCTCGGGGGTGTCCATGGACGGGAGCGGGCCCGGCACGTGCGTCCTGAGCCAGTCGCGAACCTCGGCGCGGAAGTCCCGCTCGGCCGGGGAGAAGTCGAGATCCACGATAACCAACCTAGCGCACGCTTGGTAAGCTCGCCAGGCCGCCGCTCACCGATTTAGTCTGGTCACCGTGCAGGGACTGCTGCTGCGGCTCTCCACGCTCGACGCCGACGCGGAGAGCGCGGTGCGGGTCATCGCCTACTTCGACTCGCTGGTGCGCGACCACGTGAGCGTGCCGGTGCTGCTCGCCGCCACGGCCCGGCTGACGCAGTGCCCGGTCGGCCTGCTCGACGCGGCCACCGGCCGGCGCACGCGCACCTCGCCGGACGGCTCCGCCGACGCGCCCGCCGCCACCCCGGCCCGGGCCAGGGAGCTGAGCTCCGGGCTCGGGGCGGTCTGGATGGAGCGCGAGGGGCCCGCGCACGGGCTCGACGAGATCGTGCTCGAACGGTACGCCGCCGCGGCGGAGGTCACGCTGGAACGTGCCGCCGCGCTGACGCGTACGGGCCAGGACCCGGCGCTGGTGGAGCTGGCGCTGTCGGCCGAGACCGGCGAGGCCGAGCGCGCCCGCGCCCTGCGCCTGCTCGGCTTCGACCCCGCCACGCCGCTGCAGGCCCTGGCGATGGCGCTGCCGGACCGGGGGCTGGCGTCTGGCCTGCGCGCGCTGGGCCACCACGTGCGCGAGGCCAGCATCGGCGACACCCAGGCCGTCCTGGTGACGACCACCCTCCCACGGGAGGTGCCGGAGGGGGCCAGGGTCGGGATCGGCCCCGAGCTGCCGGGCACCCGGGCGGCCGAGTCGTGGGCGGGCGCGCGGGCCGCGCTGCGCTTCACCGGCCCCCACGACCTGGTGATGCGCTGGTCGGACCTGGGCGCGCTGGCGCTGTTCGCCGACCTGCCGGAGGCGGCGATCGCGGAGCTGGCCGACGTCCGGGCGATGGCGCGGCTCGGCGAGGAGTCGATGCTCGCGGTGCGGGCGCTGTGCCTGGCGGGCTCGATCCGCGGCGCGGCCGGAGCCGTGCACCTGCACCACAGCTCGCTGGCCGCGCGCATCGCCCGCGCCGAGTCGGTGCTCGGCTTCTCGCTGGCCGACCAGCCCGGGCGGATGCGCGCCCACCTGGCCCTGGCCCTGGCCCGCCTGCTCGCCAATCCGCAGGTCAGCGGCGGAACGCCCGCTTGAGCGCGGACATCCGGGCCTGCTGGGCCCGCCGGCTCAGCTCGGCGCCGGGCACCATGATGTCGAACCCGTGGAACGCCCCCGGGTAGAGGTGGAACTCGGTCGAGACCCCCGCCTGCGCCAGCCGCCGGGCGTAGTCGAGGCACTCGTCCCTGAACACCTCCAGCTCCCCCACGTCCACGAACGCCGGCGGCAGCCCGGACAGGTCGGTGGCGCGGGCCGGGGCCGCGTACGGCGGGACGTCGTCGGTGCCGGCCCGGTCGCCGAGCAGCGCCGACCAGCCGAAGAGGTTGGCCGACCGGTCCCACACCACGGCCTCGGCGAACTCGTGGCTGGACGGCGTGGTGTTGCGGTCGTCCAGCATCGGGCAGACGAGGAGCTGGAAGGCCACTTCGGGGCCGCCCCGGTCCCTGGCCAGCAGCACGGTCGCGGCGGCCAGCCCGCCGCCCGCGCTGGCGCCGCCCACGGCCAGCCGGTCCGGGTCGATGCCCAGCTCGGCGGCGTTCTTGGCGGTCCAGACCAGCCCGGCGTAGCAGTCTTCGACGGGCGCGGGATGCGGGTGCTCGGGCGCGAGCCGGTAGTCCACGGACACCGCGACGACGCCGAGCCGCTCGACGTAGTCGATCATCGTGGCATCGTCGATCTCCGGCACGCCGATGATCATGCCGCCGCCGTGGATCCAGTAGAGCCCCGGCCGGCCCTCACCCGGCTCCTCCGGCCGATAGATCCGCAGCCGGACGTCCGGCTCCCCCTCAGGCCCCGGGACCATGCGGTTCTCGATCGACACCCGCGTGTCGGGGGCGGGCGCGGCGGCCATCATCGCGTTCATCTGCGCCCGCTGCCCGGCGAGGGTCTCGAACGACAGCGCCATGTCGGCCGCTGCGAAGGGGACCTGCTCCATCCCGGCGCGCAGCTCGGGATCGAGGTTGGGGTGCAATGCCATGGGGTTTCCCTTCCACGGGAACGGTGGGGCTACTCCCTCGATGGTCGGGCCCGCAACCGTGGGGCACAACCGCCATCCGGCGGCGATTACCCGCCTCAGCCCCGCCGTTCGGCGAGCAGCCCGACCATCTGCTCGGCGAGGGGGGCGGCGCTGGCCGGGTTCTGGCCGGTGGCCAGGCGGCCGTCCACGACGACCCGGGCCTGCCAGTTCTCGCCCGGCTCGTGCTTCGCGCCGCGCGCCACCAGCGCGTCGGCCAGCAGGAACGGCACCACGTCCGCCACGCCGCGCTGCTCCTCCTCCGCGTTGGTGAACGCCGCCACCCGCTTGCCCGCCACCAGGTACGAGCCGTCGGACAGCGTGAGGTTCACCAGAGCGGACGGGCCGTGGCAGACGGCCGCCACGACGCCGCCCCGCTCGTACACCTCCCGCCCGACGCGGATCACGTCGGCGTCGTCGGGGAAGTCCCACATGGTGCCGTGGCCGCCGGCGTAGAGCACGGCGTCGTAGCGGGAGGGGTCGACGTCGGCCAGGCGGGCGGTGTCGCGCTGCTCGGGCGAGGCGAGGAAGGCCACCTGGGCAGGGTCCTCGGGGTCGTACCCGTCCTGGGGCGGCTCGCCGCCGCGCACGCTGGCGACCTCCACCTCGAACCCGGCCGCGCGGAAGATCTCCCAGGGGTGGGCGGCCTCGGGCACGTAGTATCCGGTCTTCTCCACGCCGCCGAGGTCGTCGTGGCTGGTCAGAGCGATGAGAATGCGCTTTGTCATGCCCCCAGCATCGCTCCCGCCCGCTATCAGCGACAAATAACAGAACCCGCCCTGAGGCATCAGAATACTGATATGTCACCTCTCTCGCTGGACCTGCTGCGGACCTTCCTCGCGGTGCACAGGACCGGCTCCATCACGGCCGCCGCGCAGACCCTCGGCCTGTCCCAACCGGCGGTGACCGCGCAGGTCAAAGCGCTGGAATCGGTGCTGGACCGGCCGCTGTTCGACCGGCTGCCGCGCGGCGTGGCGGCCACGCCCGCCGCCGACGAGCTGGCCCGGCGGGTGGCGCCCGGGCTCGACTCGCTGGATGAGGTGGTCGAGTCGGAGCTGCCCTCCGACGAGGCCGTCCATCTCGGCGGGCCGGCCGAGTTCCTGTGCGAGGAGGTGATGCCGATGCTCGCCCTGCTCGTACGCGACGGGCTGCGGCTGCGCTTCACCCTCGGCCTGTCCGACGACCTGCTGGCCGGCCTCGCGGCGGGGCGGCTGGACCTGGTGCTGTCCACGATCCGGCCCCGGCTGCGCGGGGTGCGGGCGGACGCGGTCTACGACGAGGAGTTCGTCCTGGTCGCCTCGCCCGAGGTCGCCCGCTCGGTGTCCGGGGCCGGGCCGCGGGAGCTGGCCGGCGTGCCCCTGGTGGCCTACGCCGAGGACCTGCCGATCGTCCGCCGCTACTGGCGTGGCGTGTTCGGCCGCCGTCCCACGATGGCGGCCCAGGTCGTCATCCCCGACCTGCGGGGCGTGCTGAGCGCGGTCCGGGCCGGGATGGGGGTGTCGGTGCTGCCCGCGTACCTGTGCCGGCGCGACCTGGCCGCCGGCGCGCTGGTCAAGCTGGCGGAGCCGCCGGAGGCGCCGATCAACACCGGCTATCTCGCCGTCCGCTCCGGCGCGCAGGCCAGACCTGCCGTGGCGGAGGTGCGGGCGCATCTCATCCGGTCGTTGCGGGCTGCGCCACCGTATTAGGGGCATGCTCATCGCATGTGCCATTCCACTGACAGCAGGCCGCCCGCGCCGCCCGTCCAGGGCGAGGTGGCCGCGCACGAGCAGATAGAGCTGACCGCCGCCGACGGCAACCGCATCATGGCCTACCGGGCCGAGCCCGCCGAGCCGAACGGGCGGAGCATGGTGATCCTGCCCGACGTACGCGGGTTGCACCCGTTCTACCGGGACCTGGCCGTGCGGTTCGCGGAGGCGGGGTTCCGTACGATCGCGATCGACTACTTCGGCCGCACCGCCGGGCCGGGCGACCGGGGCGACGACTTCGACTTCATGACGCACGTCAACCAGCTCGCCAACGACCAGGTCAGGGCGGACGCGAAGGCGGCGACCGAGGCGCTGGACGGGCCGGTGTTCACGGTGGGCTTCTGCATGGGCGGCGCCCAGTCGTGGCGGCAGGCCGCCGAGGGCAACGGCCTGGCGGGCGGCATCGGCTTCTACGGCGCCCTGCGCTTCATCGACGCGCCCACCACCGGCCCCGGGGCGCCGCTGCTGCTGCTCCGGGGCGGCGCGGACAAGGTGTCCACGCCGGAGGAGTTCGACGCGTACGAGGCCGCGCTCGACCGGGTGGGCACCGAGCACGAGACCCACGTGTACGAGGGCGCGCCGCACTCGTTCTTCGACCGCTCCTACGCCGAGTGGGCCGACGCCTGCCAGGACGCCTGGCGCCGCATCCTGTCGTTCACCGAGCGGCACTCATGACATTCGCCGAGCGGCACTCATGACGTTCGGCGAGCGGCGCTCCTAACCGAGGTAGGCGGCCCTGACGACCGGGTCCTCGCGGATCTCCCCGGGCGCCCCGGCGGCGATCACCTTGCCGAGGTCCAGCACGACGATCCGGTCGCAGGTGTCCATGACGAAGCCCATGTCGTGCTCGACCAGCAGCACGGTCGTGTCCAGGGCCCTGACGACCTCGCCCAGGCGGGCCGTCTGGCCGGTGTCCAGCCCGGAGGTGGGCTCGTCGAGCAGCAGCAGGCGGGGCCGGTCGGCCACGGCCCTGGCCAGCTCGACGAGGCGGCGCTGCCCGACGGGGAGCGCGGCGGCGTACGCGTCGCGCAGCTCGGTGAGCCCGCACAGCTCCAGCACCTCGGCCACGCGCTCACGCCGCTCGCGCTCCAGCCGCCGCCGGGCCGGCCAGCCGACCAGGTCGGCGGCCAGCCCGCCACCCCCGCCGTGCCAGTCGAGCGCGGCCAGCACGTTGGCGGCCACGGTGAGCCGGCCGAAGACCTGGGTGCGCTGGAACGTGCGGCGCAACCCGGCCCTGGCCCGCCTGACCGGGGACAGGCCGGTCAGGTCCCGGCCGGCCACGCGCACGCGGCCCTCGCTCGGCCTGCGCAGGCCCGACACGACGTCGAACAGCGTGGTCTTGCCGGCCCCGTTCGGCCCGATCACCCCGCAGACCAGGCCCTCCCCGACCTCGAACGACACCTTGTCCAAAGCCCTGACCCCGCCGAAGGCCACCGACACGCTCTCCACGGCCAGCACGTCACTTCACCCCCAGGTAGGCGGCGGTCAGCCGCTCGCTGTCCACCTCGGCGCGGGGACCGGCCCAGGTGACCCGGCCCAGCCGCATGAACGCCACCCGGTCGGCGATCGCCAGCGCCTCCGTGGCCTTCTCCTCGACCAGCAGCAGCGCGACCCCGCGCTCGCGCAACTCGGCGAAGACCTCGAACACCTGCCGCACCACCATCGGCGCCAGCCCGAGCGACGGCTCGTCGGCGATCAGCACGCGGGGCGGGCGCACGAGTGCGGGCGCGAGCGTGAGGAGCTGCTGCTCGCCGCCGGACAGGGCGCCGGCCAGGACGGTACGGCGCTCGGCGAGCTGGGGCAGGCGCTCGAAGACGGGCTCCGGGTCGGGCAGCCAGGTCCGCAGGTTCTCCTCCACCGTGAGGCCGGGGAAGACGCCCCTGCCCTCGGGCGCGAGCAGGATGCCGGCGCGGGCCCTGCGGTGGGCGGGCCAGGCGGTGACGTCCTCGCCGTCCAGCAGGATCCGGCCGCCGGTCACCGGCAGGTCCCCGGCGGCGGCCGCGCAGGTGGTGGACTTGCCCGCGCCGTTCGCGCCGAGCAGCGCGACCACCTCGCCGGGGCGTACGGCCAGGTCCACGCCGCGCAGCACCGTGCAGTCCTCGTACCCGGCGACCACGCCCTCCATCACGAACAGCGCCTCCTCGCGCTCGGCCGGCGCCTCCGGAACGACCCGCACATCCGCGGGCCGCCGGCGATGGCGCAGCTCGGCGAGCTGGGTGAGCACACCGTCGGGGTGCTTGGCGAGGATCATCCCGCCGAGCCCGAACAGGATCGCGCCCACGTGTGCCGACACGTCCCAGGTGGCCAGCAGCTCGGGCACGGCGACGGCGATGAGCCCGCCCAGCACGGCCCCGCCGATGCGCCGCACGCCCTGGAGCACCACCACGGCCAGCCACACGAACCCGGAGAACGCGGGCAGGTCGGTGGCGGTGATCGAGCCCTTGGAGACGGCGAACAGCACCCCGCCGAGCCCCGCGATCGCCGACGCCAGGACGAACAGCATGATCTTGGTACGCGGCGCCGACAGCCCCGACGTCGTGGCCGCGGCCGGGGCCGACCGCACGGCCAGGATCGCCCGCCCGGACGCCGACCTCTCCAGGTTCCGCACCAGCAGGGCCACCCCTCCGATCAGCAGGAGCAGCACGACCACCCGCACCCGGGGATCGGAGGTGTCGGCGAAGCCGAACCCGAGCGCCGGCAGCGACCACCCGATCGTCCCGTTGCTGAACGCGTCCACCTGGAACAGCACCTGGTCGGCCAGCAGCGCCATGGCCAGCGTGGCCAGCGTCAGCACCCGCCCGCCCAGCCGCAGCGCGGGCAGCGCCACCAGCATCCCCACCGCCGCGGCGGCCAGCACGCCCAGCAGGATCGCCGCGAAGAACGGCAGCCCCGACGAGAACGCCCACCCGCAGGTCAGCGCCGCCATCGAGGCGAAGGCGGCCTGTGCCAGGTTCACCATGCCGCCGATCCCGGTCACGACCACGAACGAGCAGAAGATCAGCGCCAGCACGAGCCCCTGCGCCGCGACGCCCACGTAGTATTCGGACCCCGCGAAGGCGAACGCCACCAGCGCGGCCACCCCCAGGGCCCACGGCAGGCGCCGCCGCCACGGCGGCAACCCGGCCAGGTGGTCGGGCGGCGGCGCGTCCTCCGCCGCGCTGCCGGCGACCCGGTCGCGCGACCGGTTCAGCAGCACGAGCCCGGCGAACAGCAGGATCACCGGCACGGCCGTACGCAGCCCGGTCACCTCTTCGAGGAAGTCGGTGTAGCCGGCCACCAGGTTCTGCACCACGCCGAGCGCCAGCCCGGCCGCGAACGTCCAGGGGATCGAGCGCAGCCGCCCGAACACCGCCGCCGTGGCCGAGGCGAACAGCAGCACCGTGTACGCGGTCGCGTCCAGCCCCAGCACCGACACCGCCAGCACCCCGGCCAGGCCGGCCAGCCCGGAGCCGAGCATCCAGGCCAGGGCGGAGGTGGCGTCCGCGTCGATGCCCCGGAGCGTGGCCAGGCGGCGGCGGTCCACGGAGGCGCGCATGCGCAGCCCGTAGCGCGAATGCCGCATGAACGCCCACAACCCGGCCGCCGTCACCGCCGAGAAGCCGAACGTGATGAGCTGGTCGCTGTCCAGGCGCACCCCGAGCACGTCGAACGCCTGCGCCGGGTGCGGCCCGACGCCGCGCGGCAGCGAGGTCGCGTCCGCCGGCGGCAGCGCGGCCAGGTCCACCACCAGCAGGCCGAGCGCGGGCAGCGCGATCGTGAGCCCGATGGTGGCCACGATCTGCGCGGTCTCCCCCGCCTGGGCGAGCCCGCGGAACATCGCCCTGTGCAGGACGTAGCCGAGCGCGGGCGCGAACAACGCCACCGACACCAGGGCCGACAGCCACGCGGGCAGGCCGGCCGCCTGGTTGAGCTCGTAGAACAGCAGGGCGGTCAGGAAGCCGACGGCGCCGTGGGCGAAGTTGAACACCCCGGTGGCCGCGTACGAGAGCGTCAGGCCCGATCCCATGATCGCGAAGATGGCGCCGGTGACCAGGCCGCTGAGGATGTAGTTCAGGATCATTTGAGCGGCACGTTGTCGAAGCACTTCATGCTCTTGGCCACCTGGAAGGCGCCGCCCTCCAGCTTGACCAGGGCACCGCAGCCGTTCGGCTCGCTGTGGTCCTTGGGATACTGGATCTTCCCGAAGCCGGCGTTCTCGTACAGGTACGAGCCGTTGCCCGTGGCCAGGAACCTCTCCCTGGTCAGGTCCTTGCCGGTCTTGTTCAGCATGTCGAGGAAGATGTCGGCGGCCCAGTAGCCGATGGCCAGGTGCTGGGTGAGCACGGTGCCGGGGGCGACCTTCTCGACGTCCTGCCTGAGCCGGGCGATCTCGGGGGCGGTGGACTCGAACGGCTCGAACATGGGCGCCGCGATCACGCCCTCCAGGGCCTGGGCGCTGGCCGGGTCCTTGAGGATGGCGGCGTCGTAGCTGGTGGCGTCCGTCAGCACGCCCTTGTAGCCGGCCCGCTTGAGAGCCGCGTACAGGCCGACGTTGAACTTGGTGCCGGCGATGACGGAGACCACGACGTCCGGGGGCGCGCCGCCGTCCGAGGTCATGATCTTGTTGACGTACGGGAGCCAGTCGGGGGGTGGCGCGGCGGCCGGGAGGCCGGAGTTCACGCCGGCCAGCTCGAAGCCGGCGGCGGTGAACGACTGGGAGATGGTGGTGCCGCCGTACTTGCTGCCGCTGGAGTCGGAGGTCTGCACGTAGACGCTCTTGCCCTCGGCGCCGCCGAGCAGGTCGGCCATCTGCCGGCCCCACCACGTCTGCGAGCCGGCCCCCTGCTTCGGCGCGAGGCAGCCGTTGTACCCGAACCCGGTCTTCGTCCCGCACCACTGCGGCCCGGTCGCCCAGCCGAACCACGGGACGCCCTGCTGCTCCAGGAAGGCGGCGCCGCCGAAGTTGGGGGCGTGCACGGGGACGAGGGCGAACACCTGGTCCTTCTGCACGAGCTTCTTGGCCGCCGCGTCGCCCTTGGCCGCGTCCTGGCCGTCGTCCTCGGCGCCGAGGAACTCGATCTTCCGCCCGTGCACGCCGCCCTCGGCGTTGGCCCCCTCGAACCTGGCCTTGGCACCGAGCTCGGCGTCCTTGGTGGAGTATCCGCTGGCGCTGGTCTTGGTCAGCACACCGCCGACCTTGATCGTCGTGTCGGTCACCCCGGCCGCGCCGCCCTGCGCGGTCGTACCCTGCTGCTGGGCCGCGCATCCGGCGGCGAGCAACGCGACCACGAACGCCATCGATCTACCCCGCACCATGACGGCCTCCCGTGCATTTGGCCTAGCGCTCGCTTGGTTTTGTGTCATGAGCGTAAATTCGCCCGGGAGGGCCGTCAACGGGCGCGGTCACACGTTCCCGAGCAACCGCTTGCTCATGATCGCCCGCCCGGCTAGCGTGTGGCGCATGCTGATGCGCGCGGCCGTGCTGACCGCATTCCACGCCCCCATGGAGATCCGTGAGGTCGAGATCGCGGATCCTGGCCCCGGCGAGGTCCGCGTGCAGATCAAGGCGACGGGCGTGTGCGGCTCCGACCTCAAGGCCATCGACGGCAAGAGCCCCGTGGTGAGCAGGCTGCCGTTCATCCTCGGGCACGAGAGCGCGGGGGTGGTGGAGAGCGTCGGTACGGGCGTCACCACCGTCAAACCCGGCGACCACGTCATCATCGCCATGAACGGCCCCTGCGGCCGCTGCCGCCCGTGCGGCGCGGGCCGCTTCCACCTGTGCGCGGGTCCCGCCCGCCTGCCCACGATCATGGGCGGCCTGCCGAGGATCACGCTGGACGGCGAGGAGACCCGCCGCTTCATCGGCATCGGCTCATTCGCCGAGTACGCCGTGGTGGCCGAACCCATGTGCGTAAAAATCGCGAAATCCGCCCCCTTCGACGCGATGAGCCTCCTGGCCTGCGGCGTCGTCACCGGCATCGGCGCCGTCCTGAACGTCGCCCAGGTCCCGCCCGGCGCCACCGTCCTCGTCGTGGGCTGCGGCGGCGTGGGACTCAACGTCATCCAGGGCGCGGTGCTGGCGGGCGCGACCACCATCATCGCCGCCGACGTGGCCGACCAGAAGCTCAAGCTGGCCGAACGCTTCGGCGCCACCCACACCCTCCGCGCCACCGACCTGCCGAAGCAGGTGGGCGAGCTGGCCAGGGGCGGGGTCGACTACGCCTTCGACGCGACGGGCGCCCCCGGCGTGCTGGCCCAGACCTTCGCCTCGACCCAGCCCGGCGGCACCACCGTCATGGTCGGCAGCCCGCCCCAGGGCCACCCGATGAGCCTGGACACGGGCCTGCTGTTCGCCTCCCGCCGCCTGATGGGCACCCAGGGCGGGGACGCCGCCCCCCACCGCGACCTCCCGATGCTGGCCGCCCAGTACCTGGCCGGCCGCCTCGACCTCAACGGCCTGATCTCGGAACGCCTCCCCCTGACCCGGCTCAACGAAGCCGTCACCCACGTCCGCCAGGGCACTGTCGCCCGCACGGTCATCACGTTCTGAAGGGCTGCCGCCTTCGGCCCATCGCCCGGCATCAACCGGCAAGCCACCCACCGACGAGATCCGCCACCAGCGCCCCGCCCCGATCGCTCAGGTGGACATGGTCGACCAGCAGCGTCCGCCCACCCGCAGCGGCGATCTCATCCCAGCCGCGCCCCAGAAGGTAATGCTGCGCCGCGACAGCCAGAGCGAGCGGAAAGCTGAAGTCGTAGGGCATCCGGCCACCTGTCAGCCGCAACTCCTCGGCCACCCGCTCGTACAGGGGCAGGTAGCCGGCTCGCGCCCGAGCGGCGACCTCCCGGATCACGGCGTTGTAGGCGCCGAGCCGGCCGTTGATCTCGCTGTCCAGATCCTCACCGAGCGGCGGCAAGGACACCAGCGCGACCCGGGCGCCGGTACGAGCCCTGACCCGATCGACGATCGCGTCGAGGTCGGCGCGATACTCCTCCAGCGGAACCCCGTTGCGAACGTCGTTGGTGCCGATGAGGATCGTCACCGCCGCCGGCCGGCAGGCCACGATGTCGCTGTCGACACGCTGCCGCAGATCGGCCGTCGTGTTGCCGTTGACCCCCGCGTTCACGAACTCGTGACCGCGGAACTCGGCCCGCTGCCGCAACGCGCCGACCCAGTTCGCGCCGAGCGCCCCCTGCGTCATGCTCGCCCCGGCGGCCACCACCCGGGGACGCGTCCCGGCCCCACCCGCACACGCCTCGGCCGGCGGGTTGTCGGCCGGCCGCAGGAAGGTGAGGTAGCCGACGGCGCCGGCGAGGTTCCAGTACGCCTTCCTGGGCCACATGGCGCCGCCCGCCGGCCGTGACGACGAGGCCGCCGCGGCGTCCTTCGCCGGCACCCTCCTCCAACAGCTCGCCTCTTGAAGCCCGAAGTAGCGCGCGGGGCGGCGCGGGAAGCTGGACGGCCCGCCGTCGCCGGGTTATTCGGTGGAGCATGACAGAAACCACGACCCGCTTCGCCATCTCCCTCCCCCAGCAGGTCCGCGACGGCGCCTTCGACCCCGGCACCTTCCGCGCCTACCTGCGCCGCGTGGAGGACCTGGGCTTCCACAGCGTCTGGACGCGCGAGGGGACGCTGTCGCCCATCCCCACCCTCGGCCCTGTCGAGGTCATGACGTACGCCGCCGCCGCCACCGAGCGCCTGCGCATCGGCTGTGCCGTGTTCGTCAGCGTCCTGCACAACCCGCTGCACCTGGCCAAGAGCCTCAGCACCCTGGACCAGCTCAGCCGGGGGCGGCTGGAGGTGGGGTTCGGTCTCGGCGCCGCCGACATGCTGGCGCCGTTCGGCGTGCCGCCCGAGGGGCGGGTGACGCGCTTCGTCGAGGGGATCGAGCTGATGAAGGCCTGCTGGACGGAGCCCAAGGTCACCTTCCACGGCCGGTTCTGGCAGGTGGAGGCCGCGATGGAGCCCAAGACGTACCAGAAGCCGCATCCGCCGGTGTGGATCGGCGGGCACCAGCCCGCCGCGATCCGGCGCGCGGTCCGGCACGGTGACGGGTTCGTGGGGGCGGGCGGGGCGACCACGGCGGCGTTCGCCGAGCAGGTGCGTACGCTCAGGGCCGAGCTGGAGCAGGCCGGGCGCGACCCGGCGAGCTTCGGGGTCGCCAAGCGGGTCTACGTCTCCGTGGGCACGGAGGGCCGGATCGAGGAGCAGCTCCGCCGCATGTACGGCGGCGCGGACGTGGCCGTCACCGGCCCGCCGGAGGCGTGCGTGCGCGGCCTGCGCGAGGTGATCGACGCGGGCGCGGGCCTGGTGCTGCTGGATCCGATGTTCGACGAGCCGGAGCAGCTCGAACGCCTCGCCACGGAAGTACTACCGGAATTGTGAGGACTATTCTAAGCTTCCTTGGAAAACTAGAGGAGGCGGACATGTCCTATCCCGAACCCCGCTACTTCGGCGAGACCGGCGAGCACAGCGGCGTCTTCAAGCTGGCCGGCCAGGCGCCGGACCTGTCCATGGGCGCAGGCGGCACGCAGGTCCACTACCTCGCGACGGGTGGCTCCACGAACGGCGCCTACGGCCTCTACCGCTGGGACATGGGCCCGCGCCCGTCCGGGCCCGGCGCGCACTTCCACCGGACCATGACGGAGTCGTTCTACGTGCTGTCCGGCACGATCAAGCTCTACAACGGCGACAAGTGGGCCGACGGCAAGCCCGGCGACTTCCTGTTCCTGCCGGAGGGCGGCGTGCACGCCTTCAGGAACGAGTCGGGCGAGCCGGCCTCGATGCTGATCCTGTTCACGCCGGGAGCGCCGCGCGAGGCGTACTTCGAGGAGCTCGCCGAGATCGCCACCACCGGCCGGCAGCTCACCCCGGAGGAGTGGACCGAGCTGTACCTGCGCCACGACCAGTACATGGTCTGATGTCCGCGTTCCCGGAAGAGCCGATCTACGCGCAGCTCGCCCGCATCGGCAAGGCCCTGGCCAGCCCGGTGCGGCTGCGCCTGCTGGACGTGCTCGACCAGCGCGAGCGCACGGTGGAGGAGCTGGCGCAGGCGGCGGAGATCCCGCTCAAGAACACCTCGGCCCAGCTCCAGCAGCTCCGCGCCGCCAACCTGGTGACCAGCCGGCGGGAGGGCACGCGCGTTCACTACCGGCTGGCCGACGAGGGGGTCTCGCGCTTCCTCGGGGAGTTCCAGGCGTTCGCGGACGGCCGGCTGGCCGACCTGCGCGAGGCCGTGCGCGCGCGGCTGGGCTTCCTGGAGGGCGTGACCGCCGACGAGCTGGCGGCCCGGCTGTCCGATCCGGGCACGGTCGTCGTCGACGTGCGCTCGGCGGCCGACTACGCGGCCGGGCACGTGCCGGGGGCGATCTCGGTGCCGGCGGCGGAGCTGCGCGACCGGCTGGCGGGGCTGTCGAGGGAGGCGGAGATCGTGGCGTACTGCGGGGGGCCGTACTGCGTGATCTCCCCCGAGGCGGTACGCCTGCTGCGCGAGCACGGCTACGACGCCCGCCCGCTGGACGGCGGCTACCTCGCCTGGCGACGCGGAGAAAAACCATTGGAACAGTGAGTGACCATGCCGTTACTGTGAGGCACGATCTCGACTCACAGAGGGAGGCACGGTGCACATCAGACGAGCCACCATGGCCGGCCTGCTGGCGGCCCTGACGCTGGGCGGGCTGGTCCCCGCCGAGACCGCGCAGGCCAGACGCCTGTACGACTTCGGCGCCCAAGGCGTGATCATCTGGAGCGAGCCGCGGGCGGGGTCGGGCCGCAACGGGCTCGGCTACGCGGGGCAGGGGTTCGAGTCGAACCGGTCGGAGGAGCACGGGCTCTACCGGTGCGACAACTTCGAGAGCACCCTGTGGCACCACGGCCGCAACGTGACCACCGGCGTCGTCGGCTGGGTCCCCGCCTGCAACCTCGCCGACCCGGACTAGTGGCAATGCCGGGAAGTTAGGACGGCTGGCGGTTGCGTCAAGGTGTTCGGCTGAACCAGAGACATGAGAACGGAGATCCAGTAGAACGGGTGATCTTC
>NZ_JBFANM010000078.1:0-52268 GCF_040674815.1 Nonomuraea sp. NPDC049709
CAGCAGCGTCCGCGCCGCCTCGTCGGCCGTCCAGCCGGGCGCGTCGGGCAGCGGCGCCCGTCCGGTACGCCGTCCGGCGGCGGCGAACGCCCGGCCCACCGTCCCGGGCTGCTCGGCGGCGGCCACGAGCGCGCCGTCCAGCCACGCCCAGTGCGCCGTGCCCCGGAGCGCGGCCCGCAGGCCCTCGGTCGACATCACACACCCCCACCTTCGACAGCACCCGGTCCGGACCGCTCACCCTCACGGGCGGAAGCAGGCACCCCGGCCTGGCGCACGGACGCCCGCTCACCCTCACGGGCGGAAGCATGCACCTCAGGCGGGCGCTGGGACGCCCGCTCGTCCCCGCAGGCGGAAGCGGGTGCCTCTGCCGGGTGCAGGGATACCTGCTCGGCGTGGCGGAGGAAGGCCAGTGAGCGGGCGGCCACGTCGGGGGCGGCGTGCGAGTGGCGCGGCAGCTCGACGGCCACCAGGCCCCGGTAGCCGGAGGCGGCCAGCGCCCGCAGCACGGGCGGGAAGTCGATCTCCCCTTCCCCGAACTCGAGGTGCTCGTGCGTCCCCCGGCGCATGTCGTCGATCTGCACGTTGACCAGGTGCTCGGCGACGGCTGTGACGCAGTCGGGCACCGGCTCGGGCTCGTTGCACCGGCAATGGCCGATGTCCAGCGTGAGGCCGAACCCGTCCGGCCCGCCGAGTGCCCGGCGCAGCGCGTGCCAGCCGGCGATCGTGTCGACGAGCATCCCGGGCTCGGGCTCGAACCCGAGCGGCAGGCCGCGGGCCCCCTCCAGGACCCGCGCGCACCCCTCCACCAGCCGGTCCCAGGCCAGTTCGGGACGCACGTGGGCGGGACGTACCCCCGACCAGAACGACACCGCCTCGGCCCCCAGGTCGGCGCCGATGGCGGCGGCCCGGTGCAGGAAGTCGATCCGCTTGTCGCGGTCGTCGTCGAGCAGGGTGGGGGCGTGCTTGCGGCGCGGGTCGAGCAGGTAGCGGGCGCCGGTCTCGACCACCACGGCCAGGCCGAGCGTACGCAGGCGGTCGGCCACCTTGGCCACCCGCTGCCCCAGCCCGTCGGCGTAGGGGTCGAGGTGGTGGTGGTCGAGCGTGAGGGCCACTCCGGTGTACCCGAGATCGGCGATCACGTCGAGGGCGTCGGGGAGGCGGTGGTTGGCGAAGCCGTTGGTGCCGTAGCCGAATCGGATCATGTCGGGGACAGCTTTCTGGCCAGGCGGCGGGCCAGCGGGACCACCGCGGCGAGGGCGAGACCGATACGGGGCGCGCCGGCCCGTGCGACCAGGGCGCCCTGGAGTGCGGGCAGGCTGACGATCCCGGCCGTGACGGCGGCGCGCACCCGGGCCGCCGAGGGATCGGCGACGGCACGGGCTTGCGGGGACCCGAACTGCGCGGCGTACCAGCCGGCGAGCCCGGCCTGCGCGACAGCGCCGGCCACGGGCCGCCCGGTGGCGGGAAGGGGGCTCGGGCCGGACGGGTGACGGGCTGCGGGGAGTGGTCCCGAGCCGGACGAGCGGCGGGTGGCCGGGAGGGAGGTCGGGGGAAGGGGGCGGGGGGCGGCGGTGGTGGCCAGGGCGAGGGTGGCGGCCAGGGTGGCGGCGGGGCGGAGGCGGCTGGTGCCGGACGTCTCGCCACGGGACAGGTCGGTCAGGAGGTAGGTGTGGGCGGAGACGGTGACGGCGGAGGGCAGCGCGGCGGCGAGGTGACGGCCGGGGGTGGCGCCCAGCAGCACGTCGAGGCCCCGGCAGGCGGCCATCGCGAGGGGTCCGGCGGAGGTGTTCTTGGCGACCAGGTCGTACGTCCAGACGGCCGCCGCCAGCGGTACGGCGACCGCCAGCGCGCGGCGACCCCCGGTGAGCCCCGCCATGGCGACGCCCGCGACGGTGAGCCCGGCGGCCAGGGCCAGGGCGGTGCTCGGCGGCACCCGGCCCGACGGGATGGGACGCTCGGGCCGCTCGACGGCGTCCAGGTGCCGGTCGGCCCAGTCGTTGGCGGCCATCCCCGCCCAGTACAGGCAGACCGAGGAGCAGGCCAGGCCGAGCGTGCGCCCGCCGAGCGCCCGCCCGGCCGCGGCCCCCGCCACCACGTCGCCCGGGACCGACAGCGCGGCCGGCGCCCGGACGAGCTCCAGCAGGTCCCGCAGGGCCGTCATCGGCACTCCCCTCTCAACAGGACCTCCCACGCCGGCGCGCTCGGGGCCCCGCGACCAGCACAGCACCGGCCGGGACCGTGCCGGCCGAAACAGTGCCGGCCCGACGCCACGCCGTCCCTCGCCACCGGCCCCGGCGCACGGGTCCAGCCGTGCCGGGCCGTTGCCGCGTCTTTCCACTTCCCCGCGAGACGTTCTGCCACGCTCGGGCTGCCACGCCCGGGCCGGTGCCCGCGGCGCGGCGGGCACCGGGGTCACGGCGGGCACCGGGGTCACGGCGGAGCGGTGTCACGGCGCCTGACGTCACCGGGCCTGACGTCACCGGGCCTGACGTCACCGGGCCTGACGTCACCGGGCCCGGCGGCACGGCGGATGGCGTCATGACGCCTGACGGCACGGCGGATGGCGGAGTCACGGCGGACCGCCGGGTCACGGTGTGGCCTCGGGGCCGAGAGTGGTGACAAGGTCGTGCAGGGCCTGCCACTGCTCGGCCAGCCCGTGCGGGACCTCTCCGAGGGGGTCCTTGAAGAAGAAGGCCAGCTCCGTCAGCGGCCCGGCCCGTCCGGCGCGGTGGGCGGCGGCGGTGAGCCGGGCCAGGTCGAGGATCAGCGGCGCGGCCAGTGCCGAGTCGCACCCGTGCCAGGTGAACTCCATCCGCATGCCGGTCCCGAGGAAGCCCTCGAACGTGACGAGGTCCCAGGCGGTCTTGAAGTCGCCGAGGTCCTCCAGGTAGTCGATGCGCGTCTCTCCCTGCGGCGTGTAGCCGAGCGTCTCGGCCAGCACGCGCTGCTTGCTGGCCGCCTTGGCCGCGTTCGCGCCCGGTTGGGCGAGGTTGGCACCGTCGCCGCCGCCCAGCAGGTTGACGCCGGACCAGGTGCGGACCTTCAGGTTGCGCTGGGCGAACATCGGGGCGAGCACCGACTTGACGAGGGTCTCGCCGGTCTTGCCGTCGCGGCCGGCGTACGGCAGGCCGCGCTCGCGGGCGAGCGCGTCGAGCGCGGGCAGGCGGGCGCCCGTCGAGGGGGTGAAGTCGACGTACGGGCAACCGGCGAGCAGGGCGGCGTACGCGGCCAGCGCGCTGGGCGGCAGGATGGCCTCCGGGCCGGCCAGCGCGGCGCGCAGCGCGTCGAGGTCGTCGTGGGCGGGGTGCGGCGGCGGGACGGGTTCGGTGGTCGAGACGTTGATGACGACGACGCGGTCCAGGTCGTGCACGCGGCGGAAGCGGTCGAGGTCGGCGCCGATGGCCTGGGCCGCCTCGGCCTGGGTGGGCGCGGTGGGCACCGGCCGTACGCGCTGGTCGACGGCGAGGAGCTCCCTCCGCACGGCCAGGACGAGGGGGGACGGCACGACCCCCGCCTCGGCCAGCTCGGCGGCCTTCTTGTCCAGCGGGACGGAGGTGATGTCGTGGCCGCCGAAGACCAGGTCGCCGATGCCGGGCCGGATCCGGTCGCGCAACCCGGGCGACTCCAGGACGCATCCGGTGGGCGCGGCCAGGCCCGCCCGTATGGCGAGCGCTCCGACCATGCTGGTGACGGCGACCGAGCCGCGTGCCCCGATCAGCCATGCTCCGGTTCTCATGGGGTCTCCTCCGCGCGCTGGCCGGCGCACCGGCCGGTGAAACGCCTGATCGGCCTCGTCACACATCCTCCACAGAGGTCAGGCGGCTCCCGCGAACCGCGCGCTCGTCCCCGACCGCGGTCCGGCACGCGCAGCACCCGCGAGCCGTCGCCGGAGAGGCGGCTCGGGTGCCGGTGCCGGTGGCGATCGCTTCCAGGAAGCCTTCCCCTCGCGGGTGAAGGTCTGCTCGTGGCCGAGGCGGTGCCCCGGCAGCCACCGGACGTCGAGGTGAACATGAGACGTAAGACGTTTGTGATGATCGGACTCAGAGACCAGGATCCGCTGGAAACCGCCGCCGTTCAAGAAGGAGCCGAATCTTGTTCACGTTCTGCGGGCGGGTTTTGTGCGGAGGTCAGCCCTTCAGGCCGCCGCTGAGCAGGTCGAGCCGCCAGAACCGCTGCAGGAACAGCAGCAGCGCGATGAGCGGGATCACCGACACGGCCGCGCCGACGATGGCGATGCCGTACAGGGCGGGCTCCGAGGAGCCCTTGGACAGCAGGGTGTACAGGCCCACGGTGATCGGGAACTTGGACTCGTCCGACAACATGATGTACGGCAGCAGGAAGTTGTTCCACGTGCCCACGAACTGCAGCATGAAGATCGTCACCATGCCGGGGAGCATCATGCGCAGCCCGATCGCGCCCAGGATGCGATATTCGCTCGCGCCGTCGATCCTGGCCGCCTCCAGCGTGGCGTCGGGCACGGAGGCGGTGGCGTACACGCGGGCCAGGTAGATGCCGAACGGCGAGATGAGGCCCGGCAGCAGGACCGACCAGTAGCCGCCGACCAGGCCGGTCTCCGACATGATCAGATACTGCGGGATCGCCAGCGTCATGCCGGGCAGGAGCACGCCGGCCAGGATCGCGTAGAACAGCACGGTCCGGCCGCGGAAGTCGTACTTGGCCATGGCGTACCCGGCCAGCGTCGAGATCAGGGTCGAGGCCGCGGAGCCGGCGCCCGCGTACAGGGCGCTGTTGGCGGCCCAGAGCAGGAACTGGCCGTCGCCGTAGGCGAACAGGTCGCGCAGGTTGTCCAGCAGGGCCGTGCCGGGGGCGAACGTGAACGTGGAGAACAGCTCCGTGCTCGACTTGGTCGCGGCCACCACCACCCAGGCGACCGGCACCAGGCAGTAGAAGGCCCCGGCGAGCAGGACGAGGGTGGGCAGGATCCTGGCCCGGTGGTGCGGGAGCGCGTGGGCTCTCATTGCATGCCTCCGAACGCCCGCCGCTGGGTGATCCGCAGCAGCACGACCGAGACGACGAGGGTGCCCACGGCCAGGACGACCGAGGCGGCCGAGGCGAGCGGCAGGTCGTCGCGGAGGAAGGCGTCGCGGTAGATCTGCATGAGCGGCACCCAGGACTGGGAGATCTCCGTGGTCATCGGCTTCAGCGTGGTCGGCTCGCCGTACACCTGCAGCGTGCCGATGAGCGCGAACAGGCCGGTGAGCACGAGCGCGGGCGCCACCAGCGGGATCTTGACGTGCCAGGCGATCCGCCACTCGGAGGCGCCGTCGATGCGGGCGGCGTCGGACAGCTCGGCCGGGATGCCGCGCAGCGACGTGTAGATGATGATCATGTTGAAGCCCACGCCGCCCCAGACCGCGATATTGGCCAGCGACGGGTAGATGCCGCCCCCGTCGAGGAACGGGATCCCGCCGAGCCCCAGTTCGCGGGTCAGGTAGCTGAAGGGGCTGGTGGAGGGCAGGTACATGAAGCCCCACAGGAGCGAGGCCGTCACCCCGGGGATGGCGTACGGCAGGAAGATCGCCGTACGCGAGAACCGGCGGGCGCGCGACCCGGCGTGGTCGAGGAGCAGCGCGAACAGCAGCGCCGCCCCGAGCGTCAGCGGCACGCTGATCAGCCCGTACAGCGCGAGCCGGCCGAAGCCGGCCAGGAACTCGGGGTCGGTCAGCGTCCTGGCGTAGTTGTCGAGCCCGACGAAGACCTCCTCGCGCGTGCCGAAGATGCCCTTGCCGGTCAGCCGCAGGCCGCGCGCGCTGAGGTAGACCGCGTAGCCGATGGGGACCGCCAGGAAGGCCACGAACAGCAGCACGGCGGGGGCGACGAACAGGTACGGCGCCCGCGACCCGCGGGCGCCGGCCTGCGTGCTCATGGGCCCGCGACCTTGAAGCCCGTGGCCTTCATGTCGTCCACCACGGTCTGCTGCGTCTTCTTCAGCGCCTCGGCCAGCGGGGTCTTGTCGCGGACGGCGGCGGCCGCGGCGTCCTGGAACGCGCTCTGGGCGGTGCTGACGTTGGGACCCCAGCTGATGTGCGGGATCGTGCTCTGGGCGGCCTTGGCCGCGATCTCCCAGTAGTCCTTCTGGTTCGCCACCAGCTTGGGCGGCGGGCTGCTGCTGGTGGCCTGCTGGCCGGCCAGCGACGCCGGGTACTCGCCCTCGGCGATCTGGATGTCGTAGGCCGCCTTGTCGGTGTTCATCCACTTGGCGAACGTGGCGGCGGCCTGGGCGTGCTGGGAGTTCTTGGTGACGGCGATGGCGCTGCCGCCCTGGAAGGCCACCCGGCTGTCGCCCTTGGTCCACTGCGGCAGGGGCGCGATGGCCCAGTCGCCGGCCTGTTTCTCCGCGATCCCGTAGAGCACGCCCGGGGCCCACAGAGCGCTCGGCCAGCTGAGGATCTTGCCCTTGTTGAGCTGGTTGTTCCACTCGGGGGTGAGCAGCGGCTCCGCCTTGACCAGGTCCTTGTCGATGAGCCCCTGCCAGAAGCCGGCCACCTCCAGGGAGGGCACGTCGGCGATGCCGACCGTCCACGTCATGTCCTGGATCTTCCACCAGGACGCGCCGGCCTGCTGGGCGAGCCCGGCGAAGTTGCCGAACTCGGCGGGGGCGAAGGTGGCGAGGTAGGCCTCGGGGTCCTTCTCGCGCACGTCCGCGGCCACCTTGGCGAAGTCCTCCCAGGTGGCGGGCGGCTCGATCTTCAGCTCGTCGAAGCGCTTCCTGTTGTAGACCATCACCATCGGCCCGACGTCCTGCGGGATGCCGTAGACGGCGCCGTCGAAGCTGGTGAGCGTCCACACCTCCGGGCTGAAGGCGTCCTTGACGTCGGCGGTGTGGGCGGAGATGTCGGCCAGCGCCCCGGCGACGATCATGGCGGGCAGCGTCTGGTACTCCAGGCACGCGGTGTCGGGAGCGTTGCCCGCCCGGCCGGCCGTGAGCAGCTTGGCCGCGGTGTCCGTGCCGCCGCCGGCGTCGGTGAGCCGTACCTGGATGTTCGGATGGGCCTTGTTGAACGCCTCGACCTTGAGCTTCTGGCCCGCGCTCCAGCACCAGTGCTGGAGCGTGACCGGCCCGGTCTCGGCCGCCTGCGTGGCCGTGCTCCCGGCGCCGCCGTTCGTGCCCGACGAGCAGGCGGCCAGCAGAACGGCCAGGCCGAGTGCCGCGATCGGGCCGGAGACTCCCTTGATACGCATCCGCGTCCCCTTCCGTGCAAAGCAAAAGTTGGCTTTGCAAGAAAGCCAACCTAGGGAAAAGTGAGTTCTATGTCACTACTTGTGCAGAGATTTCAGGAGTGTTATGTGCGGCTACGGTTACAGGGCGGACATGTTAGCTTTGCGGCGAAACCAATCTGGGAGGGGTGGCGTTGATGGCGGTCGGGGCCCGAAGATGGGTCGGCATGTGGGACGCCCTTCCCGACGCCGCGCGCTCCATCGTCAAGGAGCTGATCATCCACGGCCCCCAGTCCAGGACCGCGCTGTCCAGGACCCTGCACCTGTCGACCGGCAGCCTGACCCGGCTGACCAAGCCCATGGTCGACGCCGGGCTGCTGGTCGAGGGCGACGTGGTGCACGACCCGGTCAACGGCCGCCCGACCCGCCCGCTCGACGTGGCCGCCGGCGAGCACCGCTTCCTCGGCCTCAAGCTGACCGCCGACCGCGTGTACGCCGTCGTCACCGACCTGCGCGCCGAGATCGTCGCGGCCCGCGACGAGCCCATCGGCGACCACAGCCCGAGCGCCGTGTGCGACCAGGCCAAGCGGCTGCTCGACGAGCTGTCGGGCGGGGCCGGCGCGCTCGTCGGCGCCGGCGTCACGGTCGGCGGCAACGCCCGCGCCTCCGCGCAGGTGGGCGGCGAGCGGCTGGTCGACGCGCCCTACCTGGGCTGGTGGCAGGTGGAGCTCAAGCCGCTGATGGAGCGCGCGCTCGGCGTCCCGTGCGTGGTCAAGAACGACGTGGCGGCGCTGGCCCACCAGCACCACTGGTTCGGGCCGGGCCGCGGGTTGCGCGACTTCGCGCTGGTCACGATCGGCGCGGGGATCGGTTACGCCCTCATCGTGCACGACCACCTGGTGGCCGCGACCGAGGCCGACCTGGGCATGTTCGGCCACCTGGTGCTGCAGCCCGGCGGCCCGATGTGCCCGGAGGGTCACCGCGGGTGCGCCGCCGCCTACCTGTCCGGCTGGTCCGTGGAGGCCACCGCGGGGCATGCGCTGCGGCGTACGGTGACGTACGACGAGGTCATGCGGCTGGCCACGGAGGGGGACCGGGTGTGCCTCGGCGTGGTCCGCGAGGCCGCGCAGGCGCTCGGCCGCCTCATCGGGCACGTCGCCACGATCTCGATGGTCAAGACGGTGATCCTGGCGGGCGAGGGCGTGGAGCTGGCCCGCATCGCCAAGGACGACCTCGCCCGGGCCCTCACCGAGAACCGGCGCGACGTGCCCGGCTCGGTGGACGTGGTGATCGAGGCCGACGACTTCCGCGAGTGGGCCAGGGGCGGCGCGGTGGTCGCCATCCAGAGTTTCGTGACCGGCAGCGACTGAGGAGGACCTCTCACATGAAGCGGAGACCGGGCGTATGAAGATCACCGAGGTCGAGGTGCTGGTCACCTGCCCCGGCCGGAACTTCGTCACCCTGCGCATCCGTACCGACGAGGGCGTGTACGGCCTCGGCGACGCCACCCTCAACGGCCGCGAGCTGGCCGTCGCCTCCTACCTGCGCGACCACGTGGCCCCGTGCCTGATCGGCCGCAACCCGTTCCAGATCGAGGACATCTGGCAGTTCCTCTACCGCGGCGCCTACTGGCGGCGCGGCCCCGTCACGATGACCGCGATCGGCGCCGTGGACATGGCGCTGTGGGACATCAAGGGCAAGGCCCTCGGCGTGCCGGTCTACGAGTTGCTCGGCGGCGCGAGCCGGACCGGCGTGCTGGTGTACGGGCACGCCAACGGCGCCACGGCCGGGGAGGCGGCGGAGGCGGTCGGGCGCTATCTCGACCTGGGTTACAAGGCCGTCCGCGTGCAGGCCGGGGTGCCCGGGCTGACCGGGACGTACGGCGTGGGCCGGGGCGAGCTGTTCTACGAGCCCGCCGAGGCCGGCCTGCCCGTCGAGGACCTCTGGAGCACGGAGAAATACCTGGCCACGGTGCCGTCGTTGTTCGCCCGCGTCCGCGAGGAGTACGGCGACGAGGTCCACCTGCTGCACGACGCCCACCACCGGCTCACGCCGATCCAGGCGGGCCGGCTGGGCCGGGACCTGGAGCCGTACCGGCTGTTCTGGCTCGAGGACGTCGCCCCCGCCGAGCAGCAGGAGGCCTTCCGGCTGATCCGCGGGCACACCACCACGCCGCTCGCGGTCGGGGAGATCTTCAGCACCATCCACGACGCCACCCTGCTGCTGCGCGAATATCTCATCGACTACCTGCGCATGACCGTGGTGCACGGGGGCGGCATCACCCACCTGCGCACCGCCGCGGCCTACGCGGACGTGCACCAGGTGCGCACCGGCTGCCACGGGGCCACCGACCTCTCCCCCGTGGCGATGGCCGCCGCGCTGCACTTCGATCTGTCGATCCCGAATTTCGGCATCCAGGAGTACATGCGGCACACCGCGGAGACGGATGAGGTGTTCCCGCATTCTTACGCCTTTTCCGGTGGTTATCTGCATCCGGGTGACACGCCCGGACTGGGCGTGGACTATCGCGACGATCTCGCCGGGCGTTTCCCGTATCAGCGGGCGTACCTGCCGGTCAGCCGCCTGGAGGACGGGACGATGTTCAACTGGTGATCAGCCGGTGGCCCGGGTGCGGGCCAGGAGGAGGGCGATGTCGTCCTCGGCCTGCGTGTCGCCCACGATGGTGCTGATCACGGAGGAGCACAGGCTCTCCAGCGGGGACGCGCCCTGCGCCAGCGCGGCGGCGAGGCGCTCCATGCCCGCTTCCAGGTCCGCCTCGCGGGTCTCGATCAGGCCGTCCGTGTAGAGGGCGATCACGGTCCCGGGATCGAGCTCGAGGTCGATGGACTTGAAGGAGCTCAGGCCCAGGCCGATCGGGGTGCCGCTGGGCAGGCACGGGTAGGTCACGCCGCCGCCGGGGTGCAGGAGCGCCGGCGGCGGGTGGCCGGCCGTGGCCATGGTGCACCTGCGGGTGGCCGGGTCGTAGACCGCGTACAGGCAGGTGGCGCCGGTGGCGCCGAGCGGGAGACCGTCGGCTCCGGCGTCCTCCTCCGCCAGGCGCACGACCAAGTCGTCGAGGTTGGCGAGCAGCTCGTCGGGCGGCAGGCCCAGGTACGCCAGGGTACGTACGGCGGTGCGCAGGCGCCCCATCGTCGCGGCGGCGTTGATGCCGTGCCCGGTCACGTCGCCGACGACCAGGGCGACCCGGGCCCCCGGCAGCGGGATCACGTCGAACCAGTCGCCGCCGACGCCGACGCCCACGCCGGAGGGCAGGTAGCGGGAGGCCACCTCGACCGCGTCGCCACCGCGCAGGTTGCGCGGCAGCAGGTCACGTTGCAGCGCCAGCGCGGCGGTGCGCTCGCGGGTGTACCGGCGCGCGTTGTCCAGGCTCAGCGCGGCGCGGGCGGCCAGCTCTTCGGCCAGGATCAGGTCGTCGCGCATGAACCGCGCCGCGTTGTCGTGACGGACGAACACGGCGACGCCCAGGATGTCGCCCCGCGCCTGCAGCGGGACGATGATCAGGCTGTGCATCCCGGTGGCGTGGATGACCCTCGCCCGATCCGGGTCCTGGTCGAGCCAGGTGCCGGGCGAGGTGTCGAGGACGGGCTCGAAATGGGACCGGCCGGAGACCAGGACCTTGGTGAAGGGCGACAACGGCGGGACGAAGACCGCCTGCCCGAGCGGCCACAGGGATTCGGGGGTCCCGCCGTGGACCGAGGCCACCCCCGCCCGCCGGAACACGGGGATGCTCTCCTCCGTGGACGCCAGCCGCTGCAGGGGCTCGCCGCCGGGGACGACCGACTCGGCGAGATCGACGGTGACGTAGTCGGCGAGCACCGGCACGGCCAGATCCGCCAGCTCCTGCGCGGTCTTCTCGACGTCGAGCGTGGTGCCGATCCGGATGCTCGCCTCGCGGAGCAGTGCCAGCCGGTCGCGGGCCCGGCTGTGGCTGATGTCCAGCGCGAGCGAGCACACGCCCAGCGGCCGGTCGTCCGCGCCTTCCAGGCGGAAGAGCGAGGTCGACAACGTACGCTCCTCTCGGCCGTCCGCCGAGGTCCAGCGCGCCTCACGGTCGATCATGGGCTCGCCGTCGGAGAGCACCCTCCGCATCGCCTCCTTGGCGGCCCGGGTGTCCACCCCTGGGATGTGCTCGGTCAGCGATCGGCCGAGCCGGTAATGGGGGAAGACGTCGCTGAGGCGCTCAGCCTCCGCGTTCAGCCAGACGCAGCGCAGGTCGAGGTCCCACATGGCCATGGCCACGGGGAAGCGGCTGATGAGCGACTCCAGCAGGGTGCCCGTCCCGCCCGACAGGTCCGCGACCACCGGCGTGGCCGACACGAGCCAGACGTCCTTCCCCGGCGCGGTGGCGAGCCGGGACCCCTCGACGCGCACGACGACCCTGTGGCCGTCGCGGTGGCGGATCTCGGCCACCCCGGACCAGTGCTCCCGGGCGGCCAGCCGCCGGACCGCGTCCTCCCGGTCCGCCTGCGGGAGCAGGGTCGTGGCGGGGCGGTCGAGGATGTCCTGGGCGCGGTACCCGGAGAGCTCTTCGGCGGCCCGCGTCCAGCCGATCACGGTGCCCTCGGGGTCGATCAGGACGACTGCCGGTATCGCCTCCTCCGCGGGTGTGGCCATGTCACCTTCCATCCGCGTCTCGACAATCCCCTACTTCAGGCCAGAATAATGCTGTTGACCTGGGTTGATTCGTGCTTGACCAAGCCTTGCCACGACATATGCCCACAACCTCCCCGCCCCGCTTCGACCGCACCCCGGTCCGCCGGCGCCCCCGCCTCGGGGCCGGGAGGGGACCGCCTCGGGGCCGGGAGGGAGCCGGCTCGGGGTCGGGAGGGGGCCGGCGGACGGCCGCCCCGTGAAGGCAGCCGCCGCCCACCATGCGCCGCCCACCATGCGCCGACAGACAGGGCCGGCAGACAGGGCCGGCTCCGGCGCTACGCGGCGATGTGCTCCGGGCGGGCGCCCATGCCGATGAAGCGGCCCATGAGGTGCCGCAGCGGCGGCAGCGTCCGGAACGCGGTGAAGATCGGCGGCACGTGCTGTGTCGTGTCGTCGCCCAGGTCCTTGGGGTAGAGGCCGCGCAGGATCCTGAGCTGGAACGCCTGCGTCACCCTCGCGGCGCGCTCCCGGCGCGACTGCACCCGGGCCAGGTCGGCTTCCCCGGGGACGCCGCCCCCGGCGAGTAAGGGGCCCAGGAGGTTGGCGGTGGCCACCGCGTCCTGCACCGCCAGGTTGATGCCCACGCCGCCCGCGGGCGACATGGCGTGGGCGGCGTCACCGATGCACAGCAGTCCTGGCCGATGCCACCGGGGCAGCCGGTCCACCCGGACGGTCAGGTGGTGCACCGCCTCCCAGTCGAGCTGGTGGACGCGGTCGCGCAGGGCGGGCGCCAGGCCGGCCACCCGCTCCCGGAACGCCGCCAGCCCGGCGGTCTTGAGCTCGCCGAAGGCGGCCGCCGGGATCGCATAGGCGATCTGCCAGTAGTCGCCGCGGTCGATGGAGATCAAGGCCCCCTTGCCGCCCTGGAAGAAGGGCACCCGATCCGCTGCCCTGCGGGGCAGGTGGAACCACAGCACGTCCATGGGCGGCGAGTCGCTCACGGGAGCCAGGTCCGCCCGCGCCCGTACGGTGGAGTGGCGGCCGTCCGCCCCGATCACCAGATCCGCCCGCACCTCCACGGGGCCGTCCCCGGTGTCGGCCAGGACGCCGGTCACCCGCCCGCGCTCGGTGCGGAGCTCCGTCACCCGGGCGCTGCGCAGGAGGCGGAATGAGGGGAAGGCCGCGGCCTTGCCGGCCAGGAAGTCCAGCACGTCCCACTGCGGCATGAAGGCGATGTAGGGGCAGCGCACCCGCAACCGGCTGAAGTCGGCGAAGGTGACGTCCTTGCCACCCATGTTGACCGAGACCTCGGGCATCCTGGTGTGCGGGAGGCCGAGGAACTCCTCGATCCACCCCAGCTCGGCGATCACCTCCAGCGTGGAGGGGTGGACGGTGTCGCCGCGGAAGTCCCTGAGGAAGTCCGCGTGCTTCTCCAGCACGATCACCTCCACGCCCTGGCGGGCCAGCAGCAGCCCGGCCATCATCCCCGCCGGCCCTCCGCCTACGACACAGCACTGTGCGCGCATCTCATCCTTCTTCCGGAAACAGCAGCCCGACCAGGGCGGCGACGTCGATGGGGGTGCCCAGCCGCCGGTTGACGGCCACGGTGGCGAACAGGGTCCTGGCCGCCGTGGCGGTGTCGTGCGCGCGAAGCTCGCCGGCGGCGACCCGCTCGGCCAGGAAGTCGCCGATCAGCCGCTGGCCCTCGCTCACCAGCGTCGCCAGCGGCGCGCGGGCTTGGGCGGCGCTGAAGAACACCGCCATCAGGTCGGCGTGGCCGGCCAGCAGCCGATCGAACGCCTCCAGCAGCTCGGTCAGCACGACGGTGGCCGGGCGGCTGTCGAGAGCGTCGGCCCGCAACTCCCGCAGCCGGGGCAGGAAGCCCCGCTCCGACAGGAGCGTCGCCACCATCGCCTCCTTGCTGTCGAAGTAGCGATACAGCAGGCCGGGGGTCACGCCGGCCGCCTGCGCCACGTCCTTCACCGTGGCGCCGTCCACGCCCTTGGCGGCGAACACCTTCAGGGCCGCGTCCAGCAGTTGCTCGCGGCGCCACACCGCCTGCTCGTTTCGTGTCCTGGCCATCGCCCCGTCCACATTGAATAAACGTTTATTCAACGTAGCATACCGGGCCTTCCCGTCCCGCGGTCAGGTGGCGCCGGGTCAGCCGAGGGCGTGGTCGAGGTTGAAGGCGGCGCTGATGAGCGCCAGGTGGGTGATGGCCTGCGGGAAGTTGCCGAGCTGCTCCCCCGTGTGCCCGATCTCCTCCGCGTACAGCCCGAGGTGGTTGGCGTAGGTCAGCATCTTCTCGAACGCCAGGCGGGCCTCGTCGACGCGGCCGGCGCGGGCCAGCGCCTCGACGTACCAGAACGAGCAGATCGAGAACGTGCCTTCGGGACCCTCCAGCCCGTCGGGGCTGACCTCCGGGTCGTAGCGGTACACCAGCGAGTCCGAGACCAGCCCGAGGCCGAGCGCGTCGAGGGTGGACAGCCACTTGGGATCGGTGGGCGAGACGAACTTGGCCAGCGGCATCATCAGGATGGACGCGTCCAGCACGTCCTCGTCGAAGTGCTGGACGAACGCCCCGGCCCGCTCCGACCACCCCTGCCGCATGATGTCGCGGTAGATCGTGTCCCGGTTGGCGCGCCAGCGGGGGATGTCGGCGGGCAGGCCGCGCTGGGCGGCCATGCGCATGGCGCGCTCGATGGCGACCCAGCACATCAGCCGCGAGTAGACGAAGTTCTTGCGCCCGCCGCGCGTCTCCCAGATGCCCTCGTCGGGCTGGTCCCAGTTGTCGCAGACCCAGTTGACCAGCGTGCACACCTGGTCCCAGCGGTCGCTGGAGATGGGGTCGCCCCACTTGTTGTAGAGGTAGACGGAGTCGATGAGGGCGCCGTAGATGTCGAGCTGGAGCTGGCCGGCGGCGGCGTTCCCGATGCGTACGGGGGCGGAGGCCCGGTAGCCCTCCAGGTGGTTCAGCTCGTGCTCGGGCAGGTCGCAGCGGCCGTCGATGCCGTACATGATCTGCAGCGGCCCGTTGGGGCCGTCGCCGCTGAGCGGGACGTGCCTGGACAGGAAGCCCATGAACGCGTCGGCCTCCTCGGTGAAGCCGAGCCTGAGCAGGGCGTAGACGCAGAACGCGGCGTCGCGTATCCACACGTACCGGTAGTCCCAGTTGCGCCCGCCGGCGATCCGCTCGGGCAGGCTCGTCGTGGGGGCGGCGACGATGCCGCCGGTCGGGGCGTACGTGAGCAGCTTCAGCGTCAGGGCCGAGCGGTGGACGACCTCCCGCCAGCGGCCCCGGTAACGGGAGGCGGACAGCCACCGGCGCCAGTACCGCACGGTGGCGACGAACTCCCGCTCCGCCTCCTCCATCGGGCAGCCGCGCGGCGTGATCCCCAAGCCGACCCGGTCGAGGGCGAACACCGCGTGCTCGCCCTCCTTGAGCTCGAACGCGCTCCAGACGTCCCGCCCGTCGGTCTCGACCGGCACGCTGGCCGACAGGGCCAGCGCCAGGGACGGCGACTGGAAGGTCGTACGAGATCCGTCCCGGTGGACGGTGTGCTCCTGCCTGGCGTAGTCGAAGCGGGGCGCCACCCGGGCGCGGAACGGGAGCGTGCCGCGGACGCAGGAGACGCGCCGGATCAGCCGGTGCCGGTCGGCCTCGCGCGAGTCGTCCGCGATAGGCATGAAGTCCTGGATCTCGCCCACCCCGTCGTCGGCGAAGAAGCGGGTGATCAGGACGTTGGTGTCGGGGAAGTAGAACTGCTTGGTCGTCGCCGGGGTGTCGGCGGCCAGCTCGAACGACCCGCCCCGGTCGGCGTCCAGGATCGAGGCGAACACGCTGGGGGCGTCGAAGGACGGGCAGCAGTACCAGTCGATGGTGCCGTTGGTGCCCACGAGCGCGACGGTGCGCAGGTCGCCGATGAGCCCGTGCTCCCCGATCGGCAGGTAACGGGTGTCTGCCTGCATGTCCCCAACGTATGCAGGCGGGCGGCACGATGGGCTCCGCCGCTCGTCAAGGGATTCCCATTCCTTGACGTTTCACCCTTCATGCCTGCCCTGGTGAGTGCCCAGAAACCTACAAAAAACGCTCTGGCCGATCAGCCGCAACAAAGCATGCTCAGACTCCCCCCAACAAGATCATGGAGGTGGGTGTTGGGGTACAGCAGACGCGACTTCCTGTCCGCCGTCGGCGTGTCCGGCGGGGCAGGGGCGCTCTTCGCGACCATGGGCGCGCTCGGGCTCGCACCGTCGGCCGAGGCGGCCGCGAAGGGCGCCTTCGACCCGCCGCAGCCGTCCGACTTCTCACTCACCGGGCGGTCCGCCAGGAAGGTGGTGATCCTCGGGGCGGGGATGGCCGGGCTGGCGACGGCGTACGAGCTGGGCAAGGCGGGCTACGACTGCACGATCCTGGAGGCCCTGGACCGGATCGGCGGGCGCAACTGGACCATCCGCGGCGGCGACCGGGTGACCGAGTTGGACGGCTCCACGCAGGTGGCGCGCTTCCGCGACGGCGTCTACCTGAACGCGGGCCCGGCGCGATTAGCGCAGTGGATGGTCACCGTGGACTACTGCCGCGAGCTCGGCGTGGACCTGGAGGTGTTCACCAACGCCAACGCCCAGGCCTACATCTACCACCAGGGCATGACGGCCCCGGTCCGCTGGCGCACGGCCAAGGCCGACGTGTACGGCTACGTCGCGGAGCTGCTGTCGCGGGCCACCGACGCGGGCGCGCTGGACGCGGCGCTGACCGCCCAGGACAAGGAGCGGCTGATCGCCTTCCTGTCGGGGTTCGGGGCGGTGGGCAACCGGGCGAGCGGCTTCAGGTACGGCGGGACCTCGCGGCGCGGCTACAGCGTGGACCCCGGCGCGGGCGAGCAGGCCGGCACGGTGCTCGGGCCGGTGCCGTCGCTGTCGGAGGTGCTGGCCAGCGGCGTCGGGCAGCGGTTCTCGTTCGAGCTCGGCTATGACCAGGCGATGCTGATGTTCCAGCCGGTCGGCGGCATGGACGCGATCCCGAAGGCGCTGGCCGCGAGGATCGGCCGGCAGCGGATCCTGCTGCGCTCCGAGGTCACCGGCATCACCGACCTGGCGGACGGGGTGGAGGTGGAGTACCGCGACCGGCACGGGCGCACCCGGAAGGTCAGGGCCGACCTGTGCGTCGCGGCGATGCCACCGCACCTCCTCGCCAGGACGCCGCACAACCTGGGCGCGGAGGTCCAGGCCGCCCTGGCGACCCCGACGGTCTCCAGCGCGGGGAAGATCGGGCTGGAGTACCGGCGCCGGTGGTGGGAGGTCGACGAGGGCATCTACGGCGGCATCACCAGCACCGACCTCGACCTGGCCGGCATCTGGTACCCCTCCTACGGGTACGGCGGGCCGCGCGGCCTGGTCGTCGGCTACTACAACTTCGGTGCCCAGGCCGACGCCTACGCCGCGCTCGACCACGCCGGCCGGGAGCGGCGCGCGGTCGGGCAGGGCATGCTGATCCACGGCGCGAAGTACCGCGACGAGCTGGCCTCGTCGGTGTCCGTCGCCTGGCGGAAGCAGCCGCACATCGAGGGCGCGTGGGTGGGCTGGCCGTCGCGCCAGGGCGCCTACCAGTTGCTCAACCGGCCGGCCGGGCACGTGTACTTCGCCGGCGACTGGCTGAGCCACATGATCGCCTGGCAGTCGGGCGCCCTGGAGTCGGCCCGCAAGGTCGTCACCGAGCTGCACCAGCGCGTCCTGAGCAGCGGCTGAGCGTCGCGCAGGGTCAGCTGCGGCGCGGGCGTACCCGCCGTGCTGGCGGTGGCCGGTGACGGGCCGTTGCGGCGTCCGCTCGAAAGGCGCGCGGCGGGGTACCGGTGGTCGCGCCGGCCGCCGGGGGGCCGCTCGACCTCGTCCAGCCCAAGTCACCCGCGGGACGACCCGCCCGGGCTACGGGCGACCGTGGCCTGGGCAGGTCGCGGACGCCTCCCTGTGGGCGCCCGGCGGGGCAGGCCCGGGCGCCGGTCGCCGAGCGCGCCTGGCCGGCGTTGTGCGAGGAGTTGCTCGCCCACTACCGCGACGTGCTGGAGGTGCCGATGCCCGTGGCCGGATCCCCGGGGGCGGTCAGCGTAGATGGCACAGCTCCACGGGACCCTCCGCCCCCGTGCACGGCCTGAACCCCGACTCCGTCAGCCGCACCCGCGCCAGGCTGTGGCCGCGGACGAACTCCAGGAAGTTCGCGGCCGCCGAGCCCGGCCGCGGCCGGGCCCTCAGGTAGAGGTACTCCACCGTCCAGAACGGGTAGCCGGACTCCACGGCGGTGGCGGCGTCGAACGCCTTGCCGTCGAGGGTCAGCGCCGTGATGCTGCCCGCCCGGCGGGCCTCGGCCACCGATGCCGCGTCGGCGTACCCGATCGCGCCCGGGATCGTGCTGATCTTCTCCAGGACCTCCGCGTTGTCGTCGCGCTCGCAGCGGATCACGGGCGCGTCCGGGTTGCGGTCCTTCTCCAGGCACTCCTCGGAGGAGAGCACGTTCTCGCCGGTGCCGAGCACCCTCTCCTCGAACAGTTGCCGGGTGCCGGAGTCCTGGCCGCGGCCGACGATCCTGATGGGCAGCGACGGGCCCTCGCCGCGGACCTGCCTCCAGTCGGTCCAGGCGCCGCTGTTGATCTTCTGGAGGTCCTCGACGCCCAGCGTGGTCAGCCCGACCTCGCTGTTGACCACCACGAAGTAGACGACGATCGCCAGCCGTTCCCCGTACAGCCGGTCGTGATAGCGGCTCTTGCCGTCCGACAGCGCGATGCGCCCGTCCGCCCGGGCCGCGTCGGCGTTCAGCAGGCCGCGCACGCCGCTCAGCGAGCCGGTCGCCCGAGTGGCGATCTTGGTGTCGTCCCCGCACACCCGCGTGTACTCGGCGGCGACCGCCTGCATGGTCGACATCAGCACGCTCGACCCCTCCACGCTCAGCTCCCCGGTCGCGCACGCGACCGAGCTGTCGACCGGGCGGGCGAGCTGGCTGAGCACCAGGACCAGGGTGAGCAGCACGACGAGCGTGGCGCTGACGCGCGGCAGGGTGAGGCGGCGGGCCTTGCTCTCGTCCTGGATCAGGCCGGCGTCCTTGAGCTTGCCGGCGTGCTCGACGACCTTGGTGATGTCGTCCACCCCGCCGGGGCCGGCCTCGCGCAGGACGACGACGAGCTTGGCCTTCTGCCCGCGTTTGAGGGTGAGCCGGTCCAGCCGGACGCCGTGCCAGTTCGGCTCGGCGACCTCCTGGTTCTGGGCGCCGCCGACCCAGCGCGCCATGCGGTCGGACAGGCGCTGGCGTACGGTGAGCAGGTTGTCGCGGGCGGGCTTGTCCTCGTCGGGGAAGAAGCGCAGCGAGTCCCGTAACCGCTGGCGCAGCTCGGGAGTGCTGGCGTCGGAGACCCGGGCGTTCCACACGACGCGCCCGCCGAACGTGAACGACAGCGCCTTGTCGAAGTCGTCGGGGTCGATGTCGTAGCTGCCGCTGTTGCGGATGCGGATCACCACGATGCTCATCCGGTCGAGCAGCCGGACGACCCGGCTCAGCTGCGGCGGTCCCGCCTCGGCCGGGTCCGCCCCGTCGAGCCGCTCGGGGCCGACGCCGATCTTGGAGTTGTACAGGACGCGGAACGTGAGGCGCTTGCGGCGTACGACGAGCCGGTCGACGAAGGGCGCGGCCACCAGCAGCGCGATCCCGAACAGCACGGGACCCACGCCGCCGAGGAAGTTCACCAGCCGGCCCAGCGGCTCCAGCACGACCACCCACGCCCCCTTGGGTCAAGCTGCCTCAATTCTCGTGGCCGGCCGGCTTATGGGGCGCGTGTTGCCAGGTGTTCACGAAGAATTACGGGTCAGTAAATATCGGCATACGCTCCCTGGCCTGGCGGGCCAGGGGAACCACGGCGGGCCCGGCGGCCGGCTCGCCATCCGGACGTTTGGCGATCTCCTGCGGGGAAAGCTCCAAAAGGGCCAACGGACTCCTCCTGGCCCCCGGCGGCGAGACGATGATGACTTTCGAGTTCGAACTGCGCTGTCCCATCACGGCCGACCTCGGCCTGATGAGGGACCTGGTGCGCATCCACGGTCACCACTGCGGCCTGCCCCGCGGGCGGCTGGAGGACCTGGTGCTGGCCGTGAACGAGGCCGTCACCAACGTGCTCGACCACGGCGGCGGGTCGGGCACCCTCACCGCCCGCACCGCCGCCGGCCAGATCGTCGTGGAGATCCTCGACGTCGGGGGCCGCCTGACCCGCGACCACCTCGCCTCGGCGCGCGTCGACCCGGCCGGGTCCCATGGGTACGGCCTGTGGGTGATCCAGCACCTGTGCGACGAGGTCGCGCTCGAACAGACCGGCCACGGCTCCCTGCTCACCCTGCGCGTCCGCCACCACCCCGCCGTGCCCCACCGGCCCGATCATCGGCCCGACCAGCACGTCCGGAGCGACCACCACCCCGCACAACCGGTCGGCGTGCCATAGCCGATGGCCGATCGTGCGCGATGGCCCCACCCGCCTTGATCGCGGGGATAGTTTCGAGACATGCGTGAATCAGGTACCGGCCCCGGCCCCATCACCCCTGACGGATCCCCTGTCGAGTTCTACAGCCTGCTGGCCGCCGGCGACGAGCCCGAGATCGTCGCCCAGGTGACCCCGCCCGGAGGCTCCGTCCTGGAGCTCGGCGCCGGCGTCGGACGGGTGACGCATCCGCTGCTCGACCGCGGTTTCGCGGTGGTGGCCGTGGACGAGTCACCCGAGATGCTCGCCCGGGTGCGCGGCACCCGCACCGTGCTCGCCCGCGTCCAGGACCTGCGGCTCGACCGGCGCTTCGACACCGTCATGCTGGCCTCCCAGCTCGTGAACACCGTGCACGACGCCACCCGGCAGGCCCTGCTGGCGACCTGCGCGCGGCACGTCAAGCCCGCCGGCGCGGTGCTGATCCAGTGGATGCCCGCCGACGCGCACGACCGGTGGCACCCGGGCATGGGGCGCGACGACGGCGACATCACGATCACGATGGCGGCCGTCGAGGAGGTGTCGCCGGGGATCTACGAAGCGACCATGCGCTACACGTACGGCGGCGACAAGGTGTGGACGCAGTCGTTCTCCTCCAAGCGGCTCACCGACGACGACCTCGCCGCTGAACTGGCCGCCGAGGGGCTGCGCCTGGACCGCTTCCTCACCGAGGACCGCAGCTGGGTGGTGGCTCTCCCGCTCTGACCCGTGGTCAGGGGCGAGGGGCCGGCCGGAGGACGGCCTCCAGGTCGTCGAGGGCGGCCAGGCTCTCGGCGAGCCTGTCACGCTCGGCGTCGGAGAGGGTGAGCGCGCGGGCTCGGGCGATGGCGTCGCCGGCGGCAGCGGAGTCGTCGGCGCGGAGGGCGAGTTCGGCACGGTAGGCCAGCGCCTCGAGTAGCTCGGCGGGCGTCGCGGTGTCCCGGTCGCGCTCCAGGGCCGCGTCCAGGATCTGGGCCGCCCGTACGTGCTTGCCGTGGGAGTCGCCCATCACGACCGCCCTGTCCAGGGTCGTGGTGAGCCTGCCGGGGGCCTCCTCCTCGGGCGCGGGCCTGGCGGACGTGATCCTGATCCAGTTCCCGCCGGGGTCGATGACGGCGAATCCGGAATGGCCGTCGGCGTTCTTGCGCCTGCGGGGCCGGGTCATCCGGGGGATCCCCGAGATCAGGAGCCTGCCGTGGACCGCGCGCATGCCCGCCGCGAACGCCTCGAAGAGCTCCTTGGTGTCGGGCACGATGACCAGGCAGCTCCCGTAGGAGTCCTCGGGGTCGAAGCCCGGCATGCCGAAGAAGTGCAGCTGGAGGTCCTCGCGTTCGAGGGCCACGTACGGGTTCGGGCGGACCTGGTGGTAGGTCCGGGTGAACCCGAGCATGGTGTAGAAATCTTCGATCTCGTCGATGGACCGGCAGGGAAGGAGCGGCACGGTGATCTCATTGGCCATGGGTTCCTCCATCGGGTTGCGTGGATGCGGGGTCCTCGCCGGCCATGGTGAACGCGCCCTCCTCCAGGCGGCGGATCAGCCGGTGGGTCCATCGGGCGCCGGTCTCGGCGGTGGTCAGCCACAGGGACAGGACCTCGCCCACCGGCCCCCAGGTGTCCAGATCGGTGTCCGCCGGTAGGTGCGAGGTGATGCTCGCACGCCACTCGCGCATCGCGCGGGCCCGCTCGCGCAGCATCTCCAGGGCGTGCTCCCGGGGAAGGTCCTCGATCAGGCCGACGGCGGCGCCCAGCACGTCGAGGCCCGGGTCGTGGTCGGCGAGGGCCCGGCCCAGCAGGGTGAAGTATTCCTGCTCGCCCTTGCCGGTCAGCTCGTACTCGATCCGCGGCGGCCCCCCGGCCTCCGAGCGGACCGTCTCGTGCGTCACCAGCAGGCCCTGGGCGGCCATGCTCTTGAGCGCGTGGTAAACCGAGCCGGACGTGGCGGTGGACCACTCGTGCGCGCCCCACGCCTCCAGATCCGCGCGGACCTGGTAACCGTGTGCGCGTCCGCGCCTGCGCAGCGCTCCCAGGACCAGCAGCCGTACCGACTTCATCGAGCTCCCCAAAGGCGGCTGGCCAAATTTGGCTAGCTTCTCGGAAGCGTACCGCCGATCCTCTCGCTAGCCAAATTTGACTAGCTAGGCCGGGGTGAGCGCCTTTACGATGTAGATCACGCAATGGCGTCGATGTCGGCAAATTACTGGAAAATGCTGGGACTGTTGGTACAGTCGCGCCATGAGTGACCGGCTGGACGATCTCGAGCGGCGGATCGACGAGCTGCGGGCCGGCGTGCGCAAGGCGATGCGCGCCCGGGACGGCGCCACCGCCCGCCTCCTGCGGGCTGAGCTGCGCAGTGCCGAGCGCGCCTGGGACGCCCTCGTGAGCGGCGAGCAGGCCCGGCCCGCGGGCGGGGCCAAGGAGGAGCCGCCGCGCCTGGTCACCGTGCGGGAGCAGGTGCACCAGGGGCTGGGGCTCCTGGGGGCGGCCGCCCAGCCCAGGCTGGTCGTGGCCGTCAGCGAGGCGTTCTTCGGCGGCACGATCCGCAGCAACCAGCTCACCAGCCTGCGCAGGGACGAGGAGCGCTCGTTCCGGTCCTCCCCCCACGGGCGGCCGTACTACCTGTGTGCCGCCCTCACCGACCGCCTCTCCCCCGCCCGGGGCCTGCTCACGCTCAGCACGTGGCCGCTGGAGCGGCGCGTGGTCGGCCCGCTCAGCCCCCGCGTCGACTTCCTGACCTGCGCCATCGCGGTGGCCGAGCAGGAGCTGAGGAACGAGGCGGACAACGAGCGGGGGGCCCGCTTACTGGTCCGCATGGCCAGGAACATCCCGGGCGCCACCGACGGCACGCTCGGCACGCAGGACCCCGGGAGGGTGGTCGAGGCGGCCCGCGCGGAGCTGCGCGTGCACGCCGATCGCGACACGCGGGATCGCGCCGAGCTGGCGGAACGCGCCGCGGCGCAGCTCGGTGACGCCGCGCGCCTGTTCGGCGCCGCTACGCTGAGCACGATCAAGAAGGAGAACGCGAAGTGAGCGGCTTGAAGCGCGAAGGCGACCATGTGCACCGGCTGGAGGCGTTGCGGGGCACCACGCCCCAGCAGCCGCACGACGCCCGCGCCATCGCGGCCCTGGCCGCCAACCCCGGCTGCACCCGCCGCGCCCTCATGGACGGCGCCGGCATCGACAAGGACGCCGCCGCCCGGCACCTGGGGTTCCCCGCGCCGTTCGGCCAGTCGCCGTTCGCGATCACCCGCGGCAACATGTTCGAGGCGCTGGTCAAGGCCGACGGCTGCGCGGAGCTGCTGCGCATGCTGCGCGAGCTGCTCGGCCTGCCGATCGCCGAGGTGTCCTACCACGACGTCGAGAACGTCGGCGCCCACCTGCGCCACGCGCACACCAGGGCGCTGTTCGACCGGGCGGCGGGCGAGGGCCAGGACGCCGGCACGCTCTACGACCATCCGCTGCTCAGCCTGGAGATCGCCGGGCACACCGCCTACCTCGAGCCCGACGTGGTGGCCTTCCAGCTGGGCGGGCGGTTCCACATCGTGGAGATCAAGTCGTTCGCGGTGATCGACGGGCAGGCCGACCCGTCGGCGGTGGCGGCGGCGGCGCGGCAGGCGGCGGTGTACGTGCTGGCGCTGCGCACCCTGCTGGAGGACCTGGGCCACGACCCGCTGAAGGTGTCGCACGACGTGGTGCTGGTCTGCCCGGAGAACTTCGCGAACCGGCCCGTCGCGACCCTGGTCGACGTACGCAAGCAGCTGGCCGTGCTGCGCCGCCAGCTCACCCGGATGACCACGCTCGACCGGCTGCTGGACGGGCTGCCCGAGGACCTCACCTTCGACCTGCGGCCGGACGAGGACGGCCGGCCCACCAGGCCGGTCGCCGACCTGGCCGACGCGGTGCGCAGGACCACGGCCCGCTACGCGCCCGACTGCCTGTCGGCGTGCGACCTGTGCTTCTTCTGCCGCGACGAGGCCCGCCAGGAGGGCGCCTCCGACCTGCTCGGCCGCCAGGTGCGCGACGAGCTCGGCGGCGTCGCCTCCGTGGCGGAGGCGCTGGGCCTGGCCGACGGCGCCCGCGACCCCGCCGAGGGCCAGGAGGAGATCGCCCGGCTGCTCCGCAACGCCGAACGCCTGCGCAGGGAGTGCCTGACGTGACCCCGCCGCCGACCCCCGCCCCGCCGCGGAGACCGATCGACCTGAGCCTGCCGCGGAGAAGCCCCACATGAGCCTGCTGACCTCGCTCGCCCGGCTGCGGGCCCTGGACGAGGGCATCGCGCAGCCCGTCGCGACCGTCAGGCACTGCCACCTCTCGGCGCGGCCGATGGTGTTCATCCCGCTCAAGCTCTCGGGCGAGGCCGCCGCGCCGCTGGCGGCGATGCTCGGCACCGACCGCGACCGGCCGCGCCTGCTCGTGGTGACCCAGCCGCGCAACCGCGACCTGCGCTTCGCGTGGGCCGCCGACCTGGCCGGGGAGCTGCTGCCGTACGTCGAGAGCTTCCTCAACGACACCGAGACCGTGGAGCGCAGGAACGCCGACCCCTACGAGCGCGCGCTCGACGCGCCGCAGCTGCTCGTCCCGAACCCGGCCGGCGTGGCCTTCACCCGCCTGCTCGGGCGCTCGACGCGCTTCCGCAGCACCGAGGGGCCGTACCCGGTGCCCGAGGGGGTGCCGCTGCTCGGGCGGTGGCTGACCTATCTCGGGGAGCGGGCGGCCTACCCGGGCTCGTCGCTGATGCTGGCCGCCACCGAGGAGCTGGGCCGGCACTGGGCCAGCGGGCAGAGCTCGCTGGAGGACGCCAACCTGGCCGCGCTGCTCGCCTGGATCACCACGGGCCCGAGCGACGAGGCGGAGGACCCGCTGATCTGGCCGCCCGCCGGGCCGGCGACCGATCCGGGGTTCGACGCCGAGGTGCTCGCCCCGGCGATCGAGAGTGAGTCGGCCGAGCGCATCACCGAGGCGCTGCGTACCCAGCTGGAGCCCACCTGGCGGCTCATGTGGCAGGCGATCGACCTGCTCGCCGCCCTGCCGGAGGGCGCGAGCGTGGCGCAGCGGTGGGAGCAGGACCGCGGCTCGTTCAGCGGCATGGCGGTGCACATCGCCGAGGGCGCCCCGCCGCAGCCCCGCCGCGACGGCGCCGTCACCGCGGCGGCCAAGCTGGCCCGCATGGAACGCGCCCAGGCCGGCTACGACGTGCAACGCGCCTACGACGACCCCCTGGTGATGGCCGAATACCGCCTGACCGGCGAGGCGTTCGCGGGTGAGGTGGTCGAGACGGTCCCGGACAACACCGAGGGCGAGGGCCGCTCGCGCAAACTCCGCCCGCTGGTCGTGATCAAGACCGACGACCCCGTGTACCTCGCGCCCGGCACGTCGCTCGGCACCCCGCAGCGCCGCGGCCAGGGCGCCGAGCTGGTGGAGGCGGGCGAGGGCCTGGTGACGCTCAAGATCACCAAAGGCATGGGCCGGGGCAGGACGGCCGCCCCGGGAGCGGTGCCGGAGCTCGGCGAGCGGGTCTGCTACACCTCGCTGACCGACGACTTCCAGGGCTCGCCCGCGCTGCCCGAGGCCGAGGCGACGCCGTGGACGCACGGCGGGCCGCCACAGGAGCAACAGCAGGGATACGTGCCCGACGACGAGGACGCCCAGGAGGACTGGTCGTGACCGACAGCCCGGAGCAGGTCATCAGGAACGTCCTGGCCGACCTGCCGCGGCACCGCGGCGTGGTGGTCGACTCGCCGCCCGGAGCGGGCAAGTCCACCCTCGTCGTACGCGCCGCCGCCCACATCGCGGCCACCGGCGAGCCGCTGATGATCGTGGCCCAGACCAACGAGCAGGTCGACGACCTGGTGGCCCGGATCAGCGACAAGCACCCGCACCTGACCGTGGGCCGGCTGTCGGCGAGCGGGTACGTCCCGCCGCTGCGCATGCTGGAGCTGCCCGGCGTCCGGGTCGGCACCCGGATCCAGGACCTGGGCGACCCGGACATCGTCATCGCCACGGCCGACAAATGGGCGTGGATCGGCGACCGGGTGTGGCCGTGGGCGATCGTGGACGAGGCGTACCAGATGCGCTCGGACAAGCTGCTGCGGATCGCGGGGCTGTTCGAGCGGGCGCTGTTCGTGGGCGACCCCGGGCAGCTCGACCCGTTCTCGATCGTGGACGGCGACCGCTGGTCGGGGCTGTCGTGGGACCCGTTGCAGAGCGCCGTGTCGGTGCTGCTGCGGCACAACCCGGACCTGCCCGTGCACCGGCTGCCGGTGTCGTGGCGGCTGCCCGCGTCGGCGGCGCCGGTGGTGTCGCAGGCGTTCTACCCGTTCACCGGGTTCCGGTCGGGCACCGGTCACGGGGACCGGTGGATGGAGCTGTCGACCGGCGGCATGGGCACCGTGCACGACCGGGCGCTGGAGGAGGCGGCCCGGTCGGGGTGGGCGCTGCTGGAGCTGCCGAACCGGCACACCGTACGCACCGACGCAGAAGCCGTGCGGGCGGTGGCGCTCCTGGCCGAGCGGCTGCTGCAGCGCGGCGCGGTGGCCGGCTCCGAGCAGGGCGAGGGGCCGGTGACGGCGGACCGGATCGCGGTCGGGGCCGCGCACCGTGACCAGGTGGCCGCCATCCGGGCCGCCGGCCTGCCGCCGGAGATCACCGTGGACACCGCCAACCGGCTGCAGGGCCGCGAGTACGACGTCACGATCGTGCTGCACCCGCTGTCGGGCCGCAGGGACGCCACGGCCTTCCACCTGGAGTCGGGCCGGCTGTGCGTGCTGGCCTCACGGCACCGGCACGCGTGCGTGGTGGTGGCCAGGGCGGGCATCGCCGAGCTGCTGGACGCCCATCCATCGGCGGAGCCGGTGCAGCTGGGGGTCCCGGTGAAGTTCCCCGACGGGTGGGAGGCCAACCAGTCGGTGCTGGAGCACCTGTCCCGCCACCGGGTGTGAGCACGGTCAGAGGCGGCGGCGCCAGACGTCGATGGCCATGACCTGGCGCATCCCCGCCGACTCGTACAGCCCCAGGGCCGGCGTGGTGTTGTTGGAGTCGACGTGCAGGATCGTGCCCTTGCGCCCGCGGGCGGCGTCGGCGGCGAACGCGTGGCGCAGCAGGAACCGGCCCAGCCCCCGCCCCCTGAACTCGGGCAGCACGGCGAGCGTGGCCACGTAGCCGCAGCCCTCGTCCGGCAGGAACTGGTTGCTGCCGATCAGCACCCCGGCCGGCCGGCCGTCGAGCCGGGCCAGCGTGAGCTGGCTCCAGTCGGTCACGGTCATCGCCTGCCTGCGCTCGTACCACTGGTCGTAGGAGCTCGGGACGAAGCCGAAGTGCTCGGCGAAGCCCTCCTGGTGCACGCGGTGCGCCTCGCGCCGCACGTCCTCGGGCTCGCCCGTGTGCAGGGTGAGGCCGGGCGGCGCGGCGGGCGGCTCCACCGGGCCGTCGTGGTCGATGCGCATGCGGTGGAAGCTGGTGCCGGGCTCGAAGCCCAGCCCCTTCGTCCTCGCCTGCTTGGCCGTGTCGTCGCGGTAGACGCCGATGTGCAGCGTGACGGAGTCGTGGCCGTGCTCGGCGCCCAGCTCGGCCGCCCGGTCGAGCACGGCCCGCCACAGCTCGTCCGCCAGGCCGTCCACGCCGGGGCGGACGATCACCTCGACGTCCACCAGGTCGCTCTCGCCGTTGCGGCAGACCCAGGCGTAGCCGTCGAGCCGGCCGCCGGCGTCGTGCGCCAGCCAGCCGTCCCTGTCGCGATCGAAGCCCGGTTCGACCAGCTCGTCGACGACGTCGTCGAGCGTGGAGTCGGGGCCGCCGATCACCGAGGTGTCGTAGGCCGCGACGAGTTCGTGAATGGCGGCGGCGTCGTCCACCCGTGGCCGGCTGATGGTGTGCATGGGAGGGATTGTCCACAACGCGCCGGGAGCGCGCCTCCCATTTTCGGCACGGCGCCGCGCAGCGGGACGGCACCCGGTCGCCTCCGGCTTACTGGCCGACCGGCAAACGTAGAATGAGCCGGATACTTACTTGCCGGCCGTCAAGTCGAAATAGGTGCGAAGTGCGGGAAGACACGCGAACCCGGATCCAGGAGATCGCGCTGAGGCTCTTCACCGAGCAGGGCTACGAGGCGACCTCGCTGCGGGAGATCGCCGAGGAGCTCGGGGTGACGAAGGCCGCACTTTATTACCACTTCAAGACCAAGGACGACATCGTGGCGAGCCTGGTCGAGATGCGCCTGGCCGCCCTGGAGGAGCTGCTCGCCTGGGTCAGGAGCCGGCCCAGGACCCCGGAGATGCGCCGCGAGCTGGTCGAGCGTTACGCCGCGAGCATCCGCGCCACCCGGCATCTCGGGATCGCCCGGTTCCTGGAGCGCAACCAGACCGCGCTGCGCGACCACCCCACGATGATCAAGATCCGCGAGCGGATGATGGAGCTCACGGCCGAGATGAGCGAGCCGGACGCCACGCCCACGGAGCGGATCAGCCACTCGCTGGCGCTGTTCGCGCTGCACGCCGGCAAATGGCTGACGAAGGAGGACGATCTCTCCGAGGAGGAGATCCACAAGGCGACCTTGGAGGTCGCCATGCGCCTGCTCGAGCCGTAACGATTTCGGTCCCGCCCCTCCAGAAACGGACGATTGGGACACCGTATTGGGGGCAGGGGGCTGGCACGCATCCAACGGGAGGAGGCGCAGTGGAGGCTACGATAGCGCTCCGACTGCCCAGGGATGCGGCGAGCGTCCCGCTGATCAGGCAGATGCTGGACGGCACGCTGCGGTCGCTCGGCGTCGAGCCACAGATCCGCGACGACATCGAACTGATGCTCACCGAGGCGTGCTCCAACGTGATCAAGCACGCGGCCCCCAGCGACGACTACACGGTCAGCGCGTCCGTCCACGACCACCTCTGCATCATCAAGGTCGTGGACACGGGCAACGGGTTCGACCCGCGCAAACTGGTCATACCCGACCCCGGCTCAGAGCACGGGCGCGGGCTGCAGATCATGCGCGCGCTCGCCGACGACATCCGCTTCACCAACAGACAAGAGCACGGAGCGGTGGTCTGCCTGGAGAAACGCCTGCGGTACGCCCCGGGGGCGGCCGGGCGGCACCTCATGACCACCTGAGAGGCTCCCCTAGGTCCTGGTATGGCGCTCCACCGCACGCCGGTGGAGCCTGGACCGAGGGGGGCCTCCGCCCCGTTCCGCGGGCCTGCGCTCCCCCGGCCGGGCATCCCCGAGCAGGAAGCGGCGGCGCACCCGGGACACGCTCCCGTGCAGCTCCGCCCGCAGGCGTTCGGGCACCGCCGCCCCGCTGAGCTTCAGCTCCAGCCCGCTCCGGCGCCGGGTCAGCCGCCGCCACACCCTCCTCCACTGCGTCATCGAGGCGGCCATCGCCAGCAGCGTGACCATCGCGACGGCCGAGATGAGCAGCACGGCCAGGACGACGAGGAGGAGGACGACCACCAGGGAGCCGATCGTGCCGAGCACTGTCATCATTCGGCGGAAAGTGCCCGCCAACCAGTGCTTTATGCCAATAAATAGGGCTATATCGAGCTTACTCCGACCCGCCGTTGAGCTGATCGAGCCGTCCCGGCAGCAGGTCGAGCCGGCGCAGTATCACTCCTTCGCGCAGCGCCCACGGGCACACGTCGAGCCGGTCCACCTCGAACAGGTCCATGGCCGCGTCGGCGACCAGCGCCCCGGCCGCGAGCTGGGCCGCCCGGCCCTCGGACACGCCGGAGAGCTGGGCCCGCTCGGCCGAGTCCATCGTGGTGAGCTTGACGGCCCAGTCGGCCATGTCCTGGCGCGACAGCGAGCGCGAGACGTACGGGCCGTCGCTGGAGGGCGCCGCCCCGGCGATCCTGGCGAGCTGCTTGAACGTCTTGGACGTGGCGACCGCGCGGTTGGGCTCGCCGTACCGGACGACGTCGCCGACGGTGCGGGCGATCTCGGCGCGTACGTGCTTGCGCAGCTTGCGCACCTCGTCGGCGGACGGCGGGTCACCGGTGAACCAGTCGCGCGTCAGCCGCCCGGCGCCCAGCGGCAGCGACACGGCCACGTCGGGCTCCTCGTCCACCCCGGCGGCGATCTCCAGCGACCCGCCCCCGATGTCGAACGCCAGCAGCCGCCCCGACGACCAGCCGAACCACCGCCGCACCGCCAGGAACGTCAGCCTGGCCTCGTCGCGCCCGGACAGGACCGCGATGTGCACACCGCAGCGCTCGTCGATCTCCGCCAGCACCTGCTCGCCGTTGGCGGCCTCGCGCACGGCGGAGGTGGCGAAGGCCAGCAGGTCCTCCACCCCCTTGTCCTCGGCGAGGTGGACGGCCTCCTCGACGAAGTTGCCCAGCCGCTCGATGCCTTCCTTGCGCAACCGGTGGTCCTTGTCGAGGTACTCGGTCAGGCGCAGGTCGACCTTGTGAGAGTAGGCAGGCATGGGCCGGGCGCCGCGATGGGCGTCGACGACCAGTAAATGGACGGTGTTCGAGCCGATGTCCAGCACGCCGAGTCGCATGGGAAAACGCTACCGGTATGCGGCTTTTACGGCGAAACGGAGTCGGAAGTGGTCGAGCGAGGCGGGCACCGGATCCTCCAACGTGACGGACGGTCTGACTGAGCGCTCACGCAGGAAGGCGTCCAGCAACGCGACCGAGGTGAACAACACCAGCTCCTCCCCCGGGCAGCGCGCGAACCCGGCGCTGAAGGGCACCCCCGCCCACTCCTGGCCGCCGCCGAGCCACAGCTCGGGCCGGTAGGAGTCGCCGGGTTCGGCCCTGTTGACGTACGGGCTGTGGACGACCGCCGTCGTGCCCTCCGGGACGTCCCACGGTGTGGGGCCGGTGACGTCGCGCAGGATGGCGAGCGTGGTGGGCCAGAGCCGCACGGACTCCAGCACGGCCGCCCGCAGGCGGTCCCGATCGTGGGGTCCTGGGTGGCACGCCAGCAGGGCCAGGGCCCGGTAGGAGGCCATGGCGGCCGCGTCGTAGGCGAACAGCCAGTGCGGCACCTGCCCCTCGGCGTGCACGTCGGCCGCCGCGTGTGCGCCGGCGAGCACGGCGGCCAGGCTGCCGGGCTCGGCCCGCGCCAGGTGCCCGGCCAGGCGGCGCCGGAAGGCGTTGCTCACGTCGGTGCGCCGCCCGCGCAGCCAGGACCAGTTGGCGTCGCGGCGCAACCGGTCGAGCTGCCTGATGAGCGTCACGTCGTCGCGGGCGCCGTCGCCGAGCACGACGCGGCGGACGATCCGCCAGTGCGCGGCCTGGAAGCGCGGCCACGTCAGCACCCCTTGGCGGGGCAGCGTGGCGACCTCCTCCTCGACGACCCGGGTGAACGGGGCGAAGTCCGGGCACAGCACCCGCTCGTTCAGCTCGCGCCGCCGGTCGCGCAGCTCCCGCTCGGGGGTGATCAGCACGCCGTCGGGCTGGAAGTGGGCCAGCGCGCCGCGCTTCTCCCTGCTGGCGGGGGTTAACGCCCGGTCCTCCAGCACCGCCCGCACGTCGTGCGGGGCGAGCGGCAGCAGGGCCAGGCCGCGCCCCGGAATCGGGACCAGCAGCGGCCCGTCGCCGTGCTCGGCCCGCAGCCGGCGCAGGAGCCGGATCGCGCGCCCGTCGGCGTCGGCCAGCGCCGCCAGGCACACCATGGACGGGCGGCGCACCACGACGCCCTGCGCCAGGGCCGGCAGCGCCAGCACGGCGGCCAGGGCCAGCGCCTGGGCTGCGGTGACCGGGGCCGCCCGCGTGATCGTGGGCATGTTCCAGGGACTACCCTTCCTTGGTGTCATGACACGTTTGGGGGGATCTTTGAGCGCTTGCTGTGGCCCGAGCAGGGACGCCGCCGCGGGGCCGTACCAGGAGGGCGTCCAGATCACCGCGCGGCGGGCGGCGCCGCGCGGGATGGTGCGCGTTCCGGGCGGGACCTTCCTCATGGGCGGGGACGATCCCGACGGGCGTCCGGAGGACGGCGAGGGGCCGGTGCGGGAAGTCCGGCTCGACCCGTTCATGATCGATCCGGCGTGCGTGACGAACGCGCAGTTCGCCACGTTCGTCAAGGAGACCGGCTACGTCACCGAGGCCGAGCGGATCGGCTGGTCGTTCGTGTTCCACCAGTTCGCCACGGCCGGGGTGATGGACGCCACCGTGCCGGGCGCGTCCTGGTGGGTGGGAGTGGAGGGGGCCACCTGGCGCTCGCCTGAGGGCCCCGGCTCGGCGATCGGCGACCGGCAGAACCATCCCGTCGTGCACGTGTCCTGGAACGACGCCGCCACGTACGCCACGTGGGCCGGCAAGCGGCTGCCCACCGAGGCGGAGTGGGAGATGGCGGCCAGGGGCGGGCTGGAGCGCAAGCGTTACCCGTGGGGCGACGAGCTGGAGCCCAAGGGGCGGCAGCGGTGCAACATCTGGCAGGGCCACTTCCCGACCGCGCCCAGCAAGGGGACGATGCCGGTCAAGTCGTTCCAGCCGAACGGCTACGGGCTCTACAACGTCTCCGGCAACGTCTGGGAGTGGACGGCCGACTGGTGGGGCACCGGCTGGGAACCGTACGCCGACAACCCCACGGGCCCCGCCGAGGGCACGGCGAAGGTGATCCGGGGCGGCTCGTACATGTGTCACGACTCCTACTGCAACCGCTACCGCGTGGCGGCGCGCACCTCGAACACGCCCGACTCGGCGACCGGGCACACCGGCTTCCGCTGTGCGGCCATACTCTGATCGCATGTCACGAACCCTGCGACTGTTGATCACCGGCGGCGGCACCGGTGGTCACACCTATCCGGCCCTGACGACCCTTTCGGCCGTCCAGCGACGTCAGGTGCCGCACGACGTGCTCTGGGTGGGCACCGCCAACGGCCTGGAGGCGCGGATCACGGCCGAGCACGGCATCCCGTTCAAGGCGATCACCACGGGAAAGCTGCGCCGCCGCCCCAACCTCAAGGAGCTGGGCACGAACATCGCCGACGTGTTCCGCATCCCGATCGGGGTGTTCCAGGCGGTCGGTCACGCGGCCCGCTACCTGCCCGACGTGGTGCTGTCGACCGGGGGTTACGTGGCGGTGCCCATCGGGGTGGCGGCCAAGCTGATCCGCCGGCCGCTGGTGATGCACGAGCAGACGACCGTGGTGGGGCTGGCCAACCGCATCCTGTCGAGGCTGGCGACCCGGATCGCGCTGTCACACGAGTCGTCGCTGGAGTATCTGCCCGCCTCGGCGCGGTCGAAGGCCGTGGTGACGGGCAACCCGATCAGGCCCGAGCTGCTGCAGGGCAACCGGGCGGCGGCCTACGACCTGTTCGGGCTGACGTTCGAGGTGCCGCTGATCTACGTGACGGGCGGCGCGCAGGGCAGCAAGCAGATCAACACGCTGATCGCGGAGATCCTGCCGGGGCTGCTGCCGCACGCGCAGATCGTGCACCAGTGCGGGCCCGCGTGGATCGACCAGATGCGGGCCGTGGCGCTGCCGCCCGACCTGGCCGACCGCTACCACCCGGTGCCGTACGTGGGGGCGGAGCTGGCCGACCTGTTCGCGGCGGCCGACGTGGTGATCTCGCGCAGCGGGGCCGGGACGGTGTCGGAGCTGACCGCCATCGGCAAGCCCTCGGTGCTGATCCCGCTCATCCCGACCGGCGGTGACGAGCAGCGCAAGAACGCCGGCTACCTGGCCTCGGCCGGGGCGGCGCGGGCGCTGCTGGAGCCGCGTCCGACGGGCGAGATGCTGCTGGCGGAGCTGATGCCGCTGCTGGCCGATCCGGGGCTGCGGCAGGCGATGGGGCAGGCGGCGGGCAAGCTGGGCCGGGTGGACGCGGCCGACGCGGTGTGCGACCTGCTCCTGGAGACCGCCGGCTGGCAGGGCTCCCCCGGGGCCCACGGGTCTCAGGGATCCCAGGGCTCTTACGGGTCGAGGTAGCGGAAGGCCTCCTGGGCGGAGCTCACGCTCCGCCTCAGCGCCTGCTCCAGCCGGTCGGCGTCCTCGGCCAGGCGCTCCAGCTCCGGGATGGCGAACCCGTCGGCCCCGGTCTCGGCCACCAGCTCCTCGTACTGGTGCAGCCGGCCGCGCAGCTCCTCGATCTGGTGGTGGGCCAGGTACGCGCGCTCGGCCTCGGTGACGTTGGCCGCGTAACGTTCCAGCGCCTCGACCCGGGCCAGCACTGCGTCCTCGCTGCTGTCCAGCGCCCGGGCCAGGGGCTCGGCCACGGCCTCCACCTCGGGCGTGAGCCCCTGGGAGACGGTCTCCCTGTGCTTGGTGCGCAGGGCGGACAGCTTGGCCAGCAGCCGGGCGATCTCCCACTCCTGCGCGGGCAGCATCACGCCGTTGCGCACGTCGTCGAGCAGGCCCTCGGCGTTGACGCGGGAGGTGGTCACGGTGGCGATGGCGCGCTGGGCGCGGGCCAGGAGGCGGGCGGAGGACTCGTCGAGGTCCTCGGTGAGCACGTAGCGGCCCTCGTACCAGCGGAGTTGCTCGTAGACCTCCCGCTCGTACTCGTCCTCCTCGTCCTCGGGCAGGTCGTTGCGGACGAACAGGACGATCATCATGGGGATGCCGAGCAGCACGAGCAGCAGCAGGCCGAGCCCGCGGCCCAGGGCCCCGACGCCGAGTAACAGGCCGAAGAAGGCCACCGTGCCGAACGCCGCGATCATCCGGTAGTGCGTGCCGGAGATCGTCCGCCGCGACTGGGGGACCCAGCCCTGGCGCATCTTGATCAACACCCGCCGGCTTTCCCTGAGCAGTTGGGCGTCGTCCGGCGGCACCCCGGGGTCTACTACCACATCCGCCACGAATCCGGATCCTAAGCGAAGTCAGCCACTAAGGTGGCGAAAAGCCTCGTGCGCGGAGCTGACACTGTCGCGTAACGCCTGCTCCAGGCGGTCGGCATCGTCGGACAATCGGCTCAGCTCCGGGACCGCGGATCCGTCCGCGCCGGTCTCCGCGAGCAGTTCCTCGTAGCGGGGCAGCTTGGCGCTGAGCTGTTCGATCTGGTGCCGGGCGCGGTAGGCGCGCTCGGCGTCGGCCACGTGGCCGGCGTACCGTTCCAGCGCCTCGACGCGGGCCAGCACCGCCCGCTGGCTGCTGTCGAGGACGTGGGCGAGCGGCTCGGCCACGGCGGCCACCTCGGGCGTGACGCCCTCGGCGACCACCTCCTGGTGCTCGGCGCGCAGCTGTGACAGCTTGGCCAGCAGCCGGGCGATCTCCCACTCCTGCGCGGGCAGCATCACGCCGTTGCGTACGCCGTCGAGCAGCCCTTCGGCGTTCACCCTGGAGTCCATGACCTGCTCGATGGCGGCCTGGGCGCGGGTCATGAGCGCCCTGGCGGGCTCGTCGAGCCGCTCGCGCAGGACGTAGCGGCCCTCGTGGCGGCGGGCGGCCTCGTAGACCTCCCGCTCCAGGGCGTGCCGCCGCTCCACCTCGGCGTCGGGCCTGGGCCTGAGCAGGACGCTGACGATGAGCAGCGCCGCCCCCGTCATGATCACCACGAACGGCGGGTAGCGCTCGGCGACGAAGAGCCCCAGGCCGTACACGGCCGCCACCAGGGCCGTCGCGGTGGCCGCCAGCCGGCCCACGAGCCCCACCACGGGCAGGCGGCGCCGGTGCTCGGGAACCCAGCCCGTGTGGATGCGCAGGAGGAGCTTGCGATGGTCACGCAGTAAGGCCGCGACATCGTCGGGCACTGCCGGATCGACTATCACCTTCGCATGACGTCCGGGCACGTTTCTGATCCTATGTGCCGGTCTGTCCGAGAGTCAGCTTTCCAGGTACCGGAACGCCTCGTGGGCGGACTCGACGCTGCGGCGTAAGGTGCGTTCGAGGACGTCGGCGTCCTCGGCCAGCCGCTCGATCTCCGGCACGGCCAGCGAGTCGGCGCCCGACTCGGCGAGCAGCTCCTCATATCGGGGCAGCCTGGCGCGCAGTTCCTCGATCTGGCCGCGGGCGTGGTAGGCGCGCTCGGCCTCGGCCACGTGCCCGGCGTAACGTTCCAGCGCCTCCACGCGGGCCACCACGGCGGCCTCGCTGTTGACCAGGGCCCGTTCGAGCGGCTCGATCACCGCGGCCACCTCGGGGGCGATGCCCCTGGACAGCAGCTCGCGGTGCTCCAGGCGCAGCGCCGACAGCTTGGCCAGCAGGCGGGCGATCTCCCACTCCTGGGCGGGCAGCATGAGGGCGTTGCGGGCGTCGTCGAGCAGGCCCTCGGCGTTGACGTGGGAGCGCAGCACGGAGCCGATCGCCCGCTGGGCCCTGGTCAGGACGAGCCTGGCGTCCTGGTCGAAGTCCTCGGGGATCAGGAAGCGGCCGTCGTACCAGCGGGCCTGCTCGTAGACGCCGCGCTCGTGCGGCCGGTCGTTCTCGGCCACCTCGCTCATGGAGGCGATCTTGACCAGGACGATGAAGACGTACGTGCCGAGGAGCACGAACCCGGCGGGCGCGATCGACGAGGCCAGCAGCACCGCCATGAGCGCGATCACCACCGGGGTGGCGGCCAGCAGCAGCGCGCTGGAGGGGCCGCGGCGGCGCGGCGGGGCCACGCCCGCGGGGGGCACCCATCCGGCTCTGACCCTGGACAACAACGGGGCGTTGGCACGCAACAGTCCGGCAACCTCCGGCGGCACCGCCGGATCGACGACAACACCCACGTTCTGTCCTGGCACCCTGGCGCCCCCAACGCTCGTGATGTTCGGATATTACGTAGTAAACCGCCTGAGTGTCAGCCTCCGAAAGGTCAGGCTGGGGAACCACCAGTTACGCTCACCGAGCACTTCCATGACGGCAGGCACCAGGACCAGCCGCACCACAGTGGCGTCCACCAGCACCGCGGCAGCCAGACCGACCCCCATGGTGCTCAGCGCGCGATCGTCGAAAGCGCCGAACGCGGCGAACACGCAAAACATGATCGTAGCCGCGGCGGTAATGACCCTGGCGGTCTTGGCGAGCCCGGCGGCGACCGCGCGGGCGTTGTCGCGGTCCCGCAGATACTCCTCCCTGATCCGGGACAGCAGGAACACCTCGTAGTCCATGGACAGGCCGAACGTGATCGTGAACAGCATCATCGGCACCCACGCGTCGATCGGCCCCGCGGTGCCCCGGCCGAGCACGTCGAACTGGAAGACGGCCACGATCACGCCGTACGCGGCGCCGATGGACAGCAGGTTCACCGCGATCGCCTTCAACGGCAGCACCAGGCTCCGGAACACGGCCGTGAGCAGCACGAACGCCGCCAGCAGCACCGCGCCCACCACCCACGGGAGGCGGTCGGCCGAGTGGCGGGAGTAGTCGAGGGCGGCGGCGGTGGAGCCGGTGACGAGCACCGGCCCCGGCAGCTCCGCACGCAGCCGGTGGATGAGCTCCTCCGTGCGCTCGTCCTGCGGGCCGGTGGCGGGGATCACGATCGCGGCGCGCTCCCCGGCGGGGAAGGCCCGCGCCACGCCGGGCGTGCCGGCCGCCTGGCCGACCGCCCTGGCGAGGTCCGCGCCCGGCGCCGCGCCGCCGGCGGCCAGGACGAGCGGTCCCGCCATGCCCGGCCCGAAGCCCCCGGCGAGCAGGTCGTGGGCGCGGCGCGTGGTGTCGGTGACCGGCCGGTTGCCCGCGTCCGACCAGCCGGCGCGCAGGTGCGCGGCGGGCAGGGCGAGCACGCCGAGCGCCACCAGCGCCACCGCGCCGGTCAGCCACGGCCTGCGCTGCACGACCCGGCTCCACCGGTACGACAGCGGTACGCCCTCCTTCCGGCGCGGCAGCGCGAACCTGTCGATCCGCGGGCCGATCATCCGCAGCAACGCGGGGAGGAGGGTGAGGGCGGCGAGCATCACCATGAGCACGCCGCACCCGGCCGCCAGTGCCACCCCACCGCCCAGCGACGGGCCGAGGAACAACATGCCGGAACCGGTGGCGATCACGATGAGCCCGGCGAAGAGCACGGACCGCCCCGCCGTCCGCATCGCCTCCCGCACAGCCTCCTCCACCGCCGCCCCCGTACCACCCGCCGGAACCGCACCCCCGCCCGCACCCGCGCTCGCGCCACCGCCTACGCCCGTGCCACCGCCTGCGCTCGCGCCGTCGCCTGGGGCCGTGTCGCCGGTCGGGGCCGCGGAGGCGCTCGGGGCTCCCCCCACCGTCGGGCGGGCCACCGTCGGTGGGGCGGCCATCGGGCGGGCGGCCATCGCGGTGCGGAAGCGGGTGACGATCAGCAGGGCGTAGTCGATGCCGACGCCCAGGCCGAGCATGATCGTCAGGTAGACGGCGAAGCTGGGCGTGCCGACCACGTTGGACAGGACGGCGAGCAGCGCGACGCCGCAGGTCACCCCGACCACGCCGATCACCAGCGGGATCGCGGCGCCGATCAGGGAGCGGAACGCCACCAGCAGCACCACCGCGGCGGCCAGCAGCCCGGCGCCCTCCGTGACGCCTCCCGGGGTGAAGTCGGCGAAGTCGTCCCCGCTCAGCTCCACGGTCACACCGTCCGCCCGGAAGCCGTCGCGCAGCTCCCTGAGCTGCCGTGCGGCCGCCGGGTCCGGGTAGTCGATCGGGATGGAGGCGATGGTGCCGTCCTCGGAGACGCGCTGGGCGCCGGGGGTCACGTGGACGCCGGGGACGGCGTTCATGCGGGTGGCGAGGGCGGCGACGGAGTCGCGTACGGGGGCGGAGGCGACGCCGGACGGGGCGGAGACGACCAGCGCGCCCGGCGCCTCCGGAGCGGCGCCGTTCAGCAGGGCGGCGGCCCGAAGGCTCTCGGATCCCGGCAGAGAGAAGTCGTCGTCCGAGGGGCCCGGCCAGGTGGCCGCCGCCGCGATGAGCGCGGCCGACAGCGCCACCCACAGCACGACCACCAGCCGCCGGTGGCGGATGCAGAAACGAATCATGCGGCGACGTTAGGAAGGGCGGGCACCCGCGGTCGTCGTCCGGACGCGGGCAGGTGACTACGCCGATGGCGGTACTCCGCACACGGGGGTCGGGCCTGTCAGGTGGGGTTGCCGGGGCGGATCAGGCCGGTTTCGTAGGCGATGACGACGAGCTGGGCCCGGTCGTGCACCGACAGCTTGGTCATCATCCGGTTCACGTGCGTCTTGACCGTGAGCGGGCTCATGAAGAGCTCCTCGGCGATCCGGGCGTTCGTCAGGCCGCGGGCGACCCGGGCCAGGACCTCGCGCTCGCGCCCGGTCAGCGGGGCCAGCCGGTCGTCGTCGGGGGCGGCGGGCCGCGCCGTGAACTCCTCGATGAGCCGCCTGGTGACGCCGGGCGACAGCAGCGCGTCCCCCCGGGCGGCCACCCGGACGGCGTGCCGGATCTCGGCCGGCTCCGCGTCCTTGACCAGAAAGCCGCTGGCGCCGGCGCGCAGCGCCTCGTACACGTACTCGTCGAGGTCGAAGGTGGTGACCACGACGACGCGTACGCCGGTGGCGGCCAGGGTGCGGGTGGCCGCCAGGCCGTCGAGCTCCGGCATGCGGATGTCCATCAGGACGACGTCGGGCCGCAGCCGCCGCGTCAGGCGTACCGCCTCGGCGCCGTCGGCGGCCTCGCCGACCACGGTCAGGTCGTCCTCGGTGTCGAGCAGCGCCCGCAGGCCCGCCCGGACAAGGGGCTGGTCGTCGGCCAGCAGGACGCTGATCACGCCGGCAACCTGGCGGTGACGCGGAAGCCGCCGCCGGGGACGTTCGCGGTGGTCAGCCGGCCGCCCACGGCGGCGACGCGCTCGGCCATGCCGGTCAGCCCGTGCCCGCGCGGGGCCCGGGCGCCCTTCCCGTCGTCGTCCACCCGCACGGTCACCGCCCCGCTCTCGTACGTCAGCGTCACGGTCGCCGCGGTGGCGTCGGCGTGGCGCATGGTGTTGGTCAGTGCCTCCTGCACGACACGGTAGACGGTCAGGTCGGCGGCCGGTGGCAGCGGGCGGCGCTCGCCCTCGACGTCGAGCCGCACGGGCAGCCCGGCCGTCTCCAGCAGCCGGGGCAACTGCGCCGATCCCGGCTGCGGCGCGATACCCGACCCGGGGCGCAGCACGCCGAGCACGGCCCTCATCTCGGACAGGGCCTGCCTGCTGGAGGAGCGGATCACCTGGAGGGCGGCGGCGGCCTCGGACGGGCCGCCGGCGCGTTCGACGGCCTCGGCGGCGACGGCCGCGTGCAGGGCGATCACCGACACCGTGTGCGAGGTGACGTCGTGCAGCTCCCTGGCCACCCGCAGCCGCTCCTCCTGGGCCCGCCGCAGCGCCTCCTCCTCCCGGGTACGCTCGGCGTCGGCCGCCCGCCGCTCCACCTCGGCGGTGTAGGCCCGCCTGGTCCGCGACACCTCCGCCGGCTGCGCCGCCGCCAGCACGAGCAGCGCCCACAGGACCGCGGCCAGCACGACGTCGGTCTCGGGCCGCACGACCGCCACCGCCCCCGGCATCGCCACCAGGAACGCCGCCCCCGCCCAGCCGGCCACCCGGCGCCCCGCGGCGATGGCCGAGAACACGGCGATCAGCGCGGGCACCGGCCACAGCGCGAGCGCGTACCCCAGCGTGAACACGGCCGCGGCCGCCCCCGCGCACAGGGCCAGAGCCAGCTCCGGCCGCCGCTGCCACCAGGCCAGCCCGAGCGCCGCGACGGCCAGCAGCACGTGGCCGAGCAGGTCGAGCGGCCGGGCGCCGGGCTGGTTGCCGTACGCCATGACGGTGGAGGTGTAGACGGCCACCCCCATGCCGCATACCAGGGCAATCGTCCGCATACGTGCACGGTAGTGCGCCCCTTCCGCCCTCCGCGATACCGCCGACACGGTACCCGGGCTGCACCGGACGCGGTAGCACATGACGTACGTCATACGGCCCCGGCTGACGTACGGCACTACACCCGCCCCCACCCTCTCCAGCAGGGTGATCGCATGACTGGAAACGCGCTGGAACTCAGGGCCGTCACCAAGACCTACGGTCCGGTCACCGCGCTCGCCGGCGTCGACCTCGAGGTCGGCGAGGGAGAGACGGTGGCGGTGCTCGGCCCCAACGGGGCGGGCAAGAGCACGCTGCTGTCCGTCGCGCTCGGCCTGCTCGCCCCCGGCTCGGGCACCGCCAGGGTGCTCGGCCGCCCGCCGGTCGAGGCGTTGCGGGCGGGCCGGGTCGGGGTGCTGCTGCAGGAGTCGGGCCTGCTGGACGACGTACGGGTGGGGGAGCTGGTGACGGCGGTGGCCGGGATGTACCCGGACCCGCTGCCGCCGGAGCGGGCGATGCGGGCGGCGCGCGTCGAGGAGCTGGCCGGGCAGCGGATCGGGCGGCTGTCGGGCGGGCAGCGGCAGCGGGTCAGGTTCGCGCTGTGCGTGGTCGGGGACCCGGAGCTGCTGGTGCTGGACGAGCCGACCGTCGGGCTGGACGTGGAGGGCCGCCGCGCCCTGTGGCAGGAGCTCCGCGCCAGGACCGCGCAGGGGCGCACCGCCGTCTTCGCCACCCACTACCTCACCGAGGCCGACGACTACGCCGACCGGGTCGTCCTGCTCGCGGAGGGCAAGGTCGTCGCCGACGGCTCCGTGGCCACCGTCAAGGCGCTGGTCGGCGGCGTCGAGGTGCGCTGCGTGCTCGACGGCGCGGACCCCGCCGAGCTGGAGCTGCTGCCCGGGGTGCGGCAGGTGAGCGTGGAGGGGCGCGCGGTCTCGCTGCGCACGAGCGACTCCGACGCGACGCTGCGGGCCCTGTTCGCGATGTACGACGACGTCAGGGACGTGCGCCTGGAGAGCACGGACCTGGAGAGCGCGTTCGTGACCCTGACGGGAGGGCGGGGCTGATGAGGTCGTACCTGAGGCTGGAGCTGGTGCGCGGTTTCCGCAACCCGGTGGGGCTGGTCATGCTGACGGTGTTCCCCCTGGGGCTGTACCTGCTGTGGACCAAGGTGCTCGACGTCGTGCCGCAGGGGCAGGTGGGCGACTTCGCCGCGTACACGATGGTGTCGATGGCCACGTACGGCGCCATGGGCGGCGCGCTGTTCGTCGGGGGCGCCATCGCGCTGGAGCGGAGCAAGGGCTGGCTGGGGCAGCTCGCGGTGACGCCGCTGCCCGCGCACGGCTACGTGACGGCCAAGCTGCTGGGCGGCGCGACGGGGGTGCTGCCGAGCATCCTGGTGATGCTCGCCGCCGGGGCGCTGCTGTCCGGCGTGCGGCTCCCGTTCGGCACCTGGCCGGCCCTGGTGGTGCTGATCTGGGTGGGCGTGCTGCCGTTCGCGGCGCTGGGCATCGCCTTCGGCTACACGATGAAGGGGCAGAGCGCGAACCTGGCCATGATGGCCGTCTATTTCGGTCTGTCGGTGCTGGGCGGGCTGTGGCTGCCGGTGCAGGCCATGCCGGAGGGGATGCGGACGCTGGCCGAGTACAGCCCGGCCTACCAGGCGGGGTCGTTGGGGTGGCGGGCGCTGGAGGGCCGGCCGCCCACGTTGACCTCGCTCGCCGTGCTGGCCGCGTGGACGCTGCTGTTCTGCGCGCTGGCCGTGTGGCGTTACCGTCGGGCAGTGTGACGGTCGTTGCGATGACACGGGTGCGGGATCCGGACTTCAGCCGGGGCCGGACGGCGGCGCGGGCCGGGTCCTGCGCCTGGCTGCTGCTGACCGGCTGGCCGCTGTGGTCGTTCCTGGCCACCGGTCCGGAGCCGCTCCTCGCGGTGGCGGCGCTGGGCGCGCTGGCGGTGTTCGCGGCCTGCTGGGTGGCGATCATGTGGCGGATGCTGAGCGGCCGGGCCATGGTGCCGCGGCGGTGGGCGCTGGCCGGGCTGGTCGGGGCGGGGCTGGCCCTGCTGCCGGTGTTCGGGGAGCCGTGGGCGTACACGTCGTTCGTGTTCGCGATCAGCGCGTTCGCCGCGACGCTGCGCACCCCGGCCTTCGCGGCGGCGTCGGCCGCGACCGCGATCGGGGAGAGCCTGGCCCTGCTGGCCGCCGGCGTGCCGCTCGCCCGGGTCTGGTGGCTGCCCCTCGTCGTCGCGGCGCAGGCCGGGGCGGTGTACAGCATGAAGCACATGGGGCTGCTGGTGGCCCGGCTGAACACCGCCCGGGCCGAGGTCGCGCGGCTCGCCGTGGAGAACGAGCGGCTGCGCTTCGCCAGGGACCTGCACGACACCCTCGGGCACACGCTGACCTCGATCACGATCAGGAGCCAGCTCGCCGCCCGCCTCGCCACCGCCGACCCCGCCCGGGCGGGGCGCGAGATGACCGAGGTGGAGCAGGCCGCGCGGCGGGCCCTGGACGAGGTGCGGCACGCGATCGCGGGCTACCGGGCGCCGTCGCTGTCGGAGGAGCTGGAGAGCGCCACCCGGAATCTGGGGGTGGCCGGGATCGAGGTGACCGTCTCCCCCGCCGACGGGCCCATCCCCGCCGCCGCCGAGACCCTCCTGGCCTGGGCCGTACGGGAGGCCGCCACGAACGTCCTGCGCCACAGCCGGGCCCGGCGCTGCTGGATCGACCTGCGCGTGAACGGGACGGCGGCCGCCCTGGAGGTCCGCGACGACGGCCGTCCCACCCCGCTGCCCCGAACCGGGCCGGAAGGGGCCGGGAACGGGCTGGCCGGCCTGGCCGAGCGCGTCGGCGCCGCCGGCGGGCGCCTGGAGGTGGGGGCGCGCCCCGAAGGCGGCTATCGTCTCCACGTGCGGGTCCCGCTGGAGACGAGCACGCTGGACCCTGCCGGGGCGGCCTCATGATCCGGGTGCTGATCGCCGACGACCAGGACCTCGTCAGGGGCGGCCTGGCCGCGCTGCTCGGCCTGGAGGACGACATCGAGGTCGTGGCCGAGGTCGGCCGCGGCGACGAGGTGATGGCGGCGACCCGGGAGCACGCCCCCGACGTGATCCTCCTCGACATCGAGATGCCCGGCCTGTCCGGCCTGGAGGTCGCCGAGCGCCTGCCCGGCCACCGGGTGATCATCGTGACCACGTTCGGCCGCCCCGGCTACCTCAGCCGGGCGCTGGACGCGGGCGTGGCCGGTTACGTGGTGAAGGACGCCCCCGCCGCCGAGCTGGCCGCCGCCGTACGCAGGGTGATGGCCGGGGAGCGCGTCATCGACCCCAAGCTGGCCGTGGCCGCCATGACCACCGGCCCGAGCCCTCTCACCCAGCGGGAGGCCGAGGTGCTGCGCGTCGCCGCCGGCGAGGCCACCGTGGCCGACATCGCCCGGCGGCTGTTCCTGACCGAGGGCACCGTACGCAACTACCTGTCGTCGGCCATCGGCAAGACGGGAGCCCGCAACCGCGCCGAGGCCGTACGCGTGGCGGAGTCGCGCGGCTGGTTGTGACCCCCCGGGGGCGCGCTAGCCTGGGGCGCTGTGGTTATGCCCGCGTTATGCCGTTCGCAGCAGACTGGCGGCATGCAAGATCTTTTGGGGGCGCGGTGCGGGTTCTGATCGCCGAGGACGAGCGGATGCTCGCCGACTCGATCGCCGAGGGGCTGCGCGGGGAGGCGCTGGCCGTGGACGTCGCCTACGACGGGGACGCGGCGCTCGAACGGCTCGGCGTGCACGACTACGACGTCCTGATCCTCGACCGGGACCTGCCGGGGACGCACGGCGACGAGGTGTGCAGGACGGTGGTCGAGCGCGGCGGGCTGGTGCGGGTGCTCATGCTGACCGCCGCCTCCGACGTGCGGTCCCGGGTGGCGGGGCTGTCGTTGGGGGCCGACGACTACCTGCCCAAGCCGTTCGCGTTCGAGGAGCTGCTGGCCCGCGTGCACGCGCTCGGGCGGCGGGCGCGCAAGGCCGACCCGCCGATGCTGGAGCGGGCCGGGGTGCGGCTGGACTGGGCGCACCGGCAGGTGTTCCGCGACGGGCGCTACGTGCCGCTGGCCCGCAAGGAGTTCGGCGTGCTGGCGGAGCTGCTGCGCGCCCAGGGGGCGGTGGTCTCGGCCGAGACGCTGCTGGAGAAGGTGTGGGACGAGCACATCGACCCGTTCACGAACACGGTGCGTACGACGATGATGAAGTTGCGCAAGAAGCTCGGCGAGCCCCAGGTCATCGAGACCGTGCCCGGTTCGGGGTACCGCATCCCATGAGCGCCCGGCTGCGTTTCGCCCTGGCCTGCGCCGGGGTGTTCCTGGTGCTCGGCGGCCTCGTCACGGCCGGGGTCTACCTCGTCGTACGCCAGAGCCTCGAATACCGGACGGGCCTGCTCACCCCCGAGCGCATCACCGTCGACGGCTGGCGGACCTTCCGCCGGCTGGAGGACCCCTACGAGATCGCGCGGCAGCGGGCCATGCAGGTCCGCGCCGTCTACCAGCGCGACACGCTCGGCAACGTGCGCACCGCCGGCCTCATCGGGATCCCGGCCGGCGCGGCGGGGGCCTTCGGGCTGGGCTGGTGGTCGGCCGGGCTGGTGCTGCGGCCGCTCAGGCGGGTCACCGAGACGGCGCGGCGGGTGGCGCAGAGCCACGACCTGACCGAGCGCATCGGCTACGACGGCCCCCGGGAGGAGCTCAAGGAGCTGGCCGACAGCTACGACGCCATGCTCGCCCGGCTGGCCCGCTCGTTCGACGGCCAGCGCAGGTTCGTCGCCAACGCCTCCCACGAGCTGCGCACGCCGCTCACGATCAACCGCACGCTGGTGGACGTGGCCGTGCGGCGGCCCGACGCGACCGACGACGTCAAGCGGCTGGGCGAGTCGCTGCTGCTGGTCAACACCCGTCACGAGCGCCTCATCGACGGCCTGCTGGCGCTGGCCGAGGGCGAGCAGGCGGTGCTGGACCGGCGGCCGTTCGACCTGACGGACGTGGCCGAGCACGTCCTCGACCAGGCCGCGGCCGAGGCGGCCGAGCGTGAGGTGAGCATGCACCGGCTGCTCGACTCGGCCCCGACGGCGGGCGAGGCGGTGCTGGTGGAGCGGATGGTGCAGAACCTGGTGGAGAACGCCGTCCGGCACAACCACCCCAAGGGCGAGGTGTGGGTGACGACGCGGCGGCGGACCGGCCAGGTGGAGCTGGTGGTGGCCAACACGGGGCTGCAGGTGCCGGCGTACGAGATCGAGACGATCTTCGAGCCGTTCCGGCGGCTGCACGGCGACCGGCTGCGCTCGGAGCGGGGCAGCGGGCTCGGCCTGTCGATCGTACGGGTGATCGCCGAGGCGCACGGCGGGACGGTCACGGCCCGGCCGCGGGACGAGGGCGGGCTGACGATCACGGTGGAGCTGCCCGCCGACGAGTCCGTGCCCTAGCCGCGCCCTAACCTTCGTCCGGCATCAGGGCGCTCTGGTGGATCTCCCACAGGGCGGTCTCCGGGATGCCCGCCTTGACCAGCTGCTCCCAGGTCGCCATCCGGTCCGCCGGGTCGGCCAGCAGGGCGTGCAGGAGCGGCCGCAGCTCGGCCCGGTCGGCCCCCTCCTCGTGCCACATCGCGCCCAGCGCCTGGTGCATGGCCGGCGACCGGACGGCCACCGTGCGCAGCAGCTCCTGCAGGATGGCGGCACGATCCCGGTACGGCAGGGCGTGCCCCTCCCCCAGCGCCCGCAGCAGCAGGTCGAGCAGCCGGCGGTGGCGGGGTGCGTGCCCGGTGGCCACGGCGACGACGACGTCGCCCATGCCGGTGGGTTCCGTGCCGGCCCCGAGCACCACGTCCTCCCGGCCGCCTGCCATCACCCGGTGCGCCGACAGGGCGGTGACCAGCCCCGACCAGCCCTCCTGCCCGAGCTGCCCCTTCCACAGGTGGGTGAGCGAGGACCACTGCTCCAGGTGGTCCGGGCCGGGCAGGAGCGAGGAGACCGTGACGGGCTCCTCCGAGGCGGTGACGATGAGGAGGGTGAGGTTCGCGGAATAGGCGGCCAGGCGGCGGGTCATCGTATGGCGTACCGGGCGGAAGCCGGTGAAGTGGCGCCTGGGCCGCTCGTGCAGGGAGCGCCGCAGCAGCCCCGACAGCTGCTCCACGCAGCGGGCCCGCACCTCCGAGGGCACCTCGGCCAGCAGCTCCAGGATGAACCCGACCGTCGGACCCCGCTCGGCCAGGCAGGAGTGGGAGATGACGGCGTAAAGCAGGTCGTCGTCCACGGCCTGCACCAGGGCGAGCGGCTCGTCCCCCAGCAGGTGGCGGCGCCGGTCGAGGTCGCGCAGCGCGTACATGGTCAGCCAGGCCACCAGGAACTCGCCGAACGTGGAGTGCAGGAACGCGTGGCCCTTCCTGCGGACGAAGAAGAACCGCTCGGTGGCCTTGCGCGCCCAGTCGACCCGCTCCTCCTCCTCGCCGGGGTCCTCCTCGCCGCCGTGGCACAGGGCCGGCACGTCCCGGTCGAGCTCCTCGTCGGTGATGACCTGGCTGCCGCGGGCCAGCATGGACAGCGCCACCGAGCCGAGCAGGACGAGCTCCTGGTCGATCGCCACCCGGCGGGCCCCGCCGGTCTCGCGTTCGGTGTAGTCGCGCAGCAGGACCTCGTACAGGCGGGACCGGCCGAGCGGGCCGTGGTCGTGCTGCAGCGCGTTGCCGCCGGCGTCGTAGAGGGCGAGCAGCAGCAGGAGCAGCGGGTGCCGGGCCATGTCGCCGTGGACGAGCGCCGCCTCGGCGGGCAGCGGCTTCAGGTCGCGCCGGGCCAGCAGGGCGCGGTTGGCCTGGTCCCAGATGTCGAGCCACTGGCGTACCTGGTCGTCGTCGAACGGCTGCAGCTGCAACGCCAGCAGCCCGTCGGGGAAGCGGACGCGGTCGGCCACCACCGTGCGGCTGGTCACGATCACCGCGACCGGCCGCCCGAGCCCGGCCTCCCTGGCCTGGAACTCGTGCACGCGCTCCAGGTAGTCGTAGCGGCCGGTGTCGCCCTGGACCAGCTCGTCGAACCCGTCCAGCAGGATCACCGGCATCGCGCCGTCCCCGGCCGCCACCAGGTCGGCGTAGGACACCTCCTCCCCCAGCACCGCCGCCACGGCCTGCTCGACCTGCTCGGTCAGGCTCGCCCGGGCCCGCACCTGGCGCAGCTCCACCCTGATCGGCAGGAACTCCGACCTGGCCAGCCGCGCGGCCAGCACCTCGGTCAGCTTCGTCTTGCCCGAGCCGGGCTCGCCGAGCACGAGCAGCGGCGCCCGCGTGGCGCGCAGCGAGGTGAGGTGCCCGGCGAGGAACGCCTCGGCGTCGGGCAGCAGCCGCTGGCGCTCCCACCAGCTCCGTTGCGCGGGCTCGGACTCGCGCCTGAGCTCCGCCACCCGGCAGCGCGGGCTCAGGTAGCCCTCGCCGAGCAGCGGCAGCGAGACGTCCTCCGGGTGCTTGCCGGCCAGCAGGAGCGGCTGGTCGAGCGCGTTCGCGGCCATCCGCACCTGGTGGATCATGGGGCGGTCGCCGACCCGGGGCGGGGCCAGCTCGGCCAGCAGCCACGCCACCCGCGACAGCGCCGTGGCCGATTGCGGCCGCTCGGTCACCAGGCTGCGCACCCCGAACTCGTGGCTGTCGAGGGCCAGCGACCGGTAGTCCTCGTCGTAGATGCGCAGCGCGTGCGCGGGCGGCCCCTCCGCGAGCAGCCGGGGCAGCAGGAGCTGGTCGTCGACCGGCAGCTCGTCCCAGACCGCCAGGCCGCCGACGTACCCCGCCACGGCCTCGGACATGCGCTGATAGGCACGTTCCACGGCCACGCGGGTCTCGGAGAAGGGCACGTGCGGCTCGGGCGTGGGCAGCCGCTCCAGCAGCAGGCTCGCGATCAGCCTGGCGAAGCGCTCCTGCGTCGGCACGCCGTGGGAGATCGTGCGGGCGCTGTCGCCGTGGTCGAGCTGGTCCAGCGTGAAAGGCAGCTTCGCCTCGCCGAGCGCCTCGAAGTAGGCCGCCACGACGATCGCGGCGTGCGCCGCGGCCAGCCGCTGCGTGCGCGTGAACCGGTCGACACCGCTCCTCAGCTCCGGCATGCGGCGTACGACGTCCTCGCCGTAGGCGATGATGCCGTCGCGCATGTCACGCAGGTTCGTCGCGAGCCGGGGGCCGCCGGCCAGCGCCCACCCGGTACGCTCCGCCGCCGAGGCGAGCCCGATCACCTTGACGAGCCTGCCGTCCTTGCATCCGAGAATCCTCAGGGCGTCGGCGTAGCTCGGGGTATCGATCATGGCCTTCTCCCGGGGACTGGGATGTCCCATCATGCGCTGAACGCCCCGATCTCCGCAGGCTCCTTCGCCAGGACGATCTGAACGTTACCTGCGCGTCATGTTCCTTTCACGGCTTGTGCGATCTCCGGCAGCGCAGCGGGATCCTCGATGGTGGACGGCGCCGTGTACGGGTTGCCGTCGGCGATGTCCCGCATCGTGGCCCGCAGGATCTTGCCCGAGCGGGTCTTCGGCAGCCGGGCCACCACGACGGCGCGGCGGAAGGCGGCGACGGGGCCGATGCGCTCGCGTACGAGGGCGGTCAGCTCGCGCTCCACCTCCTCCGGGTCGCGCCCGGCGCCCGCCTTCAGCACCACGAACCCCATCGGGAGCTGCCCCTTCAGCTCGTCGGCCACCCCGATCACGGCGCACTCGGCCACGTCGGGGTGCGAGGCGATGACCTCCTCCATCGAGCCGGTCGACAGCCGGTGCCCGGCCACGTTGATCACGTCGTCGATGCGGCCCATGACGTAGAGGTAGCCGTCGCCGTCCAGGTGGCCGCCGTCGCCCGTCAGGTAGTGGCCGGGGTAGCGCTCGAGGTAGGAGCGGGTAAAGCGGGCCTCGTCTCGATAGAGGGTGGGCAGCGCGCCGGGCGGGAGCGGGAGCTTCACGGTGACCGCGCCCTCCGTGCCCGGCGGGCAGTCCTTGCCGTCGGCGTCGAGGATGTGCACGTCCCAGCCGGGTACGGCCTTCGTCGGCGAGCCGGGCTTGATCGGCAGGACTTCGATGCCGACGCTGTTCGCGGCGATGGGCCAGCCGGTCTCGGTCTGCCACCAGTGGTCGATGACGGGGATGCCGAGCAGGTCGGAGGCCCAGTGGTAGGTGTCGGGGTCGAGCCGCTCGCCGGCCAGGAACAGGTACCGCAGCCCGGACAGGTCCCACTTTTTCGCGAAATTGCCGGATGGGTCCTCTTTTTTGATGGCGCGGATCGCGGTCGGCGCGGTGAACAGCGTGCGCACGTCGTGCGTGGCCACCACCCGCCAGAACGCGCCGGGGTCGGGCGTGCCGACGGGCTTGCCCTCGTACAGGACCGTCGTGCACCCCGCCAGCAGCGGCGCGTAGACGATGTAGGAGTGGCCGACCACCCAGCCCACGTCGGAGGCGGCCCAGTAGACCTCGCCGGGGGCGGCGCCGTACACGTTGGCCATGCTCCAGTGCAGCGCCACCGCGTGCCCGCCGTTGTCGCGCACGACGCCCTTGGGCGAGCCGGTGGTGCCGGAGGTGTAGAGGATGTAGAGCGGGTCGGTCGCGGCGACGCTCACGCATTCGGCCGGCTCGGCCTCGCCCACCGCCGCCGCCCAGTCCAGGTCGCGCCCCTCCCGCAGCTCCGCCACGCATTCGGGCCGCTGCAGGATCACGCACCGGCCGGGCTGGTGCCCGGCCTGCTCCAGCGCGGCGTCCAGCAGTGGCTTGTACGCCACCACCCGGTTCGGCTCGATCCCGCAGGACGCCGACAGCACCACCTTGGGCCGGGCATGGTCGATCCGCACCGCCAGCTCCCTGGCCGCGAACCCGCCGAACACCACCGAGTGCACCGCCCCGAGCCGCGCGCAGGCCAGCATCGCGACCACGGCCTCCGGCACCATGGGCATGTAGATCACCACGGTGTCCCCGGCCACCACCCCGAGGCCGCGCAACATCCCCGCCGTCCGGGCCACCTGATCCCGCAGCTCGGCGTAGGTGTAGGTGCGCGTGGAGCCGGTGACCGGACTGTCGTGGATGAGCGCCGCCTGCCCGCCCCGCCCGGCCGCGACGTGCCGGTCGAGGGCGTTGTGGCAGGTGTTGAGCCGCCCGTCGGGGAACCACCGGCCCTCGGCGTACACGGTGGCGGGCGCCACGTCCCAGTCGATCCCGAGCGCCGCCTCACCCCAGAACTCCTCGGGCCGCTCGATGCTCCGCCGGTATGCCTCGTCATAAGCGCTCACTTGTCGATCAGAACAGCCGTTGCCCCCATGGCGCAAGATAGGGCGGGTGAACGATGACGTGATCCTTTCCGTGGTGGTGGGGTCCCGGGCGTACGGGCTGGAGACCGACGCCTCTGACACCGACCGCCGGGGCGTGTACGTGGCGCCCACCTCGGCGTTCTGGCGGCTGGACAAACCGGCGACGCACCGGGACGGTCCGCTGCCCGAGCAGTTCTCCTGGGAGGTGGAGCGCTTCTGCTCCCTGGCCCTCGACGCCAACCCCACCGTCCTGGAGTGCCTGTGGTCCCCGATCGTGGAGGTGATCACACCGGCCGGGCGGCGGCTGCGGGACCTGCGCGGGGCGTTCCTGTCGCAGCGGGCGCACCGGTCGTTCACCGGGTACGCCGAGGCCCAGTTCCGCCGCCTCGACCCGGACCGGATGAACTGGAAGCAGGCCATGCACATGGTGCGGCTGCTGCTCAGCGGCCTGCACCTGGTACGTCAGGGGGAGCCGCTCGTCGGGGTGGGGGCCCACCGGGAGCGGCTGCTGGCGATCCGGCGCGGCGAGGTGCCGTGGGGCGAGGTGGACGCCTGGCGGGCCGCCCTGTCGGCGGAGCTGGCCGCCGCGCCGAGCGTGCTGCCGGAGTGGCCGGACCGGGAGCGGGTGGAGGAGTTCCTGGTCGGGGTGCGCGTGGAGAACCTGCCGTCACCCGTGCCCGGCTCCGCCGGCGCCCCTCCTCAGCTCCGCGCCGAGGGGGTCTGACGCCGTCCCTTGGTGCCCGCGGGCAGAATCGGTGATGTGACGTTGGTGGGCAGGAAGGACGCGCTGAGGGTCGTCGAGGAGGTCCTGCTGGCCGGGGCCGGGTGCGTGGTGGTGGAGGGGCCCGCCGGGATCGGCAAGAGCCGCCTGCTGGAGGAGGCCGCCGGACTCGGGCGGCCCACCGGACTCGATCGGTCGGCCGGACTCGATCGGTCGGCCGGACTCGATCGGTCGGCCGGAATCGGGCGGTCGGCCGGGCAGGCGGTGGCGGCCGGGCGGGTGGTGGCGGCCGGGCGGGTGGTGGCGGCCGGGCGGGTGGTGGCGGCCGGGCGGGTGGTGGCGGCCGGGCGGGTGGTGG
>NZ_JBFANM010000079.1:0-51284 GCF_040674815.1 Nonomuraea sp. NPDC049709
CCCTGCTCGCCTGGCCCTGCTCGCCGGGCCCTGCTCGCCGGGATCGGCGCCCTCGCTAACATCCGTCGTCGAACGAGACGAAAGGCGCCCGAATGAGCGAGCACCCCCTGTGGCCCACGACCCGCGAGGCCACCATCACCGCCTTCCCCGTACGGAGCGACCGCCCGGCCCCGGCCGTCGTGGTCCTCCCCGGCGGCGCCTACCAGCACCTGGCCGACCACGAGGGCGCCCCGGTGGCGCGGTGGCTCAACTCGCTGGGCATCGCGGCGTTCGTCGCGCACTACCGGATCGCGCCGCACCGCCATCCGCTGCCCCTCCTCGACGCGGCCAGGGCCGTGCGCTGGGTGCGGCACCACGCCGCCGCCAACGGCGTGGACCCGGCCAGGGTCGGGGTGCTCGGGTTCTCGGCGGGCGGGCATCTGGCCGGGCTGCTCGCCACCGAGACGGGCCCGATGCTGACGGAGGGGCCGCACGACGCGATCGACGAGGCCGACCCTCGCCCCGGTCTCGCCGTGCTCTGCTACCCCGTCACCACGCTCACCGGCCCGGCCGCCCACCAGGGCTCCGCCGCGAACCTGGTCGGCGGGGACGCGCCCGAGTCCGTACGCGCCCGGCTCTCCCTCGCCCACCGCGCCGGCCCCGCCACGCCGCCCACGTTCCTGTGGCACACCGCCGACGACGAGGCGGTCCCCGTCGAGAACACCCTGCGACTCGCGCAGGCGCTCGCCCGCCACGGCGTGCTCCAGGAGGTGCACGTCTATCCCAGCGGCCGGCACGGGCTCGGGCTGGCCGAGCCGGACCCCGTCGTCGGCGACTGGACCCGGCGGTGCGCCGCCTTCCTGCGCGGCCGGGGATGGTGAGCAAGCCGCGAGACGGCATTATGCGGTAATCGCATAATGCCATGCGGAACCCTTATTTGACCGCGCCGGAACCCGCTCGCCAGCATCGGGGAAAAAGCGATCCGCGAATAGAGGGCGGTCATTTCATGGGGGCATTCAACCGTTATCGCGAGGCGCTGCGAATTCCCGGGATCGCCCGGGTCGTGGCCGCCGCGTTCCTGTGCCGCCTGCTGGCCGGGATGGTCAGCCTGGCGCTCCTCCTGGCCGCCGTCGAGGCCGGCGGCGGGTATGCGAGCGCGGGCGCGGTCACGGCGGCGTACGCGGTCGCGCTCACCATCGCCGCGCCCGTCTGGGGCAGGCGGGCCGACCGGCTCGGGCTCAGCCGCTCTCTCGTCACGGGTGTGACGCTGCAGCTCCTGGCGTTCGCCGCCTTCGTCGCGGCCGTGCTGCTCCTGCCCGAGCCGCCGCTGCTGGTGGCCGCCGCGTTCCTGGTGGGCTCGGTCAACCCGCCGTCCGGCGCGGTCACCGGCACCGTGTTCACCACGTACGTGACGGGCGCGCAGGCCCGCAGGACCCTGCTGGCGCTGAACGGGCTGATGACCGAGGGCGTCTTCATCGTGGGCCCCATGCTGGTGGGCGCGCTGGTCGCGGTGCTGTCCCCGCTGGCGGCCGTGGTGGCGACGGCCGTCGTCTCGACCGTCGGGGCGCTGTGGCTGGCCACCGCCCCCGCCGTCCGCGCCACCGGCCACGCGCGCTCCCCCGTACCCACCGCCGAGTCCCCGCAGCTGTCCGTGCGGCTGTCCGTGCGGCGTTTCGGGTGGCCGGCGGGACAGGCCGGCATCCTGGCCGCGGTCGCGCTGGCCGCCGCCGGGATCGGCGCCGTGAACGTGACCGCCGTCGCCCACGCCACGCAGATCGGCGCCAGCGCCGGCCTGCTGCTCGGCCTGATGGCCGTCGGCGGCGTGCTGAGCAGTTTCCTGTACGGCGGCCTGCGGCTCCCAGGAACGCTGCCCGCCCAGCTCACGACCGTCCTGACCCTGTACGGCGCCTCCATCCTGCTGCTCGGCCTGAACCTCGGCCTGGCCGCCACGCTGGCCACGCTGTTCGTCATCGGCTTCGCCAACGGCCCGGCCGACGCCATGGAGTCCGAGATCGTGGCGGAGCGCGCCGCCGAGGGCTCCCGTACGCAGGCGTTCGGCTGGCTGGTCTCGGCCAACTGGATCGGCTTCGCGGCCGGCACCTCCCTGACCGGCTACGTCATCGAGCGGGCCGGCACCCCGGGCCCCGGCGCGATCGTCGGCGCGGCCGCCTCCGTCCTGGCCGCCGCCGTGGCGCTGATCCGCCCCAGAACCACCGTCCCCGCGGCAACCCCCGAACCGCACACCCCCTGAGCGGCCGCACACCGGCGGAGGGCGTTCAGCCGGGCACGTGTTCGGCCGCCACCTCGGCGAACAGGTGCGTGAGCGCCGCCAGGCCCGGCACCTGCTCCGCGCTCTCGGCGGTCACCAGGTGCAGCCGCCGGCGCAGGTCCACGTCGTGCAGCCGGGTGAGCACGATGTCGGCGCGCACGTCGCGCCTGGCCAGCGACGGCACCAGCGTGATCCCGGCCCCGGCCGCGACCAGCCCCTGCTTGCCCGTCCAGTCGTCGCAGTGGAAGCGCACGGCGGGCTCGTAGCCGGCGCTCTCCCGGAAGAGCCGGGCGAGCGGGCCCAGGCAGTCGGGGTGGCTGCCCTCGATCCAGCTCTCGCTGCCCAGGTCGGCGAGCGTGAGCCCGGGCCCGGCCAGCCGGTGGCCGCGCGGCAGGGCCACCAGCAGCTCGTCCTCGACGAGGAACTCCAGCTCCAGCCCGTCGAGGTCGCGGCCGTCCACGTCCCACTGCGTGACCAGCGCCAGGTGCAGCCGGCCCGACCGCACGTCGTCCACGTGCTGCTCGGGCACAGTGACCGGCAGCATGACCGGCGGCATGACCGGCGGCATGACCGGCGGCATGACCGGCGGCACGGGCAGCTCGCCGGAAGGGCCGGCCCGGCGGTAGCGGCGGAAGACCTCGGGGACGAGCGAGACGTTGGCGCTGCTGAACGAGCCGAGCATGATGGGGCCGGGGTCGTCCGGGCGCAGCGCCGCGAGCTGGCCGGCCGCCACGGCCAGCCGGTCGAGCACCGCCCGCGCGTGCCCGGTGAGCAGCTCCCCGGCCGGGGTGAGCTCCACGCCCGCCCCGGTACGCCGCACCAGCGGCAGGCCCGCCTGCCGTTCGAGCAGCGCGATGTGCCGGGAGACGGCGGGCTGCGTGTAGGTGAGCGCGGCGGCGGCCAGCGTCATCGACCCGTGGTCGGCGACGGCGACCAGCACGCGCAGCTTGGTGATGTCGAACACGGTGGCAATCTTATGGCCCCGGTCATTTCGAAAATCGGGGGAGCGTGTCGAAATCCCGGCCACCGGAATATTCGCTGAGGTGGCAGGCCATCATGATTGACCGCACGTTTGAAATCGGTGAAGTGCGGCCATAAAAGCGTTCCGCTGATGGCGGCGGCCGGACGTCACCCGCTCCGGGGCGCCGCCGGTCTCGTGCGCGCTGACCGGCAGGCTCGCCCGGATCGTCCTGGCCGGCGACCGCTGAGCCACCGCCTTTCAGGCGGCGGTGGCGGCGGCGCGCATGCGGTCGAAGTTGGCCACGTACTGCCGGTGGACGTCCTTGTCGTTCAGCCGCAGCAACGTCTCGTCGTTGCGGCGCAGCGACGTCTCGTTGTAGTTGTGGCTGCCGGTGAAGACCCAGCGCGCGTCGCGGTCGCCGTCGTAGGAGCCCTCGATCAGCAGGTATTTGGAGTGGACCCGGCCGGGCAGTGCGCTGCCGGAGCCCAGGGCGCGCAGCTCGAGGCGCGGCTGCGCCGCCAGGACGGCCTTCACCTCGTCGTCCATGATCCCGTACACGATCTGGACCGCGCACCCGTCGCCGGCCAGATCGCGCAGCCGCTCGGCGATGGCGATCCGGTAGGTGTCCCACTCGGACATGCCGAGCCTGATCGTCGTGCCGCCCCGGCAGGAGACCTTGTCCAGGTGGTCGACGATCGGGTCGCCGCTCGCCTTGGGGAAGAAGTGCGCGCGCACGCCGCGCGTCTGGACGACGCGGTAGTAGTCCAGGTTCTTCCGCTCGGCGGCCAGGTCGGCGAAGTAGGCGTCGTACGCGGCGTACAGGCGCCTGTTGCCGGGCAGGACGACGGCGTTGTTCCAGTACGTGGTGGAGTTCAGGTCGGTGAGGTTGGCCGACGACTGCACGACCACGTCGGAGGCCCGCCCGGCCCGCGAGAACAGGTAGAACTTGTTGTGCTGCCCCTTGTTCCCGACGCAGGCCGCGGTGCCGCCCGACATCGGCCCGGTGCACACGTGCACCCAGGAGTCACCGGCGACGTCGGTGCCGAGCCCGGCCGCGAGCTGGGCGGCCACGGCCGCGCCCCGCTGGTCGCCGTCCAGCACGACGCGCACCTTGACGCCGCGCCGGTGGGCCTCGATCAGTGCGGCGGCGAACTCCGTGCCGGCCGTGCCGGACATGACGAAGTGCGCTACCTGGATGCTCTCCCCGGCGGGCGTCTGCCGGACGAGGCCGCAGAGGGTGCGCACGATGGCGGCCGGGTCCCCGCCCACCGGCTCGCTGAACACCGCGCCGGTCGCCACGGGGCCGGCGGGTGCGTCGGCGCAGGCGGACGCCTGGGCGGCGGCCGTACCGGTGCCGGCGATCGCGGCGGTGGCCAGGACGGCGCCCGCCGCCAGGGCGGACAGGGACTTGCTCGGCATGCGGCACTCCTCGCACGTTACGGCCAGCCTTGATCGGTGGTTTTGGACTGATCCGATAAAGATCGTGGAGGAGACGTCCGTGATCATGATGACGTCTCGCTGACGGCGCACTGAACGATCGGCGAACATCATCCGGCCCCGGCCGCGCCCGTGACGGCGCCGTTTCAATCGGTCACCGGGGGAAGGTGACGGCGCACGGAGGCTCGGGCACACGAGGGGGACCATGAACGACGGATACGACCGGGTGGCGATCGTCACCGGGGCCGACTCCGGCATCGGCAAGGCCACCGCCGTGGCGCTGGCCGAGCAGGGGTTCGACGTCGGGATCACGTACCACACCGATCAGGAGGGGGCGGAGGAGACGGCGCGACTCATCCGCGGGCTGGGCCGGGCTCCGGCGGTCCGGGGGCACGACCTGACCGACCCCGTACGGGCCGCGGCCGTGGTGGACGAGCTGGCCGAGGAGCTGGGCGGGCTCGGCGTGCTGGTCAACAACGCGGGCACGGGCAGCCACGAGCCGCTGCTGGAGATGGACTACGAGCGCTGGCGGTCGGTGCTGGCCGTGGATCTCGACGGCCCGTTCCTGTGCGCGCAGCGGGCGGCCCGGCGCATGGTCGCGGCCGGCCGGGGCGGCCGCGTGGTGAACGTCACCAGTGTCCACGAGGAGTACCCGAAGGTGGGCTCGGGCCCGTACTGCGCGGCCAAGGGCGGGCTGCGCCTGCTCAGCCGGGTCCTGGCGCTGGAGCTGGCCGACCACGGCATCACCGTCAACACGGTGGCGCCGGGCGAGATCGCCACCCCGATGACCGGGCAGGAGGACGTGCCGCCGCAGACGGGCAGCCGGCCCGGCAACCCCATCCCCAGGCCGGGCGACGCCCGCGAGGTGGCCGCCGTGGTGGCCTTCCTCGCCGGGCCCACGGCCTCGTACGTCACGGGGGCGACGGTGTTCGTCGACGGCGGGATGACCCTGATGGGGCCGCAGGGCGCCTCCGCCCTCGGCACCGGTGACTGGCGCGCGATCTAGACCGATGGCAGGGTCGGGGACATGACCCGGCCCTCGATGTACGAGTACGCGGGCGGCGAGCCGGCCTTCCTGGCGCTCGCCGCCGCCCACCACCGGCGCTGCCTGCTCGACCCCGTGCTGAACCACCCGTTCTCCCGGGGGACACGTCCCGACCACGTGCGGCGGCTGGCCGACTACTGGGGCGAGGTGTTCGGCGGGCCCGACCGCTACTCGCGGGCCTCCGACGGCCATTCCGGGATGCTGGAGCTGCACGCGGGCAACGGCATGGAGGAGGACCTGGGCGAGCGTTTCCTGGCCTGTTTCCTGGGGGCGATCGACGACGCCGGGCTGCCCGCGGACCCGGAGCTGCGGGCGAGCCTGCGCGCGTACATGGAGTGGGCCGTCCGGGAGGTGCTGGGCTACTCGCCGCGTGACGCCGAGGTGCCCGCCGGGCTGCCCGTGCCCCGCTGGTCCTGGCGGGGCCGCGTATAACCGCAGGGGTAGGTCACCCTTCCGGGGCCGTCAGGATTCCTGTCTGCCAGGAGACTCTACGCACAGTATCCATTTGATTACTTTTAGTAGCGACTGCCTGCCGACCTCCGGAGGAAAGATGCCCGCGGAGCCGACGGAATCCCGGCTGAGCCTGGACACCCGGGCCGCTCGTAACCTGGCCACCACCACCAAGACCCGCCCGCAGATGCAGGCCATCACCTCCCGCTGGCTGCTGCGCATGCTGCCCTGGGTCGACGTGCGGGGCGGGACGTACCGGGTCAACCGCCGGCTGACGCACCGGCCCGGGCGGGGGCGCGTCGGCGTGGCGCGTCACGGGGCGGGCGACGTACGGATCGTCCCGGAGACGCTGACGGAGATCCCCGCGCTGCGCGGCTTCGCGGACGCCGAGGTGCTGGCGGCGCTCGCCGGCACGTTCACCGCACGCGAGCTGCGGCCGGGCGAGATCGTCGCCGAGGCGGGCCGGCCCGTCAACGGGACCTGCGTCATCGCCCACGGCCGCGTCGAGCGCCTGGCCACCGGCAGGTACGGCAACCCCCAGTTCCTCGGCGTCATCGCCGACGGCGACCAGTTCGGCGACGAGGCGTTCGGCGAGCAGGACCCGCGCTGGCCGTGCACCTACCGGACCGCCACCGCCTGCACGATCCTGGTGTCGCCGCGCAACGCGTTCGAGCGGATCTCCGAGCAGTCCCCCGCGCTCCGCGAGCACATCGGCCGCTACCTGGACACCCTGCGCAAGCCGGTCAACCGCCGCGGCGAGGCGGCGGTGGACATCGCGGCCGGGCACTCCGGCGAGCCGGTCATCGGCGGCACGTTCGTCGACTACGACCTGGAGCCGCGCGAATACGAGCTCAGCGTCGCCCAGACCGTCCTGCGCGTCCACACCCGCGTGGCCGACCTCTACAACGACCCGATGAGCCAGATCGAGCAGCAGCTCCGCCTGACCATCCACGAGCTGCGCGAGCGCGAGGAGTGGGAGCTGCTCAACAACCGCGAGTTCGGGCTGCTCCACAACACCGACTACGGCCAGCGCATCTACCCCTGGTCCGGCCCGCCGACCCCCGACGACCTCGACGAGCTGATCAGCATGCGCCGCAAGACGCGGCTGCTGCTGGCCCACCCCAAGGCGATCGCGGCGTTCTTCCGCGAGTGCAACAAGCGCGGCCTGGTCGTGGGCAGCACCGAGGTGAACGGCCACGAGGTGCCGGCCTGGCGGGGCATCCCGATCTTCCCCTGCGGCAAGATCCCCGTCTCGGAGGATCGCACCACCTCGATCCTGGCCCTCCGTACGGGTGAGGACGATCAGGGCGTCGTCGGCCTCCACCAGACGGGCATCCCGGAGGAGTACGAGCCCGGCCTCAACGTGCGGTTCATGGGCATCAACCCGCAGGCCGTGATGTCGTACCTGGTCAGCGCCTACTACTCGGTGGCGATCCTGGTGCCCGACGCGATCGGGATCCTGGAGGACGTCGACGTCGCCGCCCCGCGCTCCTGACCGGCCGATCCTAGGAAGAGGCGCGCCATGCCAGACTTTTCGCCCTTTGACGTTGCCGCCGCGGTGCCGGCCGGTCCGACCGGCCTGGGCTCGTACACGCTGAGCCTCCGCTCGGCGCTCCTGCCGTCCCGTCCCCGGTTCGAGGAGGGGGACGGGCACGAGGACGGGGGCCGGCTCCCGGCGGCCGGCGGGAGCCTCGCCCCGCTGGCCTACTACGAGCGCGAATGGGGGGACGGGACGTACCCGCCGCTCTACTGCCCCGAGACGGCCCGGGTGGACGACGCGCTCGGTGCCGAGGTCGACCGGCGGCTGGTGGCGTGGGCGGAGCGGATCGGGCTGCACGAGGGGCGGATCGAGGAGTTCGCCGCCACCGGGTTCGGGCGGCTGGCCACGCTCGCCCACGCCGACACCGACGACCCCGACCAGCTGCTGATCGCGGCGCAGATGAACGCCGCGTGGTGGGCAGCCGACGACTACTACGCCGACGAGACCGACCTCGGCGCCACGCCGACGGAGCTGCCGCCCCGGCTCGCGCTGGTGACCTCGGCCATGGACCCGCCGCCCGACGCGGGCGACTACACCGCTCAGCTGGAGGAGCAGATCCGGGGCGACCCCGTCCTGGTCTCGCTTCGCTCGGCCAGGAGCCACGTGTCCCGCCACGCCACCCCGTCGCAGATCATGCGGATCTGCAACATCACCAGCCAGATGTACGTGAGCTGGGCGGCCTACGCCGCCTGGCGGTACCTGGAGACGCCCCCGCCCGTCTGGCGCTACCTGGCCGCCCGCCAGCACGACAGCTTCTACACCTCCATGACGCTCATCGACATCGTCGGCGGCTACGAGCTGCCCGCCAACCTCTTCGCCGAGCGGCGCTTCCACACCGCGCTCATGCAGGCCGGCACCGCCAGCGTCCTGGTCAACGACCTGCACTCGGCGGCCAAGGAGGCGGCCGACGAGCTGCCCGACTCCAACGTGATCCTGCTCATGGCCGCCGAGGAGGGCTGCTCGACCCGCGAGGCCACCGAGCGCACCGTCCACCTGCACAACGCATTCGTCCGCGGCTTCGAGCAGAGCCAGCGGGCGCTGGCCGCCGTGCCCTCCCCCGAGCTCAAGCGCTATCTGCGCGGCGCGCAGGCGTGGATGGGCGGATGCCTCGAATGGCACGGCAGCACCACCCGATACCAGTCCTGACGACCCGACCGCACCTACAGGAAAGGAACCCGCGGTGACCGTTACCCCGAATGCCGTCCCCGTACTGAGCAGCCTCTACCAGCAGTCTGTCGCCGACTATTGGAACGCCGAGGAGAACCCCGTCAACCTGCGGCTGGGGGAGGTGGACGGCCTCTACCACCACCACTACGGCATCGGCGAGGTGAACTGGTCCGTCCTGGACGCGCCCGCCGAGTCCAGGGAGAAACGCGTCGTCCAGGAGCTGCACCGGCTGGAGTCCGCGCAGGCGGAGGCGCTGCTCGCGCACCTCGGCCCGCTGGGCCCCGACCACCGGGTCATGGACGCCGGCTCGGGCCGCGGCGGCTCCAGCATCCTGGCGAACATGCGCTTCGGCTGCCAGGTGGACGGCGTGTCGATCTCCGAGTCCCAGGTGGCCTTCGCCAACCAGCAGGCCAAGGAGCGGGGGGTGGACGACCGGGTGCGCTTCCACTTCCGCAACATGCTCGACACCGGCTTCCCGACCGGGGCCTTCCAGGCGATCTGGAACAACGAGAGCACGATGTACGTCGAGTTGTCCCTGCTGTTCTCCGAGCACGCCCGGCTGCTGCGGCGGGGCGGCCGCTACGTGTGCATCACCGGCTGCTACAACGACGCCTACGGCCTGCCGTCCCGCGCCATCAGCCAGATCAACGCCCACTACATCTGCGACATCCACTCCCGTAGCACGTACTTCAAGGAGATGGCGGCCAACCGCCTCGTCCCGGTCAGCGTGGTGGACCTGACGGCCGCCACGATCCCGTACTGGGAGCTGCGCGCCAGGACCCACCTGGCCACCGGAATCGAGGAGGCCTTCCTCGACGCCTACAAGAGCGGCAGCTTCCAGTACCTGCTGATCGCCGCCGACCGCGTCTGACGGCCTCCTCCTCGCGCATCGTCCTCGGCCCGGCAGCCGCCGGTCCGGCCATCCTCTCAGCGGGACGAGGACGATCAGGAGCCCCCGGTACGCCCGGGCCGGACCCGCTGCGCGAACACCCTGGTGGAGCTTCAGTACGGGAGCGGCCGCCACGCGAAGCCGTCCCCGCGCCGCTCGACCAGGCCCAGCCCCGGGAACGGCATGTGGTAGGCGTGGACGGGGAGGCGCTCGTCGGCCGCCCACTCCAGGATCCGGCGGCGGCTGGCCACCGACCGCGCGGCGTCGTGGTCCCACGGCGTGCGCCAGGCCGGATGGGCCAGCTGGAGCGGGTCGTAGAAGGTGTCGCCGACGCACAGCAGCCGTTCGCCGCGGGAGCGCAGCAGGATCGCCGTGTGCCCCGGGGTGTGGCCGGCGGCCTCGATGGTGTGGACGTGGGGCAGGATCTCGACGCCGTACTCGACGGGGCGTAGCCGTTCGCCGAAGAGCCTGATCGCCTCCAGCGCCGGGCGGCGCTGCTCGTCGGGGAGCGCCGTGGTGAGGTCCGACCAGAACGCCACCTCGGCGGTGTGCGCGAACGCGACTGCCTCGGGGAACGTCGGCTCACCCGGCCAGACCGCGCCCCGGATGTGGTCCTCGTGGAGGTGCGTGAACACGACGGCGACCGGCCCGGACGCCGGGAACCCGGCCTCGGCCAGCCCTTCGCCGAGGCGGCCGACCAGGGGCGTGATGCCCGGGCCGTAGCCGAGGAATCTCCTGCCCAGCCCGGTGTCGATCACCGCCGGACCGGCCGGTGTCTCCACGCACACGCAGTTGTACCCGCACGTCAACGTCGCCCGGCCGCCCCCTTCCCGGGCCACGGCGTCGCCCAGCTCGGCCTCAGGCACCCCGGAACCGGGGGTGAAGAACTCGGCCAGCGGGGGCTCCCAGGGCGGCTCCGGCTGGCCGTCGCTGATCACCGCGCAGGACAGATCGCCGACGGAGAAGCGATGAATCACCTGCCACCCACCTCCACTCCCCGACCCTACCGCCGGCCCTCCCCGCGGACACCGCCATGACCGCGGGCACGCGGCGGAGCGCGCCGACGAGCACGATCGGCGCAGCGCGCCGCTCCGGCGTGCGACCGTCACCGCCACCGCCACCGGTGGCCCCCACCTGACCGGCACGCGCATGCGCACCACCGAAGGGTCACAGCGGCGGCACCGCGTACGAAGGCACCACCGCGGTCGGCCCGATCAGCGGCGGACCCACCCTGGTCATCGCGCCGTTCATCCAGCCCGAGAAGCGGGGCACGGCGGAGCAGCGGGCCCGGGAATGACGGAAGAGCTGCTCCAGCTCCGGCCTGCGCCGGCTCGCCACCGAACCGTTCGATGAGGTGCGGAAAGCGGGGCCTGTTCGACAACACGGCACCGTAACCCGCCATGAGAGGATCCTTCGCGATATATCCAGACTTTGACCGTGGAGTGTGACGATGTACGCGATCTCCCTCGGCGACGACGGCGCTGAGCTGCGCCCGCTGGAGCCGTGGCTGGCCGGGGAGTTCCTGGCCAACATCGACCGGGGGCGGGAGTTCATCGGGCAGCACGTCGCGCTCCCCGACGTGGTGACCGACTTGGAGTCCAGCCGCGCGTTCCTCCAGGCGTACGCGGAGAGGGCGGCGGCCGACAAGGGGCGCATCCACGGCATCTGGACGGGCGGCGAGCTGGTCGGGGGTGTCCTCTTCCGTACGATGGACGTCCAGCTGGGCGTCGCCGAGGCGGGCTGCTGGCTGGAGCCGTCGGCCGTGGGCAAGGGCCTCGTGACCAGAGCGATCCGGGTGATCATCGACTGGGCCGTCGAGGAGCGCGGCATCCACCGCATCGAGTGGCACGCCTCGTCGGCGAACGAGCCCAGCATCGCCGTGGCCCGGCGGCTCGGGATGACGAAGGACGGCGTGCTGCGGGAGAGCTACCCGTACCGGGGGAAGCGGCTGGACATGGAGGTCTGGTCGGTGCTCGCGCCCGAGTGGCGGGCCGCCAGGTAGGCGTGCCGGCCCCGAACGGCACCCGCGGGGCGAGCCGCCAGAGCCCGTCGGAGGCGCCAGGGTGGCGGCGGGCCCCGGAAATCGGTTGCCAGGCAAGGCGCGCATCGCCGATGATCTCGCCTTGTGACGACCAGGACTCCCGATGAGAGCCGCCCGCTCGCCCTGGTGACCGGGGTCGGCCGCACCGTCGGGATCGGCGCGGGCATCGCCCGCCGGCTCGCCTCCTCCGGATGGGACATCGCCTTCACGTTCTGGGCTCCGTACGATCAGCGCATGGCCTGGGGCCCCGAATCCGGCGCCACCGACGCCATCGCCGCAGACCTCACCGAACTCGGCGCCGTCACCGCGGCCATCGAGGCCGACCTCTCCGGCCCCGACGCGCCCACGCTCGTCTTCGACGAGGTCGAGCGCCGCCTCGGCGGCGTCACGGCCCTGGTGATGTGTCACTGCGAGTCGGTCGCCTCCGGCCTGCTCGACACCTCCGTCGAGAGCTTCGACCGCCATTTCGCGGTCAACGCGCGTGCCACCTGGCTGCTGATCCGCGAGTACGCCCGGCGCTTCACCGGCGCTCCCGGCACCGGCCGGATCGTCGCCCTCACCAGCGACCACACCGTCGGCAACCTGCCCTACGGGGCCAGTAAGGGCGCCCTGGACCGGATCACCCTCGCCGCCGCGCACGAGCTGTCCCACCTCGGCGTCACCGCCAACGTCATCAACCCCGGGCCGGTGGACACCGGCTGGATGTCCGGCGAGATACGCGAGCAGGCGATCAGCCACACGCCCCTGGGCCGCCTCGGCACTCCCCAGGACACCGCACACCTGGTGGACTTCCTCTGCTCATCCGAGGGCCAGTGGATCAACGGGCAGCTGTTGATGAGCAACGGCGGCCTCGCCTGAACTCCGCCCTCCTCGGCCCCGCACAGCCCACAAACGCCCTCCCCACCGGCCACCCCCTGTGGCTCGGACCACCTTTCGCATAGACCGCCCCTCTGCTGCACCGGCCCTCCCATCCCCCGTCAACGCCGCAGGACCGTCCCGCGCCGATCCGGGCCGTCCCAGGAGAAGTCGACGGTTCCGGGCCGCTCATGGCGGTCCATGAGGAGGGTAGATCGCCGCGGCTCTATGGGGGGTCGGCTCCGAGGAGGGCGCTTCGGGGAGCGGTGGAGGCGGTGACGCTCGATCGGGCGGCTCATGAGGGAGCCGGCGCGGCGTCGATCACAGGCCCATGGTCGCCTCCACCTTCGCGGCGTTGACGAGTGGGCAGGTGCCCACTATGGTGGGCGCATGCCCACTTCATGGCTTTCAGAGAACGAGCCGCATCGGCACCGGCAGGTGGCCGAGTCGTTCGGCACGGACGCCGACCGCTACGACCGGGCCCGGCTCCGCTACCCCGACGCCCTCATCGAGCGGATCGTCGCCGCCAGTCCCGGGCCCGACGTGCTCGACGTCGGGTGCGGCACCGGCATCGCCGCCCGCCAGTTCCAGGCCGCCGGCTGCCGGGTGGCCGGGGTCGAGCCCGACGCGCGGATGGCCGAGGTGGCCAGGCGGCAGGGGCTGGAGGTCGACGTGGCGACGTTCGAGGACTGGGATCCGGCCGGCCGGTCGTTCGACGCGGTCATCGCCGCGACGGCTTGGCACTGGATCGACCCGGTCGCCGGAGCGGCCAAGGCCGGCCAGGCGCTGCGGCCAGGCGGCCGGTTCGCGGCGTTCTGGAACGCCTTCGAGTTTCCGCCCGCCCTGGGGGAGGCCACCGCGGAGGTCTGCCGGCGGTTGATCCCGGACTCGCCGTTCGACTTCCAGGCCATGGCGAAGTCATCCGTCGACGGTTACCAACCGCTGCTCGACCAGGCTGCCGACGGGTTCCGCGAGGTGGGCGGGTTCGGCCGTCCGGAGCAGTGGCGGATCCACTGGGAGTGGTTCTACACGCGGGACTCGTGGCTGGACCAGATGCCCACCACGGGCGCCTTCACCCGGCTCCCGCCGGACCAGCTGGCGGAGGTCCTGGAGGCGGTCGGCGCCGCGATCGACGAGATGGGTGGGGGCTTCACGATGCGCTACGCGACGGCGACGGTCGCCGTCACACGCACCGCCACCACCTGATCACCCGCGCCGGGCCAACCCGATCCGACCGGCGGCGACCGGGCAAGGGCTGACCGGCTCGCCCGACCGGCTCGCCCGACCGGCTCCACCCGACCGGCTCGCCCGACCGGCTCCACCCGACCGGCTCCACCCGACCGGCTCCACCCGACCGACGGTGGCCGACCGACGGTGGCCGACCGACGGTGGCCGACCGACGGTGGCCTGATTGACGCCCCCGACCGACGGCGGCTGACCGTCCGAGGCCGGGTGACGGTCCGCGACCGATCGCGGGAGGTGGTGGTCAGTCGAGGAAGGCGGCGGTGGTCGCGACGAACCGGCCGGCGTCGTCGTGCCAGGGGAAGTGGCCCGCGCCTGGCTGGACGACGAGGTGGGCGCCGGGGAACAGGGTGGCGAGTTCGGCCGCGACGCTGGGCGGGGTGTTCAGGTCGACCTCGCCGGCGAGCAGCAGCACCGGCGCGTCGAGCGCGGCCAGGGCCGTGCGGGTGGCGTCCGGGTCGAACGCGCCGTCGGCGCCGAACGCGGCGGCGGCCTCGTCGTTGCGGTGCTCGTCGTGGGACGCCGCGTACGCCTGGGTCGCCGGGTCCCATCGGCTGTAGTAGAAGGGGTCGACGGCCGTCCAGTCGTGACCGGTGCCGGCCACGATCGCCTCCAGGGCCGCGAACGCCGCCGGGAACCAGGGCTCGCCCTCGCGCAGCCGCGCGGTCTCCAGCCTGGCCTGCCCGGTGATCTCGACGCCGAGGGCCCGGACGCTCGGGGTGACCAGGACGAGCCTGCGGACGCGGTGCGGGTGCCGGGCCGCGTACAGCACCGCGAGGTTCGTGCCGCCGGAGTGCGAGAGCAGGTCCATGCGGTCGAGGTCGAGGTGCCGGCGCAGGGCCTCGACGTCGTCGACGAGCCGGTCGCAGCGGTACGTGGCGGGGTCGCGCGGGGTCTCTGACCGGCCGGTGCCCCGGGGGTCCGCCATGATCAGCCGCCGGTGCGCGGACAGCCCGCCGAGATCGCCGAAGTAGGCGGAGTCCTGCATCGGTCCGCCGGGCAGGCAGATCAGCGGTACGCCCTCGCCGAGCACGTGATAGGCGAGGTCGGTTCCGTCATAAGAGGTGAAGGCAGGCATGGCGGAGATCCTCTCAACGGCATCACCGCCAGGCAATCGAGTATTTCGGCATTCTTGCTTCATAGGCAAGAAGGCATGCCGGAGGTGCAAGGCGCGCATAGGGTCGGAACATGGCACACGACCACCAGCACGGCAGCCCAGAGCACCGCGACCAGCAGCACGGCCGGCACGAGCACCATCACCAGCAGCACCAGCACCAGCACCAGCACCAGCACGGTGGCGGGGATGCGGCGGATGTTGCCGCGATGGCTGAGATGTTGGATCTCGACGCCGAGGTGCTGCACTCCTACCTGTCCGACCTCACCGCCTGGACCCGGGAGCTGACCGGTGAGCGGCCTCCGCGCCGCATCCTCGACCTGGGCAGCGGGACCGGCGCCGGCTCGTTCGCGCTGCTCGAACGCTTCGACGGGGCCGAGGTGATCGCGCTGGACGTGTCCGAGCCCATGCTGCGCCACCTGGAGGCCGCCGCCCGGGAACGCGGGCTGGCCGACCGGATCCGTACCGTGCAGGCGGACCTCGACGCGAGCCGGCCGGAATTGGAGCCCGTGGACCTGGTGTGGGCCTCGGCCTCGCTGCACCACATGGCCGACCCCGACCGTGTCCTCGCCGACGTCCTCACCATGCTCCGCCCCGGCGGGCTCATGATCGCGGTCGAGCTGGACGCCTTCCCCCGCTTCCTGCCGGACGACCTCGGCTTCGGTCGTCCCGGGCTCGAGGAGCGCTGCCAGGCGGCGATGGCCGAGTGGCGGGCCGCTCAGATGCCGCATTTCGGCGCCGACTGGGGTCCGCTCCTGGCGAAGGCGGGCTTCAGCGTGGAAGCCGAGCGGGTCTTCACCATCGACCTGACACCGCCGTTGCCGGAGTCCGCCGGGCGTTACGCCCAGGCGTCGTTGCGGCGGATGCGGACCGGAGTGGACGGCGTGCTGGACAGCGACGATCTGGCCGCTCTCGACCGCCTGCTCGACGACGACGGCGGGCCCGGCAGCGTCCTGCGGCGCGAAGACCTTCACGTACGCGCCAGCCGGACGGCCTGGGCCGCCCGGCGGCCGCAGGCGGCATAGCGGGCGCCTGGGCCGTGGTGGCCGGTGCGGCTGCGGGCTGTCCCAACCTTTGCCATGCACTGGTCTGGGCTGGAGCTCGAAAGCCGGGCGTACGGGAAGGTTCGTGGTCGGATCGGCTCAAACTCACCGCACCGGGAGATGATCGTGCCCATCAAAGGCAGGACCAAAGCGTTGAAGCATTCGGGCAGCCAGCCGTGGCTGCACGTGGACGGCACCGAGATCCAGGAATTCGGCACTGTCCGGACGTGGCCGCTGGCCGTGTCGGACGAGGCCCGCAGCTACTCCTGCGAGCGGCTGAACCAGATCCTGTCCGACACGCAGATCCTCTACCACCTGTACAAGAAGCACCACTGGCTGATGCGCGGCCCGACCTTCTACCAGCTGCACCTGCTGCTGGACAAGCACGCGGGCGAGCAGCTCGAGCTCGTGGACATGATGGCGGAGCGGATCCAGACGCTGGGCGGCATCGCGGTCGGCGACCCGCGGCACGTCGCCGAGATCACCGTGGTCCCGCGTCCGCCCAACGGCGCCGAGGAGGTCCCGGCGATGCTCTCGCGCCTGATCGAGGCGCACGAGACCATCCTCGTCGCCGCCCACGACGCGGCCGCCCGCGCCGCCGAGATGGGCGACGACGGCACCAACGACCTGCTGGTCTCCAACGTCATCCGGACCGGCGAGCTGCAGACCTGGTTCCTGGTCGAGCACCTCGTCGACACCCCGCTCGTCGAGACGCCCGGCAACGGGCACGGGCGCGGGACGCGCCACTCCCGCCGCGGCGGGAGATAGCGCGGGGTCCACGTACGCCGTGACGCGAGGTCCACGTACGCCGTGACGCGAATGTCCGTCCTGCCGTGACGCCGGTGGAGCCTGGCCGAGCCGGTCGGGCGCTGCTACCGTCAATCCTGGTGCGCCGGGAAGTCTGGTCGGCAACGTCATATCGGACCGGCCTCATGGAGGCGCGCATGGCGAACAACCCTGCCATCCTGGTCAGTGCCCTGACCAAGAGTTACGGCAAGATCCGTGCCCTCGATGGGCTCGAACTCACCGTACGGACCGGGGAGGTCCACGGCTTCCTCGGCCCGAACGGCTCGGGCAAGACCACGACCCTGCGCGTCCTGCTCGGCCTGCTCCGCGCCGACGCCGGCCATGCCGAGCTGCTCGGCGGCGACCCCTGGCGGGACGCGGTCGAGCTGCACCGGCGGCTGGCGTACGTGCCCGGCGACGTCGTCCTGTGGCCCACCCTGACCGGCGGCGAGGCCATCGACCTGCTCGGCCGGCTGCGCGGCGGGCTCGACCGGCGGCGCAAGGCCGCCCTGCTGGACCGCTTCGACCTCGACCCCACGAGGAAGGGCCGCACCTACTCCAAGGGCAACCGCCAGAAGGTGGCCCTCGTCGCCGCCCTGGCCTCCGACGTCGAGCTGCTCCTGCTGGACGAGCCCACCGCCGGGCTCGACCCGCTCATGGAGGCGACCTTCCGCGACGCGATCGCCGAGGAGCGCGGCAACGGCCGTACGGTGCTGCTGTCCAGCCACATCCTGTCCGAGGTCGAGGCGCTGTGCGACCAGGTCACGATCGTCCGCGACGGCCGCGTCGTGGAGACCGGCACGCTGGCCCAGCTCCGCCACCTCACCCGCACGTCGATCACCGCCGAGCTCGACAACGTCCCGGCCGGCTTGGCGAGCCTCGAAGGCGTCCACGACCTGGTCGTGGACGGCTCCCATGTCCGCTTCCAGATCGACTCCGAGCGCCTGGACGACGTGTTACGCCTGCTCACCGGCTCCGGCGTACGCGGCCTGACCTGCCGGCCGCCCACCCTGGAAGAGCTGTTCCTGCGCCACTACCAGGTGGCGGCGTGACCGGCACGGCGGCGCTGGTGCGGCTGGCGCTGCGCCGCGACCGCGTGCTGCTGCTCGTCTGGATCGTCGTCGTCGCCGGCCTGCTCGCCGCCAGCGCGTCGGCCATCGCCGAGCTGTACCCCCAGGCGGCTCAGCGGATCGCGCTGGGTGCCACCATCGGCGCCGCGCCCGCCCTGCAGGCCCTGACCGGGCCGGTCTTCGACGCCACCTCGGTGGGCGGGCTCACCGCGTGGCGCGGCACCACCATGGCGTCGGTGCTGGCCGCCCTGATGAGCATCGTGGCGGTGACCCGGCACACCCGCGCCGAGGAGGAGACCGGCCGCGCCGAGCTGGTCGGTGCCTGCGCGGTCGGCCGGGCCGCGATCCCGGCCGCGGCGGTGCTCGTCGCGGGGGCGGCCAACCTGCTCATCGCCCTGCTCGTGACGCTGGGCCTGGCCGGACAGGGGCTGCCCGTGGCTGGCGCGCTCGCGCTCGGCCTGGCGGTGGGCGGCGCGGGCTGGGTGTTCACCGGCGTGGCGGTCCTGGCCGCGCAGCTCACGGCGCACGCGCGAACCGCCGTCGGCCTCGCCGCCGCGGCGCTCGGCCTGGCGTTCCTCCTGCGCGCGCTGGGTGACGCCGCCGGGATCGAGCCGCTCTCGTGGATGTCGCCGCTGGGCTGGGCGCAGCGCGTACGGGCGTTCGCGGACGAGCGCTGGTGGGTGGTCGCCCTGCCGGCGGCGACCGGGCTGGCCCTGGTCGCGGTGGCCGCGGTCCTGGCCCGGCGGCGGGATCTCGGCGCGGGGCTGATGGCGCCGCGCACCGGCCCGGGGGACGCGGCCCGGTACCTGGCGGGCCCGCTGGCACTGGCGTGGCGGCTGCAGCGCGGCGCCCTGCTCGGCTGGACGGTGGGGTTCGCGCTGGCGGGGGCGATGTTCGGGGCGCTGGCGGACAGCGTGGGCGACATCGTCCGCGACAACCCGCAGATCGCCGCCATCCTGGCGATGGTGGGCGGGGCGGGCGCGCTGATCGACTCGTTCCTGTCCGCCGAGATCGGGCTGCTGGGCCTGGTCGCGGGCGGGTACGCCGTCCAGGCGACGCTGCGGCTGCAGGGCGAGGAGGCGGCGGTCCGGGCCGAGCCGGTGCTCGCGGGGGCCGTGCCGCGCTGGCGCTGGACGGCCGGGCACCTGGTGCCGGCGCTGGGCGGCAGCACGCTGATCCTGGCGGCGGGCGGGCTGGCGGCCGGGCTCGCGCACGGCGTACGGATCGGTGACCCGGCCGGGCAGGCGGCGCGCCTGCTGGGTGCGGCGCTGGTCCAGGCGCCCGCCACGTGGACGCTGGCGGGGATCGCGATGCTGCTGTTCGGGCTGGTGCCCCGGCTGACCGCGCTCGCCTGGGCGGCGCTGGTGGCCTTCGCCCTGCTCGCCCAGCTCGGCGAGCTGCTCCAGATCGACGAGGGGATCAGGGATCTGTCGCCGTACGCGCACGTGCCGCAGGCGCTGGGCCGGGCGGTGGACGCGGGCCCGCTGCTGTGGCTGGCCGCCGTCACCGCCGCGCTGCTGCTGGCCGGGGTCACCGCCTTCCGGCTGCGTGACCTGCGCGGGGACTGATCGGGATCCGGAAGGGGCGGGTCCGCCCCCTCCGGATCAGGTCACGGTCAGAACGGCTGGTTGACCAGCGAGTTCACCTTGATCGAGGTGATCTTCACCTGCAGCATCCGCACCTGCGGCGTGCCCCCGGGCTTGGTGCAGGCGAAGCTGACCTGCCCCGAGGTGGTGAAGTTGTGCACGACGTTCAGGAAGACGCCAGCCTTGCTGTGGGGCTGCAGGGTGACCTCCGCGACGTCGGTGTCGGCGCCGCCGGCCGCGCTGATCACGCACGAGTAGTTGATCGCCGTGGCGCCCGTGTTGCTCGCCGTGAGCTTGGCGGTGATCGTGTACGGGCCCGCGGACAGGAACTGGCTGAAGCCGGGGCTCAGCGCGTTGCTGTGCACCAGCTCGTTGTTCCAGCGGCTGATCACCTCCGGCGGCACCGCCTCGGCCGACGTGGCGTTCCCCGCCAGCAGCGCGCCCGCGGCCACCGCGGTGGTCGCCACGGCGGCCAGCGCGGACAGGCGCAGCCGCCTGCCTCTGCGGGCCGGAACGATCGATGGCATGGTCATACGGATCTCCGAATCCTGGATGCGATGTCCCCGCGCGGGATCGCGCGGGGGGCGGCATGCCTGTCGCCGGGCGAGGCGGTGTCACCGGCTCGCGTGCACCCCGGGAACGTATCCGCCGGGCGCCCTCGGGGACCGCGCACAAATACCCGCCCCAGGTGTGCCGCGCGTCATCGCGCCCGGTTTCACCGGGCGAGGGCGGCGACGAGGGACGCGTCCGCGGCCGGGAGGCCGAGCGCCGCCAGCGCCTCCTCCGTCACGGCCGCGGCCTCGGGAAACGTGTGCGTGAGCCCTTCCGCCAACCCCGGCACGTACGTCCCCAGCCCCCTCACCAGCCGCGCCGCCGCCCCCGTTTCCCGCACCCCGTCCTCGAACGGGCTCCACGCCCCCGGGGCGGGGCCGCCCTCCGTGCCGAGCAGCCGCCCGACCCTTCCCACCAGGTGGATCAGCCCCTCCCAGTACGGCAGGTGCGCCACCAGCACCAGGTGCCCGTCCCCGCCGGGCGAGACCTCCAGTACCCCGGGGGCCCCGCCCACGGTGATCGTGCGCCGGTACGTGTCCTCCTCCACGACCTCCACGCCGGGGATCGCCCGTTCCGCCAGGCGGGCGCGTGCCGCGTCCCAGTCGTAGCCGGGCACGTACGGCAGCCGCAGCGCCAGCCCGCCGTCGGCGGCGAGCCGGTCGGCGCGGTGCCTGCGCTCGCGCAAGGCGGTCGGCGCGGCCCGGAACACCTCCCGCATCGTCCGGTTGAACTGCCGCAGGCTCCCGAACCCCGACGCGAACGCCACGTCCACCACCGGCAGGTCGGTGTCGTCGAGCAGCCGGCGGGCGAAGTGGGCCCGGCGGGAGCGGGCGAGCTGGTCGGGGGTCGCGCCGAGGTGCCGCAGGAACAGCCGGCGCAGGTGCCGCGGCGACACGCCGACCCGCTCCGCGAGCCCCGCCTCCGTGCCGCCGTCGAGGACCCCCTCGATGATCAGCCGCCACGCCCGGCACACCAGCTCGGGCGACCCGGCGGCGATCGAGGCCGCCACCCGGTACGGCCGGCAGCGCAGGCACGCGCGGAAGCCGGCGACCTCGGCGGCCGCCGGGTGCTCGTACGTGCGGGTGTTCCTGGCCAGCGGCCAGGCGCCGCAGCCCGGGCGGCAGTAGATGCCGGTGGTGACGACGGCGGAGTAGGTGGTCACGGCGCCGCCCCTCAGGGGTTCGCGGGCCGGTCCTTGCCGAAGCCGTCGAGGGATTCGCGCTCCTCCTGCGTCCGCAGCTCCTGGAAGACCGTGATGTGCAGCCCGGCGGGCGCGTCGAGCCGGGCGTTGAGCGACTCCCAGGGCGTGACCGTGGGCGGCGCGACCTCGGCCGCGCCCGCCGAGACCAGCCGCTCGGTGGTGCCCCTGGCGTCGTCCACCTCGAAGGCGACCCGGATCTTGGGCGCGACCTGGCGGCCCACCTCGACCTCGTCGATCATCTCCTTCTGCGCCGGGTTGGCGATCTCCAGGGTGGCCCGGCCGGCGTCGAGGATCGTCACCCGCGCGCCGCCCCCGCCGGAGAAGGCCGCCTCCTCGGGCAGCCCGAGGACGTCGCGGTAGAAGGCCAGCGCGGCCTCGTAGTCCTCCGCCTCGACCACCAGCCGGAGCTGGCGGACAGCGGGGGGCTGGGGGTCTGCGTGCGTGCTCATGGCCGGCTCTCCTCGTGTACGGCGGGGGGCGGTCGCCCTTTCCTCGTGCCAACCCGGCCGCCGCGCCACTTCATCCCCGGGAGACGAGGCCGAGCGATCTCAGCCGCGGCCGTAGCGGTCCTCGGACCGCCAGAAGTACCAGAACCCGGCCGTGAGCGCGAAGACCGCCCACAGCAGGCACGACAGCCACACCATCTGCGGCGGGGTGTGGCCGCCGATGAGGATGTCGCGCATCCACTCGATGTAGGAGGCGGCCGGGTTCAGGTACATCGCGGTGGCCACCCACTCCGGCAGGCCCGCGCTGTTGACCACCTTGTCGTGGATGGCGAAGAACACGCCCGAGGCGTACAGCCAGGTGCGCATGATGAACGGCAGCAGCTGGTTGAGGTCGCGCATGGAGGAGCCCAGCCTGGCCAGGATCAGCCCGGCCCCGACGTTGAACATCGTCTGCAGCACCAGCACGACCGGGATCATCAGCCAGAACCAGGTCGGCAGCTCACCGGTGATCACCACGATGACCAGCAGCACGCCCATGGAGATGGTGAGCTGCTGCAGCTCCTGGATCGTGTACGCGAGCGGCAGCGAGGCGCGCGGGAAGTGCAGGGCGCGGATCAGCGACAGGTTGCCGGAGATCGACTTGGCGCCAGCGGTGACGGTGCGCTGCGTGTACGTGAAGACGAACATCCCCGTCAGCAGGAACGCCGGGTAGTTCGGGATGTTCTTGCTGCCGCCCAGGATCAGGCCGAACATCACGTAGTAGATCGCGGCGTTCAGCAGCGGGGTGATGACCTGCCAGAGCTGGCCCAGGGCCGAGCCGGAGTATTTCGAGACGTTGCGTGAGGTCGCGTACGTCAGCACGAAGTGCCGCCGGTCCCAGAGCTGGCGAAGGTAGACGGTGAACCTGGGCCGCGCGATGGCGGGGCGGAGCCCGTGCCGGCGGGCCAGCTCCGCCAGCGACTGCGGCGCGGGGTCTTCCACTTGGCTCATGAGCACCTCGAAGCGTCGCGGTCACCGTGCGGCCGCCAGGTGACCGAAGGGCCGTCCGACTGACGATCATCCCCTGTCAGAGGGGGTGTCGGTCCAGTTTTGGCCCGGAGCGTCGCGGAGTCGAGCACTTTCACCCCGCCGGCGCGGGACGGTATGGCGATCAGCCGGGCAAATAGGGGCGGAGTGTCTGGTCGAGAGCGTCGCGGATCGCGTCGGGGAGCGGGCCGTCGCCGGACAGGGCCCACAGGATGAGCGCGCCGTTGTAGGCCACCTGGACCGCGCGGGCCAGCGGGCCGAGCTCCGCCCCGCCCGCCAGCTCCCCCGCCGCCACCGCGTCCGCCAGCAGGGCGGCGATCTCGTCGCGGGTGCGGCGGGCGTGCTCGGCCGCGTACGCCCGGAACTCGGCGTCGGTCAGGTCGAGCTGCAGGAAGCCCAGGCTGCCGGCCAGCTCGACCGGCGTGGACACGCCCTCGGCCAGGCGTACGAGCGCCGCCCTCAGGGCCGACAGCGGTGAGCCGTGCTCCTGCCGCGCCCGCTCGAACGGCTCCCCGGCCGTCCGGGCGGCGTGGGCGGCGAACGCGAGCAGCAGCCCCCGCTTCGAGCCGAACCGCTGCACCAGCGTGGCCGGGGACAGCCCGGCCTCCTGGGCCACCGCGGCCAGCGTGAGGCCCTGCGGCCCGTGCCGCCCGATCGCGCGGGCGGTGGCACCGAGGATCGCCTCGTCGCTGGTCGTGCGCGGCCTGCCCATGCTCGCCCTCCTGCGGGACGGTTTACCGAATGCGCGTTTACAAACTAGCAGCCCCGGCCCGGCAGGCGGTGCCTCGTAGGGGCGGCTCCGTCATGGGAGAGAGCCAGTGGCCAGGTCGGGCAGGTGGCCGCGGGCGTGCTCGATGAACGCCCTGACCGCCGGGCTCGTCTGGCCGCCCTCCCGCCACACCACGCCCATCCGGCCGCGCATGCTCGGCCGCGTCACCGCCAGCACGTGCAGCTCGGTCGCGGCGGCGGCGACCGCCGAGTCGGGCAGGACGGCCACGCCGAGCCCGCGCGCGGCCAGCTGCCCCAGCACGTAGGGCTCGCTGGCCTCGAACGCCACGTGCGGCGCGAACCCCGCCCGCCCGCACGCCTCCTCCAGCGCCGCCCGCAGGCCGGTGCCGGGCGGCAGGCTGATCAGCGGCAGCCCCTTCAGCTCCGGCACCGCGATCGACTCCGCGCCGGCCAGCTCGTGCCCGCGGTGCACGACCGCGACCAGCTGCTGGTCCACGACGACCTGCACCCCGACGCCCGGTGGCAGCGGAGCCCCGAGCCCGAGCAGGGCCAGGTCGAGCCGCCCGGTCAGGACACCGACGAGCAGCGCCTCGGGGTCGCTCTCCACGAGCGAGATCTCCACGGCCGGGTGGCGCTCGTGGAAGCCGGCGAGCATGCCCGGCAGGTCGAGCACCGAGGGTGCGGAGACCCCGCCCATCACCACGCGCCCGCGCAGCAGCCCGGTGAACTCGTCGGCGACCAGTCGCATCCCGGACACCGCCGCCAGCGCGGCCCGCGCGTACGGCAGCACGGCCTCGCCCACCGCCGTCAGCCGCACCGCGCGCCCGGACCGGTCGAACAGCGGCTCGCCCAGCTCCCGCTCCAGCCGGCGGATCTGCGCGCTGACGCCCGGCTGGGCGACGTGCAGCCGGGCGGCGGCCCTGGTGAAGCCGCCCTCCTCGGCCACGGCCACGAGGTATTCGAGCTGCCGCAGTTCCATGCCCAGGAATGCTAGCCAGCCGCTACGACGGAAGGCTCACGCCCGTCACCGCGAAGCGCTCGACGGCGGCCACGTGACCGCCGGTGGAGGCCACGACGGTCAGCGTCCTGCCCGGACTGGCGGTGAACGAGACCTTCGCCGACCAGGCCGCGTTCTCGCCTCCGGCACCCAGGCAGCACCGCTCCCCCACCGGCGTGGCCGAGCCGGGGTGGCGTACCTGGATCCGGATGCTCTCGTCGACGCCGGTGATCCGGCCGCCGACGGTCAGCGGGGAGCCGACGGTGGCGCCGTAGCCGGGCTTCGTCAGGGTGAGGGTGGTGTCGTCGGTGCCGACCACCTCCCAGGGGGCGTTCCTGCCGCTGCCGTACCGCATGAGGTGCACGACCGCGGCCACCAGCGGGCGGGGGCCCTCCTCGCTGCGGAAGCCGACGTGCACCCGGGCGTGCTCGCCGTCCTGCACCGTCTTGACGGCCTGGTCGATCTCGGTGAAGCCGAGGAAGTCGCGGGTGAAGGCGATCGCGGTGCGGGCGGCGTCCAGGTGCCATGCCTCGCGGCCGTCCGCCTGGTGGGCGCGCTGCCAGGCGGCGACCTCGCCGGGCCCGGAAAACGGCCACAGCGGCTGGTAGTGGCCGGCGATCAGGGTCTCGCGCGGGGTGGGGGGCGCCTGCGGCGTGCTCGGGGCGGGGGCGGAGGGTGCGGCCGAGGGGGTGCCCCGGGGCAGGTCCGCCTCCCCGCAGCCCGCCAGGCCCGCTCCGAGGACGGCCAGCAGCGACAAGGCTCGTACGAGGACTCTCATGCGCATCCTCCCGGGGTGGGGCGGCCTGACGATGAAGACGTACCCCGTGGGGCGGCGGGCGGACCGGAGGTCCCCGGCGCGGCGCGGGCCGGCCGTCATGGCTGGGTGGCGTCTGCGCGGGTAGCGTCCAGACATGGCCACCTTCGACCTGACCAGCCTGCGCGCCGTCGTCTTCGACACCGACGGCGTGGTCACCGACACGGCCCGGGTGCACGCCGCGGCGTGGAAGCACGTCTTCGACGCGTTCCTGCGGGGACGCTCGGCGCCGTTCGACATCCGCGCCGACTACCTGGCCCACGTGGACGGCCGGCCGCGGCTGGACGGCGTGCGCACGTTCCTGGCCTCGCGCGACATCTCGCTGCCCGAGGGCGGCCCGGACGACGAGCCGGGCGCGCCGACCGTGCGCGGGCTGGGGCTGGCCAAGGACGCGCTGTTCGTCGAGCAGATCGAGGAGCACGGCGTGGCCGCCTTCCCCTCCACGGTCGTGCTGCTGCACGAGCTGCGCCGGCGCGGCTGCCGTACCGGGGTGGTCTCGGCCAGCCGGCACTGCCGCGCGGTCGTGCAGTCTGCGGGGCTGCTGCACCTGTTCGACGTGCTGGTGGACGGCAACGACGCGGCCGCGCTGGGGCTGCCGGGCAAGCCGGAGCCGGCGCTGTTCCTGGAGGCCGCGCGCCGGCTGGAGCTGCCGGCCGCGCAGGTGGCGATCGTGGAGGACGCGCTGCCGGGCGTGCAGGCCGGGCACCGGGGCGGCTTCGGGACGGTGGTCGCCGTGGACAGGAGCGGCACCCAGGCCGCCGCGATGCTGGCCGCCGGGGCCGACGCGGTGGTCGCCGACCTGGCCGACGCCGACGTCGCCGGGCGGGTGCCCGTGGGGCGGCGATGAACGCCTGGACGCTGGTCTACGAGGGCTTCGACCCGGCCGGCGAGGGGCTGCGCGAGGCGCTGTGCACGCTGGGCAACGGCCGGTTCGCCACGCGCGGCGCCACCCCGGACGGCGAGCCGCGCACGCCGGGCACGTACCTGGCGGGCTGCTACGACCGGCTGGACACCGTGGTCGCCGGCCGTACGGTGACGAACGAGGACATCGTCAACCTGCCGGACTGGCTGCCGCTGACGTTCGCCACGCCGGGGTCCGGCTGGTTCCGGCCCGAGCGGGCCGACCTGCCGCTCTACCGGCACGAGCTGGACCTGCGGCGCGGCGTGCTGGTGCGCGAGCTGCGCTGGCGCGACGGCGACGGCCGGGTCACGCGGGTACGCCAGCGCCGCCTGGTGTCGATGGCCGACCCCTACCTGGCGGCGCTCGAGACCACCTTCACCGCCGAGAACTGGTCGGGCCCGCTTCGCGTGCGCGCCACGCTGGAGGGCCGGGTGGCGAACGACGGCGTGGCCCGCTACCGCGACCTGCGCGGCGACCACCTCACCGGGCACGCCACCGGCTCGGAGGACGACCTGGCCTGGCTGACGGCCCGCACGTGCTCCTCCCACGTCGTCGTGGCGCTGGCGGCCAGGGTCGACGCCGACGCCCCCGCCGCCCGCCCGTCGCTGGGCACCGACCACATCACCTCCGATCACGTGCTCGACCTGGCCGAGGGCGCGCCGGCCCGGTTCACGAAGATCGTGGCGCTGACGTCCTCGCGCGATCCCGCCAGCCACGACCCCCGCTCGTCGGCGCTGCGGCACGTACGCCGGGCGCCGAACTTCGAGGAGCTGCTGGCCCGCCACGAGGCGGCCTGGGAGCGGCTGTGGCGCCAGGCCCGGCTCGACGTGGACGGCCCGGACCTGTCGCAGGTCGTCCACCTGCACATCTTCCACCTACTGCAGACGCTGTCCCCCCACACCGCCGACCTCGACGCCGGGGTGCCGGCCCGCGGCCTGCACGGGGAGGCGTACCGGGGGCACGTGTTCTGGGACGAGCTGTTCGTGCAGCCGTGGCTGGACCTGCGCTTCCCGGAGATCTCGCGCGGCCTGCTGCGCTACCGCTGGCGGCGGCTGCCCGAGGCCAGGGACGCCGCCAGGGAGCTCGGCCACGAGGGGGCCATGTTCCCGTGGCAGAGCGGCAGCGACGGCCGCGAGGAGACCCAGACCCTGCACCTCAACCCGGCCTCGGGGCGCTGGCTGCCGGACCACTCCCGCCTGCAGCGCCACGTCGGCCTGGCCATCGCCTACAACGTGTGGCAGCACTACCTGGCCACCGGCTCGATGCCGTCGTGGTGCGGCGAGCTGCTGCTGGACATCGCCCGGTTCTTCGCCTCGCTGGCCGTGGAGGTGGACGGCCGGTACGAGATCCGCGGGGTCATGGGGCCCGACGAGTACCACGACGGCTACCCGGGCGCGGCCCTGCCGGGTGTGGACAACAACGCCTACACCAACGTCATGACCGCGTGGCTGATGGCGCGGGCCGCCGACACCGCCGCCCTGGTCCCCCACCTGGCGCCCGGGGCGGAGGAGCTGGCCCGCTGGGACGACGTCGGCCGCCGCCTGCGGGTCGACTTCCACGACGGCGTGATCAGCCAGTTCACCGGCTACGGCGACCTGCTGGAGCTCGACTGGGAGCGCTATCGCGGGGTGCGCCGCCTGGACCGGGCGCTGGAGGCCGACGGCGACGACGTCAACAGGTACAAGGCCTCCAAGCAGGCCGACACCCTCATGCTGTGCTACCTGCTGCCGGGCGACGGGCTGGCCACCATCCTGGAGCGGCTCGGCTACCCCGTCGATCCCGGCCTGATCTCCCGGACGATCTCGTACTACCTGGCGCGCACCAGCCACGGGTCCACGCTCAGCGCGGTCGTGCACGCCTGGGTGCTGGCCCGCTCCAACCGGCCGCGGTCCTGGGAGTTCTTCATCGAGGCGCTGTACAGCGACATGAAGGACGTCCAGGGCGGCACCACGGCGGAGGGGATCCACCTGGGCGCCATGGGCGGCACGCTGGACCTGCTGCAGCGCTGCTATCTGGGCCTGGAGCTGCGGCGGGACGGTCTGCGGCTGGACCCGCTGCTGCCCGGGGCGCTCGGGGTGGTGTCCATGCCCATCCACTACCGGGGGCGCCGGATCTTCATCGACGCCGAACGCGACGAGGCACGTGTCAACGGCACCCCGTGCCGTACCTATATGCGAGGAGAAAAGATCATGGCACGCACCGGTGATCTCGGCCGCCGCGTCATCCACCACCGCGAGCGGCTCGGCCTGACCCGCGAGCAGGTCGCCGAGCGGGCGGAGATGTCGCCGGGCTATCTGAAATATCTCGAGGAGAACGCCGACACCCCGGACACCGGGGCTCTCTACCGGCTGGCGGACGCCCTCCGGACGACGGTGGACGACCTGCTGGGCGGTGGCCAGGACCGCCCGCCCGGGCACGGCCCCGCCATGGCGCATCCCACGCTGGAGACGCTGGAGGACACGGAGTGCCGGCGGCTGATCGAGCCGGGCGGGATCGGGCGGGTGGCGTTCAACGGCTCGCACGGGCCGACCGTGATGCCCGTCAACTACAAGATGCACGAGGGGGCCATCGTCTTCCGCACCGCCGTGGGCGGGGCCATGGACAAGGACCTGCGTACCGGGCTGGAAGGCGTCGACATCATGATCGCCTTCGAGATCGACATGATCGACGAGGCCAACCGGGAGGGGTGGAGCGTGCTGGTGCAGGGGGCGGCGCACCACGTGTCGCCGGAGGAGGCGGGCGATTTGGCCGAGGCGGGGGTCACCCCGTGGGCGGGGGGCGAGCGGCACCTCTACATCCGCATCGTCCCCCACCAGATCACCGGCCGCCGCATCCACGGCATGTGAGAGGCGTCAGCTGCAGCCCGTGGTGGCGAACGCCATGAACTGCGTCACCTCGCGCTCGTCGAAGTTGTCGTCCGAGCCGATCACCAGGGTGCACTCCCCGCTCGCCAGGCGCGGGCCCCAGGACATGCTCTCCAGGTTCTGCACCGGGGGCCGGAAGTCGCCCAGGTCGTGGACCAGGCGCTTGGCCACCGGCCGGTAGGCGCCGCCGTGTGCCAGGGAGTCGCGGTCCAGGACGTTCGTGGCGCCGCGCAGGTCGATCTCGTACAGCTTGACGCGGTAGTTCACGCCCTCGATCCACGAGCGTTCCAGCGCCAGGTAGCGGAACTCGTCGATGGGCAGCAGCTCCGACACCCCGCTGTCGGCCTGCCCGGTCGGCGGGTTCGGCGGGGCGGGCAGGCGGTCGAGCGGGTAGGCGTACTGGGCGCGGGGGCGGCCCTGGCGGTTCCACACGGTCAGCCGCGCCGCCGAGCCGCGCTCCGCCGTCGGCACCGGGCCGTCCTCGAAGCGCGGCCCCTCGGTCACGGCGGTGATGGCCCGGGCCGAGACGGCCAGCCCCTCGAATCCGAAATTGCGCCGCGGCCCGGTCTCCTCGCCCGTCAGCCGCAAATTCCGCGGGATCGAGAATTCACCCACCTGCCGCCCGTTCATATCCATTCCGCGCACCGCGGCGCCGGAAATCGGAATATTCGGGTTTCGGGTGTCCGGCCGGTCGCCCTCGTCGCCCCACAGCAGCCGCCCGCTCCACCGGTCGAACCTGATCGACTCGGGGTCGGCGGACTCCGCCTGGCCGTAGCCGGGGAACGGTGTCCCGTCGGGCCTGGTCAGCGTCTTGACGCCGGTCAGCCGCACCCCGGTGAAGCCGCCCGTCACCCGGTCGATGTCCAGCCGGCCCGTGTAGAAGCGGGCCGGGTTGTAGCGGGCGCGGTCGTCGGAGATGAAATACCAGGTCCCGGTGCGCGGATCCCGGTCGATCCCGGACAGGCCGCCCACGACGGTCCCCTCGAACCTCGTCATGTACGGGATCCGCTGCTCCCCGAGGAACCGCGTGATCCGCACCGGCTCCCGCGGCTCCGCCACCGCCGGCGGGGCGGCGCTCATCACCAACGCGAATGCGACGGCGATTTCCATTGTTCTCCGCGTACGAGTCATTTGTTCCTCCGTCAGGAAAATCGACGGAGCAAATAAAAGCGCGAATCACCGGCGAAGTCCACGAGCAAAGAACCCGCATGCCGCACTGCAAAAGGGGCAAATCATTGGGCGATGTCGGGCAGCGTGAGCAGGTGCAGGGACCCTTCCCGCAGCCCCGCCGCCGAGACGTCCAGGACGCTGCCGTTGGCGTCGATCTTCGTCGCGCTCGCGTCCCACGCGCCCGAGGCGCCGCGCCCCCGGCTCCACACCCCGCTGCCCGGCACCACGGTCAGCACCTGCAGGCCGCCGTCCGGCAGCGCCGCCACCGCCGTGCCGGAGATGCCGCCGTTGCCGTCGACCTCCGCCGTGCCCGCGTCCCACGCGCCGGAGGCGGCGCGGACCCGGTCCCGGACGGTGCCGCGCTGCGGCCGGTCGGCGACGCTGTAGTACGGACTCCACACCCGCGCCTTGTAGAAGGCCGCGCCCGTGCGCCTGCGGGTCATGGAGGGCGAGAAGAAGTCCACGGTGTCGGTGCACCACGTGCTCGCGGTGCAGGACCCGGGCGGCGTCTTGGCGGCGTCGGCCCGCGTCTGGACGATCTGGCCAGAGGGCTGGTCGCCGATGGACTTGACCGCGCCGCGGTTCGCCCCGGCGGGCGCGGCGGTGAAGATCCTGGTCGCCTTGTCGTACAGGTAGGCGGCAGAGCCGGTGGTGACCCAGAGCTTGCCGGTGTCGTGGGTGTGGGCGTACACGTCGTGGCCGCCGGGGGTCTCCAGGGCCCTGCGGCGCTGGGTGTCCTCGCGCAGCGCCGGACGCGCCGGGGTGCCCTCGACCGCGAGCGCGGTCAGGATGTGCTGCTTGGTGACGGGGTCCTGGCCGATGACCCACAGGCGCCTGATGGCAGGGTCCCAGAGGGCGGCGTGCGCGTCGGCGAGCGGGAACTCGGCGTACGTGGCCGCGTTCGGGCCCTGCGAGGACGCGTACACCCTGACCCAGCCCCCGGTGGAGGCGGCCACCGCGATGTTGCCGTCGGGCAGCAGCTCGGCGGCGTGCAGGTTGCCCGGCAGGATCCGCGCCCACTGCCGCACGCCGCCCGGGTAGGAGACGATCGCCGCGATGCCCCGGCTGCCGCCGGCCGCGACCACGACGCTCCGCTCGCCCGACGGGCGCTCGCGCAGCTTGAAGTCGGCGATGAGCCCGAACGCCGAGACCTCGTCCGCGGTGAACCGGCCGGTCGTCACGCTGGGCTGCCACGTCCACTTCACGGCGGAGGGGCTGTTCCAGTCGGCCACCGCCGGATCGAACGCGATCAGCCGCCGGCCCGTCTGGTCCCCTCCCACCACCCAGTAGTCCCCCGGGGCCGCGACCGCCTTCCCCGCGGGAAGTCCCATGCTCACCAGCATGACGGCGACCATCGCTGATTTCCGCACCCGCTGCCTCCTCGCCACCGACGGATGATCGTCGATTATGGAGACTCGGGACCGGGTTCGTCCTGCTATTGGGCGCTTTGCTGGGGGCGGAGGGAGGCCGCCACGCCGTCGACGATGAGCCGCACGCCACGGGCGAACGCCTCGTCGCTCGTGGGCGCGCCGCCGGCCCTGACGGCCGCGACGGTGAGCGGGAAGTCGGCGTAGGAGGCAAGCTCCTGCGTCTCGCCGCGCTCCTGGCGCTCGCGCCGGGCCTGCTCGTTCAGGACGAAACCGAGGGTGTAGTGGCTGATGGACGCGATCGCGTGCAGCCCCTGCTCCGGCGTGAACCCGAGCCCGGTCAGGATCGCGAGCTCCTCCTCGAAGGAGCGGGCCACGCCGGGCCCGGGATTGCTGCCGGTGACCAGCCGCGCGCCGTCGCGGTGGCTCAGCAGCGTACGCCGGTAGGCGTGCGCGCGGCGGGTCAGCCACTCCCGCCACGACTCGCCCTCGCCGGGTCCGCCCATGTCGGGGGCCAGCAGCTCGCGGGCCATCTCGTCGAGGAGCTCCTGCTTGTCGCGGAAGTGCCAGTAGAGGGCCGGGTTCTGCACGCCCAGGCGGGCGGCCAGGCGGCGCACGGACAGGCGCTCCAGGCCGACCTCGTCCAGCAGTTCGAGCGCCGCGCGCACGACCGTGTCGCGCGCCAGTCCCTTCTGTGCCATCGCGGCCCACCTTAACACCGCTAAGCGCCTCGCCCGGACACCGGACGGCACCCCGGGCAAGCGACCGTGACCAGCCCAGGGCGGTGGCCGGGGATCAGGTGGGATGGGTGCCGATGATCGCGGTGGCGTCCAGTTCGTCGGAGGTCGCCACCCGGGCCGTCAGGCCGGCGGCCGTCACCGCTTCGGCCGTGGCCGCGGCCTGGCGGGAGCTCGTCTCCACCAGCAGGTGGCCGCCGGGGGCAAGCCAGCCGGGCGCCCGGGCGATCACCCGTCGCACGACGTCGAGCCCGTCGGCGCCGCCGTCCAGCGACATCAGCGGCTCGTGCAGCCGCGCCTCGGGAGGCAGCAGCCCGACCGACTCCGACGGCACGTACGGCGGGCTGGCGATCAGCACGTCCACCCGGCCCCGCAACGTGGCGGGCAGCGGGTCGTACAGGTCACCCTCGTAGACGTGCGCCCCGGCCAGGTTGCGCCGGGCGCAGCGCACCGCGGCCGGATCGAGGTCTGCGGCGTGCAGCTCGGACCGCTCCAGACCCGCCGCCACCGCCGCGCCCATCGCGCCGGTCCCGCAGCACATGTCCAGGATCACCGGCGTGCCGGGAACCTCCCGCGCCACGGCGACGGCGCGTTCGATGAGGAAGCCGGTACGCGGCCGGGGCACGAACACCCCGGGCTCCACGGCCACCCGCAGGCCGCAGAACTCCGCCCAGCCCAGCACGTGTTCGAGGGGCTCGCCGGCGACGCGGCGCTCCACCATGGCGGCCAGGTCGCCGGGGGTGGGCGCGGTGGAGACGAGCAGCTCGGCCTCGTCCTCGGCGAACACGCAGCCGGCCGCCCGGAGCCGGGTGACGATCACAGAAGTAGGGATAGATGATGAAAAAACCGACATGGGAGCCTTTCGGGGATGCCGATGGGCGCTCCCGCGGTCACCTGATCCCGGTAGGCCGCGCGCGGCCGGTGGAAGGGAGCACCCAGCCTGACACAGCGGTAATGGGTCTCACCTCCCAAGGACGATCGCTTCGAGACCGTCACAGTACCAGAGCGCTTTTCACGTCTTCCCGTCCCCCGCCACCGGAGCGGCCGCGTTCGGGATGACCCCGTGCAGGTGCAGACCGGCCCCGCGACCTGTGTCGATGGTCAGGGTGCCGCCGATGGCGCCGAGGCGGTCGTACATGTTGGTGATCCCGTGCCCGGACCTGAGCAGGTCGGGGCTGGCGCCGTCGCCGGTGTCGCGGAAGTCGAAGGACAGCCCGTCCTGGTCCCGCAGGTCGATGGTCACCGTGGCGTGCTCGCCCGCGTGCTTGCCGGCGTTCTGCAGCGCCTCCAGGAGGCAGAAGTAGACGTTGATCTCGATCTCGGGCGGGTAGCGGCCGATGCCGTCGGCGTGGATCTCGGCCGGCAGCGGGGAGTGCCGGACCGCCGCGCGCAGGGCCGCCTCCAGCCCCGACTCGGCCAGTTGCGGCGGGTAGATCCCGTGCGCGAGGTCGCGCAGCTCCGCCCCGGCCTCGCGCAGGTCCTCGGACAGCTGCGCCAGCAGCGGGCTCACGTCGGCGGGCTGGGTGGCCAGCAGCCGCTGCGCGACGCGCGACTGCACGGCCGCGGCCACGAGGCGCTGCTGGGCCCCGTCGTGCAGGTCGCGCTCGATCTGGCGGCGTTCCCGGTCGGCCGCGGCCACCAGGCGGCCCCGCGACTCCTGCAGCGCCTCGGCCCTGGCCACCAGCATCACGTGGTTGTGCCAGGCGAGGTAGGAGGCCCTGGTCAGGCCCAGGACGACCAGGACGATGACGGTCGCGGAGACGACCCAGCCGGGGGCGTTGCGCTCGAACCCGACACCGGGCAGGAACCGGCCCGCCAGCGTGATGGCGACGGCCGTGGCGATCGTACAGCCCATGATGACCTTGAAGCGCCGGCGCGGCAGGTACGCCACGGACAGCAGCACCGGCGACACCGTCACCAGCGTCGCGTACGGCAGGGCGGACGGGATCATCGCGGTCAGCGCGAGCGCGTAGCACCAGGTGATGCCCGCCGAGATGCCGATGGCCCGCTCGATGCGGTCGCGCCTGACCACGCGCAGCGCCAGGACGATCAGCAGGGCCACCGTCGCGCAGCCGGCGGCCAGGGCCGGCAGCCAGGGGACGCGGGCGCCGGGGAACATCGCGACAGAAACCGTGCCGGCTCCGAGCGCGACGCCGAGGATGGCCCACAGGCCGGTGGCGATGTACTGGTGGGGATGCGGGTGGGTGCTGCGCTGGAGGTCGGTGTAGAGGCGGGCGACGACGTACCAGATCGCCTCCAGCGCAGCCCGTACGGCGCCGCCGCGCTCCTCGGCGGCACGCCGCACGCCCGCGCTCTCCAGCACGGCGCGGGGCAGGTGCCCGTGCAGGCGCATCCCGCCGCCCGGCCGGGTGTCGATGGTGAGGGTGCCGCCGATGGCGCCGAGGCGGTCGGTCATGTTGATCATGCCGGTGCCCTGGTGGATCGCGTCGGGGAAGCAGCCGGCGCCGGTGTCGCGGAAGTCGAAGGACAGGCCGTTGCGGTCCTGGAGGGTGATGGTGACGGTGGCGCCGTCCCCGGCGTGCCGGCTCGCGTTCCGCAGGGCCTCCAGGAGGCAGAAGTAGATGTTGATCTCGATCTCGGGCGGGTAGCGGCCGATGCCGAACGCCCGGACCGTGGTGGGCAGCGGGGCGTGCTGGGCGACCGCGCGCAGAGCCGTCTCCAGGCCGTACTGGCCGAGCTGGGGCGGGTAGATCCCGTGCGCCAGGCCGCGCAGCTCGGCGCTGGCCTCCTGCAGGTCGTCCGACAGCCGGGCCAGCAGCGGGGCCACCTGGGCGGGGTCGGTGTCCAGCCGCAGCCAGGCCTCCCGCGTCTGCTCGGCGGCGGCCAGCAGGCGCCGCTGGGCGCCCTCGTGCAGGTTCCGCTCGATCTGGCAGCGCTCGCGGTCGGCCGCCGCCACCAGCCGGGCCCGCGACTCCTGCAGCGCCTCGGTCCTGGCGACCAGCATCCCGTGGTTCTGCCAGGCGGCCAGCGACACCAGGATCGTGATGAACGGGATGAACGCGATCGCCAGCGCGTGGGTGACCCCCGGCGGCACCTGGTCCTCGAGCCCCACCCCGCCGTGCACGGTGCCCACCACCACCAGCGCCGTACCGACCAGCATGGTCGCGCCGAGCATCGCGGCCAGCCGCGCGTGGTTCATGTGCTGTACGGCCACCAGCACCGGCAGCAGCACCGCCAGCGCCAGCGTGGACAGCGCGAACGGCACCATCGAGGTGACCGCGACGGCCACGATCCAGTTCGCCAGCGCGAACACCACGACCGCGGCGAAGCGCCGGAACCGGTGGATCAGCTGGACGGCCCGGACCAGGAACGCGGCCATGACCAGCAGCAACGACACGATCACGACGAGCCAGGCGTCGTCCACCACCAGGAGCCGCAGGACGATCAGCCAGCCGACGGCCACCAGGACGCCGGCCAGGTCCGCCTGGATGTAGGTGCGCAGCCGCTCCCACTCGGGCGCGCCTATCTCGATGATCTCGTGCCCCCGCAGGCCGGCTAGGAGTTCACGCGCCCCCCGTCGCTCCACAGCGCCTCCAGTTCGTCGGGGCCGAAGCGGTCCTTGTGCCGATAATGAGCCCCCATCACCATCGCGTCACGAGGCAGATCCTCTGTGTTGTTGACCGACAGCAGGACCACCGTGATGTCCGGATGGCGGCACCGGATCCGGCGCGCCGCCTCCAGGCCGCCCATGCCGGGCATGTTCACGTCCATCAGCACCATCCCGACGGCCTCGTCCTCGATGAAGTCCAGGGCCTCCTCGCCGCTGACCGCCTCCCCCGCCAGCACGAACCCGTCCGCCACGGCGATCACGCCGGCCACGGCCCGGCGGAACGACGGCAGGTCGTCCACCACCAGCACGCGCACGAGATGTTGCTCCACAGACCTGATCGTCGCATCGGATCGCCGCCGTGTCGGTGGTGCCACCATCACTATCTTCGGCTTTGTCGCGGTCACACGGGCGGGGAGTCCAGGAACATCAGGACCGCCTTGACCCGCCGGTTCGTGTCACGGTCGCCGCGCAGGCCCAGCTTCAGGAAGATGGAGTTGATGTACTTCTCGACCGCCCGCTCCGAGACGTTGAACGCGGACGCGATGGCGAGGTTCGACCGGCCGGCGGCGACCTCGGCGAGCGTCTGGCGCTCGCGGGGCGTGAGCTGCCGCAGCGGGCCCGCGTCGTTGCGGGCCTTGGCCGAGACCAGCGACTCCACCACCACCGGATCGATGAACGAGCCGCCGGAGGCCACCGTGCGGATCGCCGAGATCAGCTCACCCGGCGCCGCGATGCGCTCCTTGAGCAGGTATCCGCGCCTGCTGCTGCCCTGCGCGATCAGGGTCAGCAGGTAGCTCGGGTCGAGGAACTGCGACAACACCAGCACGGCCACCTCCGGATGGGTGTCGCGCAGCGCCGAGGCGGCCCTGATGCCCTCGTCGCTCATGGTCGGCGGCATGCGGATGTCGGAGACCACGACGTCCGGCTTCTCCTCGTCGACGCAGGTCATGAGCGCGTCGTAGCCCGAGCAGGCGCCGACGACCTCCACATCGGTCTCGGTCGCGACGAGCGCCTGGATGCCGGTCCGGACCAGCAAATTGTCCTCGGCGATCACCATCCGTAAGGACGTCACCCCGTCAACGTAGTCCGCCGCACCCCGCATGCTCAACAAGTGCGGAAAACCGAACCACGGACTCGGAAGCCACCTTTATCGCTGAATTAGCGGGCGCGCGGGAAACTTGGCGCAACGGCAGTGAACCTGCGAGCGGATATCAGGGGTTTCAGCTAGGGCCAAGACGGAGGGGAAGTGGGGGCCGAAATGCTGGACGTCGCCGAGGGAGTATCGCGAATCAGGTCCCGGATCAGCGCGTGGCTGGTCCGCGTCGACCGGGCGCTGTACGCGAAGCACGACGAGCGGGCCCGCCGGTACGGGTGGACGGTCACCAAGACGGGCTTCGGCTCCCGGAAGTATCGCGATCCGCGCTTCGACGCGCTCAAGGCGGCCCGGGTCGCGGAGCTCTGCGCGGCCGGGGAAGCACCGGTACGTTCCGCTGTCAGGAGTTGATCGACATGTCCATGCGTAATATGCGCCGCAACCCGTACGCGCCGGTCGAGGAGGCGTACCCGGTGCCGGGGGCCGGGTCGCTGGTGGTGCTGTGGCGATGGCGTACGGAGCTGGCGCTGGCCGCGCTGGTGGCCGCCGCGGGGTTCGTGATCGCGGCGGCCGTGGGCCAGGGGCTGTGGTGGGCGCCGATCGCGCTCGCCGGCAGCGTCTCGGTCCCCGCCACGGTGCCGGTCGGCCGGAAATGGATTCGACGTCACTTCTGGTGCCTGTTCTCCCGGCACCGGCTGCAGCGGGTGTGCCTGGAGACGTCCATGCACACGCGAAAGAACAGAATTCCGCTGATCCTCTGGATAACGCCGACCGAATTGGGGGAAAGGGCTTTCATTCTGCTCCGGGCCGGGATTTGCGCCGAGGACTTCGAGGCGTTCGCGGGGGAAATAGCGGCGGCCTGCTGCGCGGCTTCCGTACGGGTGCGGCGGCACCCGGGGCGGGCGCAGTTCGTCACGGTGGAGATCGTGCGGCGGGGCGTGGTGCTCGGGGCGGGGACGTGGGGCGACGACGGCGAGCCGGGGGCGGGACGCCCGCTGGAGAAGCTCGCCGGATAGGCCCCGTCCCGGATCCGCGGGCGGTGCGGCTCCACGCCACCCGAGCCCACCGCCCTTCCGGCCCTCAGGCGCGCCGGGGTACCGGGCCACCCGGCGCGCCTGAGGCTTCGGCCACCCGGGGCTTATCGGGGCCCCGTGGACCCCGCGTGGGAGCCGCGCACCTGCTGCCCGTAGGGTCTGAGCAAGGTCGTGGTCGGGGCCCTCGGCCGGCTGCACGCCGAGCTGACCGGCGCCTCCGTGGTCTGCCCGCGCCCCGGCGCGACCCCCCGGCTATCGGAAGCCGGACCTCGACGAAGCCGCGCTCCTCAGGCCGACCTCTCGCGGCGTTCCGGGCCGCGGTGGCCGCGGGGCACCAGGGTCGGGTTGACGTTGTCGAGCACCGTGTCGCGCGTGACCACGACGCGGGCCACGTCGTCGCGGCTCGGCACCTCGTACATCACGTTGAGCAGCACCTCCTCGAGGATCGCGCGGGCCGCCCGGGCGCCGGTGCGGCGCAGCAGCGCCTGCTCGGCGACGGCGGCCACGGCGCCCTCGTCGAACTCGAGCTCCACCCCGTCGAGCTCGAACAGCCGCCGGTACTGCTTGATCAGCGCGTTGCGCGGCTCCGTCAGGATCCGCATCAGCGCCGTGCGGTCCAGCGGGCGCAGCGGCGCGATCACGGGCAGGCGCCCGACGAACTCCGGGATGAGCCCGTACTTCAGCAGGTCCTGCGGCATCACCTGGGACAGCATGTCGTCGTCCCCGTCGCGCAGGACGGCGTTGAAGCCGGCGCCCCGCCGGGCGACCCGCCGCTCGATGATCTCCTCCAGCCCGGCGAACGCGCCGCCAGCGATGAACAGCACGTTCGTCGTGTCGATCTGGACGAGGTCCTGGTGCGGGTGCTTCCGGCCGCCCTGCGGCGGCACCCCGGCGACCGTGCCCTCCAGGAGCTTCAGCAGCGCCTGCTGCACGCCCTCGCCGGAGACGTCACGGGTGATCGACGGGTTCTCGCTCTTGCGGGCGATCTTGTCGATCTCGTCGATGTAGACGATGCCGGTCTGTGCCCGCGCGACGTCGTGGCCGGCCGCCTGGAGGAGCTTGAGCAGGATGTTCTCGACGTCCTCGCCGACGTAGCCGGCCTCGGTGAGCGCGGTGGCGTCGGCGATCGCGAACGGCACGTCCAGCAGCCGCGCCAGCGTCTGTACGAGATGCGTCTTGCCGCTGCCAGTGGGCCCGACGAGCAGGATGTTCGACTTGCCGAGCTCGATCGGCTCCGGCTCCGCGGTCGCGTCCGGAGGGGAGGAGCGGTGCACGCGCTTGTAGTGGTTGTAGACGGCCACGGACAGGGCGCGCTTGGCCTGGTCCTGGCCGACGACGTACTGGTCGAGGAAGTCGTGGATCTCGCGCGGCCGGGGCAGCTCCCTGGCCTCGCCGCGGACCTCCGCCGCGCGTTCCTCGGCGATGAGCTCGTTGCACAGGCCGACGCACTCGTCACAGATGTAGACGGTCGGCGGGCCCGCGATGAGCTTGCGCACCTCGGTCTGGCTCTTGCCGCAGAACGAGCAGCCCACCACGTCGCCGTTCTTGCCGATTCGTGCCATCGGGCGCCTCAGCCGGCCTGGCGCGGATCGGTCACGTCGATCTCGAGCACGTCGTTCATGGCCCCGCCCCGCATTTCGCATGATCCCATCATCTGGATGTTCACGGTATCTTGAGCCGAGAGCGTACGGCAACGAGGAGGACGCTTGGTCCGGCTCACCAGAGCGGAGGCCCAGGAGCGCAATCGCGCAAAAGTGCTGGCCGCGGCCAGGCAGGAGTTCGCTGAGCGCGGATTCCGGGACGCGAAGATCGATGGCATCGCCGAGCGCGCCGACCTCACCCGGGGGGCGGTCTACTCCAACTTTCCCGGCAAGCGCGCGCTCTATTTCGCCGTCCTGGCCGACCTGGCCGAGCGCGCCCCCGTGACGGCCCGCGTCGAGCCGGCGCGCAGCGTGCGCGAGGCGCTGGCCACGGTGGCACGCGTGTGGGCGACCCGGCTGCCGCTGATGGGTGACGACGAGCACGCCCCGAGCAGGCTGGGCACGGGCCTGCTGCCCGAGATCCTCGCCGACGAGGCCACGTGGAAGCCGTTCGCGCAGCTCATGAGGCTGAACGCGATCCTGCTCGGGCTGGCCATGGAGCGGCTGCGGGCGCCCGGGGGGTCGGACGAGCGGCAGGTGCGGCTGGCCGAGGCCGTGCTCACGGTGCTGCAGGGGGCGGGGCAGCTCGCGGGCGCGGCGCCCGGGTTCGTGGAGCCGTTCGACCTGATCCGGGTGTGCGAGCAGCTCGCCGGCCTCGACCTGGGCGACCGGTGGACGGTGGCGCCCATGCTCCCGCAGGTGCGGGACGGTGCCGGGGCCTGGTCGCCCCCGGGCGGGGCGGTGGACGCGGTCAGCGGCGGGCCGGCCCGGCTGGAGCGCGACGGGGTGGTGGCGGTGCTGGGGCTGCACCGGCTGTCGGCAGCCGAGGAAGCCGTACGCGCGGCACCGCCCGGGGCCGAGGTCACCGCCGTCGTGGTGACGAGCGCGCCCGGCGAGCTGCTGCCGCTGGCCCGGCTGGTGCTCGCCGAGGTGGTCACGTGCCTGCGGCAGGCGTTCCCGCGGGCGGCGTGGCCGCGGTTGCGGGTGGTGTTCGACGAGTCGGGGGCGCTGGCGGCGGCTGCGGGAGTGGCGGCGCCGCGCGACATGACGGAGGTGGCGATCCGGGTGGTGTCCGGGCGGATCGCCCTGCGTGCCGAGGGTTTCGGCGCGTGCCACGCCGCCGCGTCCGCCCGTCCCCGGCCCTGACCCTGTCCTTGGCCCTGTCCTTGGCCCTGTCCCCTTAGGCCTCCAGCCAGAAGCCGGCGCTCTGCCGCCACAGCTCCAGCAGCGCGGTGTCGCCGATGAGCTCGACGCCGGGGGCGGGCCGGTTGTAGACGTACAGGAGCAGGTCCGTGATCGGGCCGCGCGCCGCGACGGCGGCCTTCTCGTGCGCGTGCCGCCAGGAGGGCGCCTCGCCGGTGAGGTCCACCAGCCACTCCCCCGCCGCCCCGGCTGCGTGGAAGTGCAGCGTGTGGCCGGGCCCGAGCAGCCCGGGCACCCCCTCGTACGCCTCCGGCACCGTCGAGAAGCCCAGCCACTCCTCCAGCCCGTCCCGCGCCACCTCCTCGGCCACCGCGTAGTCGGCGCCCACGGCCAGCGCCGCGTCGGCCCGGTGCACCACGGTCTCGTGGGTGGCCCGCCGTGCCCAGAACCGCGGCGACCGGTCCGTCGCGTGTTCGTCCGCCGGCGACCACACGGGCACGTCGGGCCCGGCCTCGCGCAGCGTCTCCGCCAGCCGCTCGGCCCCCTCGGCCAGCCAGGGGTCCAGCACGGCGGCGTCCTCGTCGGTGTACGCGGACACGTCGTTGAGCACGTCGTCCGGGACCGGCTCCGTGGCCCGGGTGCGCACGACGGTCTCGGCCCAGCGGTGGTGGCCGCCGAGGTGGCGCAGGAGCTGGCCCAGGTTCCAGCCGGGGCACGTGGGCACGGATGCCGTCATGTCGGCGTTCTTGACGTGTGATCTCAGCAGGTCCGTCTGGGTGACGATCTCGTCGCAGCAGCGTTCGAAGCCCAAGGAGGTCATGCCCCCACGCTACCGACGCGGCTCCTTTCCCAGGCGCCCGGCGCGGCCCTCCGGCCGGTCGAGCAGGCGGTGCCTGTCCGCCGCACCGCTCTGTCAACGGATCATCGAATCGATGGAACCGCCGGGCCCGGATGAGCTGTCCAAGCAATGGGCGACGCCCACGCCGGCACCCCGGCCGCTCGCCGGCCGCCGTTGTGGCGGCCGCGACCGCCGGAAAGCCGGCTGACGCCGCAGACGGCCCTTCCCGTCCGCGGGCGCGCGCTGGACGTCGCCCCCCACCAGCCTCGTCAGAGGGTGGTCGGCAGCACCGGGAGGCCGCGGACGCCGGGGTCGGCCGCGAAGACGGCCCCCGCCTCGGGCTGCTCCGCGCGGTCCACCCCGAGCGCGGAGGTGGTGACGAACAGCCGGTCGAGGTCCTCGCCGCCGAACGTGACCGCCGTGACCTTGCGTACCGGCAGGGTGATCACGGCGTCGAGCCGCCCGCCGGCGTCGTACCGGTGCACGGCGCCGCCCTCCCACAGCGCCACCCACACGCCGCCCTCGGCGTCCACCGTCAGCCCGTCGGGCGCGCCCCGCTCCGGGTCCACGACGGCGAACGGCCGCCGCGCCGTCAGCCCGCCCTCGGGGTCGTAGTCGAGCACGTCCACGCGCCCGGTCGCGGTGTCGGCGTAGTAGGCCAGCCGCCCGTCCGGGCTGAAGCCGAACCCGTTGGAGATCGTCACCCCGGGCAGCACCACGCTCAGCCCGCCCCCGGGCCCGGCCACGTAGAACGAGCCGCGCCCCGGGGCGGCGTCGTAGGCCATGCTGCCGATGTAGAAGCGGCCGTCGGGGTCGCAGCCGCCCTCGTTCATGCGGATCGCGGGGTCGGTCCACGCCTCGCCCAGGGAGCGCAGCGGGGCGTCCAGGTCGTCGGAATCGGACAGCAGCAGCTCGCGCTCGGCGGCGACGAGGTAGCCGCCGGAGGTGCGGGGGCGTACGACGGCGGCCACCGCGCCGACGTGGCGGCGGCGCACCTCGCCGCCCGGGCCCAGCGCGAGCACGTCCCCGGCCAGCATGTCCACCCACCGCAGACCGCCCCACCGGCCGGACCACACGGGTCCCTCGCCGTGCTCGGCGACGGGGTCTGTCACGGTGTACGCGGTGATGGTCATGCCGCTCTCCTCCAATGCTCGCGATCGGTGATCCACGACCCTATTCGTCCGGTACGCCACCGTGAACCAGGCCGGGGCGACGGGCCACCACGGGGGCCAGGTTCGAGGACGCGCGAGGCCGCGGGCGCGGCCGGGAGGGCTGGAGCTGGGCGACGACGAGGGCGGCCAGCACGACGAGCGCGCCGAGCGCCTGGGCGGCGGTGAGGTCCTGGCCCAGCACGAGCCAGCCGAGCGCGGTGGCGACGACGGGGCTGAGCAGGCCGAGGAACGTGACCTTGGTGGCCGACAGCACCCGCAGCCCCCTGAACCACAGGGCGTAGGCGAGGGCGGCCCCGACGAGGGTGAGGTAGGCGTACCCGGCGAGGTTCGCGGTGGTCAGCGCGGCCGGCGGCGGGCCCTCGACCAGCAGGGCCACCGGGAGCAGCAGCAGGCCGCCCGCGACGAGCTGCCAGCCGGTGGAGGCCAGCAGCGGCGCGGGCGACTGCCACCGCTTGCTGAGCACGACCCCGGCGGCCATGACGGCAGCGCCCCCGAGCGCGGCGGCCACCCCGAGCGCGTCCAGCCGCGCGTCGGCGCGCAGCACGAGGAGGCTGACCCCGGCCACGCCCGCCACGGCGGCCAGCGTGGTGCGCAGGGTGAGCCGCTCGCCGAGCAGCCCGGCCGCCAGCAGGGCGACCAGCAGCGGCTGGATGGCGCCGACCGTCGCCGCCACCCCGCCGGGCAGCCGGTACGCCCCCACGAACAGCAACGCGAAGAACACCCCGATGTTCAGCGCGCCCAGCACCAGGGATCGCCACCACCACACGCCCTTCGGCAGCCGGCGGGTGATGGCGACGAGGAGGAGACCGGCGGGCAGGGCCCGGATCACGGCGGCCAGGAGGGGACGGCCGGGCGGCAGCAGCTCGGTGGTGACCAGGTAGGTGGTCCCCCAGATGGCGGGGGTCAGCGCGGTCACGAGGACGATTCCCCTGCGATTGCTTAGCACTAAGACAAAGTATCTCAGCACTAAGCGACTTGTCACGTGATTTACCTCAGCGCTAAGACATCGCTAGGCTGGGACGGTGGCTGATCACGTCGACCTCGTCCTGAGGCAATGGCACGCCCAGCGGCCCGACCTGGATGTCTCCCCGATGGGGATCATCGGGCGGCTCTCGAGGCTGCACCGGCTGATCGACGCGGAGCTGGGCCGCACGTTCGCGGCGCACGGGCTGGACCGGGCCTCGTTCGACGTGCTGGCCACGCTGCGCCGCAGCGACCCGCCGCACCGGCTGACACCCGCCGAGCTGATGCGGGCGTCCATGGTCACGTCGGGGGCGGTCACCCAGCGGCTGGACCGCCTGGAGTCGCGCGGGCTGGTGAAGCGCACGCCGAGCGAGTCAGACGGGCGCGGCGTTCACGTGACGCTCACCGAGGAGGGGTACGCGCTGATCGAACGGGTGCTGCCCGACCACCTGGCGACGGAGCACCGGGTGCTGGCCGCGCTCTCCGGGGAGCGCCGCGAGGACCTCGCGCGCACGCTGCGCGACCTGCTGGAGTCGCTGGGGGACACCACCGACGGCGGGTGAGGGCGGCGGACGGATGCGTCAGCGGCGGCGACGGGGGCGGCGGGGCGGGGCGGGGGATGGGCGTGTGGCGTTCCCCCGCTTCTCCCCCGGGCCCTCCGCCGTCCAGTGGGCGGGCCGGGTGAGGGCGGCGGGCAGGCGGGTGGCGGGGGTGCCCTTGGCGGCGTTGACCTGGGCCTGGGTGAGGAAGACGGCGCCGGTCAGGTCGGCACCGGACAGGTCGGCGCCCCGCAGGTCGGCCCCGATCAGGTCGGCGCCCCGCAGGTCGGCTCCCCGCAGGTCGGCGCCGATCAGATAGGCCCCGCGCAGGTTGGCGGCCCGCAGGTCGGCGCCCTTCAGCCGGGCCCCGATCAGGTCCGCGCCGCGCCGCTCCTTGCCGTCGTGCCCGGCCCGCGCCAGCTCGCTCGTACGCAGGAGCAGCTCGTTGACCCGGGCCCGATGCGCCGCGACGTCCAGTTTCTCCAGCACGTCGGCGCTCTCCCGGGTGAGGCGCTCCGTCTCCTCCAGGACCTCGGCCACCGAGGGGTGGATCGGCCGGGCGGCCTCCACCGTCAGCGCCTCCGCCAGATACCACAGCAGCTCGTGCAGCTGCCGCATGACCGGGAACACCGCGTACATCTGCCGCGCCGTCCCCGGCGCCTCCCGCCAGCTGCGGCCCTCGAACGTGACCTGCGAGACCTTCTGACCGGCCCCGAAACAGTCGAACACCGTGCACCCCGTGAACCCGCGCTGCCTGAGCCGCTGGTGGATCGAGCAGCGGAAGTCGTCGCGCAGGTTGTGGCAGGGCTGCCCGGCGTCCTTGTCGACCGCGAAGTCGGCCGAGGCCGAGAACGGCAGGGCGACGCAGCACAGCCCGAAACAGCTCTCGCAGTCGGCCAGCAGGCCGAGCTCCCGGGGGTTCGTCGCGGGCAACGTGCCGGCCTCCTCGTGGGTGATGGGGTGTGGCAGGTCAGTCAAGGGTACTCACGGATGGACGTACGGCGTCGTCGTGGTGAGCGGCGTGAAGCCGAGCCGCGCCAGGATGGGGCGGCTCTGGTCGGAGGCGTCCACCTGCAGATAGTCGTAGCCGCGCGCGACCGCCTCGCGGGCCCGGTAGGCCACGAGCGCGCGGTAGACGCCGCGCCCGCGCCATTCCGGTACGGTGCCGCCGCCCCACAGGCTCGCGAACCGGGTGCCGGGGTGCAGGTCCATCCGGGCCGCGCTGATGGGCACGTCTCCGGCCAGGGCGAGGACGGCGATGCCGGCCCCGGTGGCGAGCTGGGCGAGCAGGCGTTCCCTGATGTGGTCGCGGGTGGCGCCGAAGGCGATTTCGTGCACGCCGGCCAGCCGCTCGACGCCGTCCCGGTCGCTCACCGGCACCAGCCGGACGCCGTCCGGCACCACCACGCCCGCACCGGCGATCGGGGCGGCTTCGGCGATCATGAGCGTTTCGGCCGGCTCGGCGGTGAAGCCGGCGGCCAGGAGGCGGCGGTCGAGGTCTGCGGGCCGGTCGTGGTCGTACAGCTTCCACTCGAACGCCCGCCCCAGCGACCCGAAGAACCGCACCTGCTCGGCGATGGCCGCGTCGGCGTCACCGGGGCCGAGGCCGGACCAGATGACGCCGTTCCAGGCGTGCTCGGGACCCACCTGGCGGACCACGTCGCCGACCCGCTCGACCTTGCTCTCCGGGCTGTCGGGGGCGGCCTCGCGCCGCAGCTCCCGGTCGAAGAGCGCGAGCACCTCATCTCGATTCACCCGCACACCCCATCAGCCGCACCCGCTTCCGGGCAACCGGTTAACCGCGGGTCAGCCGCCGTAACGGCGCTGGCGGGCCGCGAAGCTGCGCAGCGCGCGCAGGAAGTCGATCTCGCGGAACGCCGGCCAGTACGCCTCGCAGAAGTACAGCTCGGAGTAGGCGGACTGCCAGAGCAGGAAGTTGGACATGCGCTGCTCGCCGCTGGTCCGGATGACCAGGTCGGGGTCGGGCTGCCCGGCCGTGTAGAGGTGCGGGGCAATGTCGTCCACGGACAGGTCGGAGGCCAGCTCCAGCATCGACTGGCCGGCCTCGGCCCGCTCGTACAGCAGCTCGCGCAGGGCCTCGATGACCTCCTGGCGGCCGCCGTACCCGATGGCCAGGGTGAGGTGGAACCCGGTCTCGCAGGTGCGGGTCGCCTCGACGGCGCTCTTGAGCGCCCGGGCCGTGGTGTCGGGCAGGATGTCGAGCATTCCGGCGACGTGGACGCGCCAGCGGGCGTCGGGGCGGTCGAAGCGATCGGTGACCATCTGCTCGATCACCCGCAGCAGGAAGGCCACCTCCTCGTCGCCGCGGCGCTGCAGGTTCTCCGTCGAGCACAGGAAGACGGTCACGTGCCGGATGCCGAGCCCCTCGCACCACGACAGGACGTGCTCGATGTGCTCGGCGCCGTACTTGTGGCCGATGCTCGGGTTGGCCATGCCCATCTGCCTGGCCCAGCGCCGGTTGCCGTCCATGATGAGGCCGACGTGCCGGGGCAGCGGGCCCGCCATGACGTGCCGCCGCAGGCGCCGGGCGTAGAGGGAGTGAAGGAGGTTTGTCGTCTGCACCCTCCAAGGATGGCGCGGGCGGCGGACCGGAATGCGATCTTTCCCGATTTCCGGGTCAGGCTCACCGCTCGGTCAGCGCCAGCTTGGCCCCCAGCGCCACGAACGCCGCCCCGAATCCGCGCCGCATCCAGGTCAGCACCTTGGGCCGGGAGATCACCTGGTTCCTGACGGCGGCGGCGCACAGGCCGTACCCGGCGAAGACCACGAACGTCAGCAGCATGAACACGCCGCCGAGCTCCAGCATGCGCGCCAGCGCGGCCGGCTCGCCGGCGCTGACGAACTGCGGCAGGAACGCGAAGAAGAAGATCGACAGCTTGGGGTTGAGGATGTTCACGAGCACACCGTCGGCGATCACCCTGGCCGCCGGGCGCGGCTCGGACTCCCCCTCCACGCTGAGCGCGCCACGCTCGCGCAGGGTGTTCCAGGCCATGTAGAGCAGGTACGCCACGCCCGCGTACTTGATGACCTGGAAGGCGAGGGCGCTGGCGTGCAGCAGCGCCGCCAGGCCGGTGACGGCGGCGGCCATGTGCGGCACGATGCCGAGCGTGCAGCCGAACGCGGCGACGACCCCCGCCCGCCCGCCGTGGGACAGCCCGGCCGCCAGCGTGTAGAGCACGCCGGTGCCGGGGGTGACGACGATGACGAGCGAGGTCAGCAGGAACTCGATGCTCACGGCCGGCGGCCTTTCAGGAGGCGGGGAGTGCTGTCCCTGGCACCCAACCACTCCCCCGCCTTCTATGTCAATCTTGGTTGGTTTTAGTCTGCGTCGGGGCATCTTCGGGTTCTTCACATGATCGCTGACCATCGGGCCACCGGTCGGAGAATCTCGGCATGATTACTGTCAGTTACGGGGATAACACTCCTCGTCTTACCAAGGGGCTACCTAGTCCGAAATATGCCTATGTGTCAGGAGAATTGGAGGCATCGACGATGCGGAACGGCGGCACCATACTCGTCAGCACGTTCACGGTGGTGCTGCTCGTGACCGCCGCATGCACCTCAGGCGGCTCCAACAGTCCGCCGCAGCAGCCGCAGGCGTACGTTCCGCCGCCCCGCCTGTCGATCACGCCCGCTGACGGCACGAAGAAGGTCCCGCCGGACACCGGGATCGGCGTCAGGGTCACCGACGGCAAGGTCACCGAGCTGACCGTCGCCGACGCCAAGGGACACGAGGTCAGCGGGAGCCTGGGCGCGGACGGGACGTGGCGGCCGAGGTGGCCGTTGAAGCCGGCCACGGCGTACACGGTGAACGCGCGGGCCACCAGCCCCGACGGCACGCAGGTGGTCACGAAACGGGCCGCGTTCACCACGCTGAAGCCGCAGCGGGTGCTGGAGACCGGCATGGCGCCGCTGGACGGCGAGAAGGTCGGCATCGGGATGCCGATCCAGCTCCTGCTGTCGAAGCCGGTGACCGAGCAGAAGGACCGGGCCGCGGTCGAGCGGTCGCTGACGGTCCAGATGTCCAAGCCGGTCGAGGGCACGTGGAGCTGGGTGAGCGACCGGGAGGTGCAGTTCCGGCCGCGCGAATACTGGCCGACCGGCGAGAAGGTCACGGTGGTCGCCCACCTGGCCGGCCTGCGGATCGGCCGGAACCTGTGGGGCACCAAGGACCGTACCGTGACCTTCACCGTCGGCCCCGAGCACATCACCACGATCCACAACAAGACCCACCGGGCGGTCGTGCGCAAGAACGGCGAGGTCGTCAAGACCATCCCGGTCAGCCTGGGCAAGCCGGGCTACGAGAGCTATTCCGGCACAATGATCGCCCAGGAGAAGGCGGCGGACTTCCTCATGGACTCGGCCACCGTCGGCATCCCGGGCGAGTATCTCCACCACACCAAGTGGAACGTCCGGATGACCTACAGCGGCATGTTCTTCCACGCCGCGCCCTGGTCGACCAGCGCGCAGGGCAACCGCAACGTCAGCCACGGATGCGTGAACGCCAGCACGTCCAACGCCCGCTGGTTCTACAACTTCACCCAGCGGGGGGACATCATCAAGGTCACCGGGACGTCGCGCAAGCTCAGGTTCGGCAACGGGCCGACTCCCTGGACCAAGTCGTGGGAGGAGTGGCTGGCGGGCAGCGCCCTCAGGACATCGACCGACGCCTGACACCTCGGCCCTGCCCGCGCCGGCAGCGGTGGCCATGAGAACCATCTCGCGTGGATCGATCGAGCGGAGAGGCGAGCGCGCGGCACGGGCAGCAGCACTGCCGGCCATCGCAGAGACGGCGGCAACCCACGCCCACGCCCGCACCGACGGCCGGCGGAGAGCGCGGTCGTGCTGCGGAGGCGCTCGCGCTGGGCTGTGCGCTACTCGCGCTGGGCACCTCGCCGCCGGAGGAGCCGGCGGACCTCGCCCGGCCCGACGCTCGCCGGGCCGCCAGGCAAATATGACAAGGTGATCGCCGGTCACCTGCGGGCGGGTGAGCGGCGGCGGGACGGTGAGGCCTGCTCGCCGCGCCTCGGCCGGACGGGGGTGCGGCTCCGCGGGACCGCCTCCTCCTTGGCCTCCTCGGGCTCCTCCTCTTCCTCTTCCTCGTACTCGGCTTCCTCGCCCTCTTCGGGCTCCTCCTCGTACTCGGCCTCCTCGCCTTCCTCGGGCTCTTCCTCCTCGCCCGGTTCGGCCTCCTCGGCCTCCTCGTACTCGGCCTCTTCGCCTTCTTCGGGCTCTTCCTCCTCCTCGGGCTCTTCCTCTTCGGCCTCTTCCTCGTACTCGGCTTCCTCGCCCTCCTCGGGCTCCTCCTCGTACTCGGCCCTCTCGCCTTCCTCGGGCTCTTCCTCCTCGCCCGGTTCGGCCTCCTCGCGTTCCTCGGCGAGGGCCGTCTCGTGGTCCTTGACGACCTTGCCTTCGCGGATCTCGCCTCGCCAGCCGCTCTCGTCCATCTCGTCCGGCTTCAGCATGACCTGCGTCATGACGTGCCGGGCGAAGTGCTTGAGCTCCAGCCGGGCCCGTCGGCCCTGGGCGCGCCAGAGGTTGCCCGTGTACTCGAAGAGCCCCTTCGGGTGGTACTCCAGGACGACCATGACGCGGGTGAAGTCAGGGGTGAGCGCGTGGAAACTCACCGCGCCGTCGACGTAGCCCTTGTCGCCTTCGGAGCGCCACATGATCCGCTCGTCGGGGATCTGCTCGCGGATGGTCGACTTCCACGTACGGTGCGACCACAGGATCTGCGCCTTCCAGGCCAGCTTCTCGTCCGACTCCTGGTTGACGTTCTCGACCTTCTTCATGAAGTTGGAGAAGTCCTGGAACTCGGTCCACTGGTTGTAGACGATCCGGCGCGGAGCCCCGATGTCGACCGTCTCGACAATGTTGGTGACCTTGAGCTTCTTGCCGCCCTTGTTCTTTCCCTTGCCCTTCCTGCTGAAGATGCCCTTCAGCGCCCCCTTCGCCGCGCCGGCGAGCGTCGAACCCGCGATCGACTTGTCCGAGCCGGTGATCGCGCCCAGGAGATTCGATCCGCTGCCCTCGGCGTACTCACCGAGCCGCCCGGTCAGCCCCTCGATCTTGCCGGTCGTCGCCGTCAGCGCCCGCTGCGCCAGGGCCATCGTGAGGTCCTGCAGGGCGGAGGTGAGCTGCCCGGTCGGCAGCTCCGGCATCGCCTTACCCGCTGGTGTGCTCTCTGCGGCCTGCTGCCCTTGGCTGACGGCCTTGTCCGCCAGTTTCGTGGCCTGGGTCATCGCCCTTCACTCCCTGTCCCTCTCGATGCGGACGACCGCTTGCGCCCGGCACCCGGTGTCCGTGCCCGGACCTGCTCCCCGACCGTCCGGCTGGGCAGCTTCGGCGCGCGCGGCTTCGGCACCCGCGCCTTGGGCTTCTGCTCGGATGCCTTCTGCTCGGCGTTCTCGTCCTCTTCGGCCCGCTCCCCCGTCTCCGGTCGGCCGAGTGTCTCGGTCTGCTCGTTCAGCCTCGCGGTGAGGGATTCGATCTGCTTGGTGACCGCTGCGACGGCCGCGGCCTTCGCGACGTCCAGCAGCTCGCCCTTGAGCCGGCTGGTCAGGTCGGCGAGCTCCGGGGAGGAGCTGAGTGCTGTGCGCCCCTGCTCCACCAGCCCGCCGCGGTCCCGCCGGATCTTCCGCACGGCGCCGGCGCTCGCCAGGGCGATCGCCATCCGCAGCTTGCGCTGCCTGCCCAGGCAGTAGCCGCCGATGGCCGCCAACGCCACTTTGCCCGTGTCCTTCATGGCATGCTCCTTACCTACCGGCCCCATCGACTCCCGCCTCTGGCCGGCCCCTTCAGCCGGTTCGTCCATGCCCTCGGCTGGCATACCAAAACACGCATATGCCCATAAAACGGACAATCCTGCTTGGTCTTGTGCAGGCGTAAGGTTTGCGGGCCGGAAACGCGCGGCGGGCGCCGCGGTAGGGACGACATTTGCGGCGGCCGAGGGTCGGGTCAGATGTGCCCGCGCGGGCACATCTGACCCGAAC
>NZ_JBFANM010000080.1:0-50531 GCF_040674815.1 Nonomuraea sp. NPDC049709
CTGCGCGCCGCCGCCGCCCGCTACCCCGACGCCGCCGAAGTGGCCGGACTGGTGGCCGAGCTCCGGGCCGGCAGCGCGGAGTTCGCCCGGCTGTGGGCCTCGCACGACGTCTCCCCCGCGCCGAGCCTGCGCAAGACCCTGCACCACCCGCTGGTGGGGCCGATCACCCTCAACTGCAACGGGTTGGACGTCTCCGACCGGGACCAGCACGTGGTGATCTACACAGCCGACCCGGGCTCCCCGGCCGAGGAGGCGCTGCGGCTGCTCTCGGTGATCGGCACCCAGCGGATGAACGCGCCCGGCTGACCTGGCTACGACAGCATGGCCACGCCGACGAGGAGCACCGCGGCAACAAGCACGACGACCGCGAGCAGAGCCGCCCGGCCGAATCTGCGTCGAATGAATCGGGGGTTGTGGGCCATGCTCAGGTCCCTTCGCTTCAGGCGCGCCGTCGGATCGCCAGGTAGGCGACCCCGGTCAGGATCAGTGTGAGGACGAGGTAGGAGGCTGTTTCGATCCACTGTGTGGGCCAATAGGGCAGCTCGAGGTGGCCGCGCAACGCCCGGCCGGCGAGCTGGCTGATGCCGGCCAGCAGGACGGACAGCGGCATGGCGATACGGGTGTGCCTGGTCACGGCGCCGAGCGCCACGCCGAGTGCCAGGGCGAACAGCACTCGGGCGAACGGCACCGGGCCGTGGCTCTCGTAGTACGGCCAGGCCATCGGATCTCCCCCGGCGGGGGGCAGCGCCCAGGCCAGCAGCGCGGCGAGCACCGCCGCCGCGGCCAGAGCGCCGGTGGCCGCGGTGGCCAGGACCGCGGCCAGCCAGCGTCCGCGCGTCAGGCTCTGGGTCCAGGCCAGCCTGTGCGTGCCCGTCTCGATCTCGCGGGCGATCAGCGGTGCGCCCCACACCAGGCAGATCGCCCCGGGCAGGAAGCCGGCCAGCTGCCGGGTGAGCCCGGACAGGTCGGGCTCCAGGCGCTCCACGACAACGGTCACGCCGTACATCAGCACCACGCCGGCGACGGCGGCGGCCTGGGCGCGCTGGCCGCGCCAGGCCGCCCACAGCGGCCCTGCGACCGGCCCGGTCATCGGGCCGGCTCGGGGTTGCGCAGGTGATCCAGTACGAGGTCCTCCATGGTGGTGGCCGGGTGGGCGGCCAGCAGATCGGTGAAGCCGCCGCACAGCCGGACCTGGCCGGCGCCGAGCAGGATCAGGTGATCGCACACCCCGGTCAGGTCGGCCAGGATGTGCGACGACAGCAGGACGGTGATCTCCAGCTCCCGCACCGCGTCCATCGCCTGGATGCGGGCCAGCGGATCCAGCTCGGCCAGCGGCTCGTCCAGCACCAGCAGGTCGGCCCGCTTGCCGACCGCCAGGGCGAGGGCCACCAGGGTGCGTTGGCCACCGGACAGGCGGTCTGCCCGCTGCCGGAGGGGGATGTCGTAGGCGAGCAGGAACGAGGTGGCGGCGTGCCGGTCCCAGCGGGGGTTGGTCGCGGCGCCGAAACGCAGCAGATCCGCGACGCTCCACCGCCGGTAGAGCGGCTTGTCCTGCGCCACGAAGGCCACCCTGGACACCTCCAGCGGCCTGCCGAAGACGCGCACCCGGCCGGTGGTGGGCGCCAGCAGCCCGGTCACCAGGTTCAGCAGCGTGGTCTTGCCCGCCCCGTTCGGCCCGACCAGCGCGCACCGGGCCCCGGCGGGCAGCTCGAAGGTGGCCTCCCGGAGCGCCCAGCGCTTGCCGTACCGTTTGCCCAGCTCGTCGGCTTCCAGCGCGTTCACGCCCGCTCCCCGCCGCTCAGCTCGCGCTTGCGGCGCAGCAGCTCGGCCCGGCGCGCGTGCGCCCGCACGACCAGCACCAGCGACGCCGCGACGAACCCGCCCCCCACCGCCAGCGCGGCACCCAGGCCGGTGCCGCGCTGCGCGGCGATGCCCGCCACACCCACGGTCGTGACCAGCGACGCGATCAGCGCGATCCAGGCGGCGATCACCCGGTCGGTGGCGAACAGCACCACCCTGCGCGTCAGCAGCCAGCCGCCGTAGCCGGCCCAGGCCAGGCAGAACACGGTGAACAGCGCGAACGCCAGATGGGTACGGCCCGGCAGCGGACCCGGCTCGCTCCACCACAGCGCTGCCACGAACACCACGCCGGCCAGCCCGGCCAGCAGCGCCGCCACGGCGCGCACCCGCCGCCACGGTGAAAGCGACGGCTCGAGCCGCTCGATCATCTCCTGCGCCGACAGGCGCGGCTCCTCCTCGATCATGCCCGGTATCCCCTTTCCTCCAGGTGCTCCCGCAGCATCCGGCGAGCCCGATTGAGCCTGGACTTGACCGTGCCGACCGGGACGAGGCAGATCTGCGCGCACTCCCCCACCGACAGGTCCTCCAGGTAAAACAGGACGAGAATCTCCCGCTCCAGAACCGGGAGCCCGGCCAGGGCGGCGATGAGCTCGGCACGATCCACCATGGCTTCGACAGGGTCCTCGATCGGCAGCTCGCCGGCCGCCGCGTGCTCGTCGGCCCGGGCGTACTCACCGCGCAGGCGGTCGGTCACCGAGCGGCGGGCGATCGTGAACAGCCAGGGCGCGAACCGGCCGGGCTCCCGCAGCCGGGGCAGGCCGCGGACCACGGCCAGCCAGATCTCCTGGGTCACATCGTCGGCCCGCTCGGCATCCAGCATCCGCCGCACATAAGTCCACACCGGCACCCGCCATCGGGCCACCAGCTCCGCCCAGGCGGCCCGCTCACCCAGCTGGGCACGGACCACCAGCAGCTCATCGGTCATCTCATCCCTTCCGTCACCCTGCACAGTCGGGCGAGAGGCCACCGAGGTTCACGGGCACCCACATCATCGTGCGGACCGCCGCCAGCCCCGGGGGCAGAGAAGACGTGCCGCTGTGCCGGTCGCTGTCCGATCCGGGGCGGCGGCTCCGACGTCCCGGGAAAGTCGGGTATCCGGAAGGGAGCCACCGGCCATGGGCAAGGTCATCGCGAGCGCGACGGTCTCGTTGGACGGGTTCATCGCCGACGAGTCGGACCGGGTAGGTCCGCTCTTCGACTGGTACGGCAACGGGGACGTCCCCTTCAACGGCGGCGACCCGGAGCGGGTCTTCCACGTCTCGGCCGCCAGCGCCGCCTACCTGGAGGACACCTGGTCGCGGATCGGGACGGCGGTGATCGGCCGTCGCCTGTTCGACCTCACCAACGGCTGGAGCGGCCGCCCCGCCGCCGGCGACGCCGTCTTCGTGGTGACCCACGAACCGCCGACGGACTGGCCCTACCCCGACGCGCCGTTCACGTTCGTCACCGACGGCCTGGCCGGCGCGATCACCCGGGCCAAGGCCGCCGCCGGGGACAAGGACGTGTCTCTGACCGGCGGTGACCTGCTGGGCCAGGCCCTGACCGCCGGCCTGGTGGACGAACTGCAGGTCGACCTGGTCCCGGTGGTGTTCGGCAAGGGCATCCGGTTCTTCGGCGGGTACGGCGGCCCGCCCGCGCTCCTCGGCAACCCGGAGATCGTCCAGGGCGACCGCGTCACCCATCTGCGCTACCACGTCCACCGTGACGCTGATCGCGTCGCAGGTGGCGCCCTCGGCGAGCGCCCGGCGTACGGCGGCGTCGACCTGGCCTGATCGCCGGGCGGAGGGGGCTTCAACCACCGGCCTTCGACACCGCGAACGCGAGCAGGAACCCGGCCAGCGTGATGAGGCCGGTCATCTGGTGCGCGTCCTCGAACGCCTCGGGGATCATGGTGTCGGCGATCATGGCGAGGATCGCGCCGCCGGCCAGCGCGATGATGCCCGCCAGCACGGCCGCCGGCGCCTGCCCGAGGAGCGTGTACCCCGCCAGCGACGACAGACCGCTGATCAGGGCGATCCCGCTCCACAGCCCGAACACGTACGCCTTGGACCGCCCGGCCCCGCGCATGCCGGCCGCGCTGGACAGACCCTCGGGCACGTTGCTGATGAACACCGCCGCCACCGTCACCGTGCTCACCACACCCCCGCCGAGCAGGCTCGCCCCGATCACCAGCGACTCCGGAACGCCGTCCAGCACCGCGCCCAGCGCGATCGCCGAGCCGGACCCCTCCTGCTCCCGCTCCGACGGCTGCCGATCACCGGAGCGCTTGCGGTGCCTGGCTCCATGGCGGGCCAGCAGGAGGTTGCAGACGGTGTAGAGGACCGCGCCGGACACGGCCCCGGCCACCGTGGGCACCAGTCCCGCCCGCTGGTGCGCCTCGTCGATCAGCTCGAAGGACACGGCGGACAGCAGCACGCCGGCACCGAACGCCATCACCGACGCGATCAGCCGCTGCGGCATTCGCACCGCGTACCCGGCCAGCGCGCCGAGCACCAGCGCGAACCCGGCCAGCAGCCCCCACCCACCCGCCTGCAACCATTCCGGCATGATCAGGCGGTTGCCCTCGCGCCGCCCACTCCAAACCGCGCCATCTCTCGCCTCCGGACATACGCAGGAACTCGCCTGATTTGTCAGACACGATCTATTTCATCACCTATCTCCCTACTAACATTCATCTGTACGCCTGTATCGCTCGGTGAGGGTCGATGCCCAGATCTGCCGACCATCTGCACCTTACGGAGACCCTCTGCATGGACCTCGCCACGCGCCGTCGCCGGCAGGCACTGTTCCTGTTCTTCTTCCTTCCGGGCATCGCGATGTCGTCGTGGGTGACCCGCACCCCCGACATCCGCGACCGCCTGGAGGCCTCCACCGGCCAGATGGGGTGGATCCTGTTCGGCCTGTCGCTCGGCTCCATGATCGGCATTCTCTGCTCCGGACGTCTCACCTCGCGGTACGGGACCAGACCCGTCATCGGCGCCGGCACCGCGCTGGTCGTCGTGAGCCTGGCCGTCATCAGCGCCGGCGCTCTCGTGTCGTCCGTGCCGCTGGTCATGGCGGGCCTGTGCGCGTTCGGCGCGGGCATGGGAGCCGGTGACGTCGCCGTCAACGTCGATGCCACCGACGTCGAGCGCATCACCGGCAGGACGACGCTGCCCACCTTGCACGGCTGCTTCAGCCTGGGCACCGTGGTGGGCGCCGGCACCGGCATCGCGGCCACCACCGCCGGCCTGCCGGTGCACTGGCATCTGGCCGCGATCACCCTGATCTCCGCCGGGATCTTCCTGTACGCCGTCCGCTTCGTCCCCGCGGGCACCGGCGCCCTCACTCCCGGCCCGGCCGGGCCGGGCACCGGCCACTCGAGGCCGAAGGTCTGGAAGGACACCAGGCTCCTCCTGATCGGCGCGATCGTCCTGGCGATGGCCCTGGCCGAGGGGGCCGCCAACGACTGGCTGCCGCTGCTCATGGTGGACGGGCACGGCCTGACCACCGCGTCCGGTTCCCTCGTCTACACGGGTTTCGCCGCCGCCATGACCCTGGGTCGCTTCGGCGGGACGTTCTTCCTCGACCGCTTCGGCCGCACCCTCGTCGTACGCGCCAGCGCCGTGTCGGGGGCGCTCGGCCTGCTCCTGGTGATCTTCTCGGACAACGCCGTGCTGGCCGGGGCGGCCGTGCTGTTCTGGGGGCTCGGCGCGTCGCTGGGCTTCCCCGTCGCGCTGTCGGCCGCGGGAGAGACCGGACCGGACGAGACCGCCCGGGTCAGCCTGGTGGCCACGATCGGCTACGTCGCCTTCCTCGTCGGCCCGCCCGGCCTCGGCTTCCTCGGCGACCACTGGGGCCTGCGCCCGGCCATGCTCGTCGTGCTCGCCTTCGTCGCCTCCGCCGCCTTCCTGGCCTCCGCCGTCGACACCCGGAGCCGCGTCCAGGCCGCCGGTCAGCGCGCGTAGGCGAAGGGGTACGCGCCCGTCACGCGATCGGCGACCGGCTCGGGGCTGAGGCGGACGTTGCCGACGGTCGTCGGCGAGACCCCGGCCTCCCGCGTGAGCTGGCGCATACCGGGACGGCGGCGGCCCGGTCGAAGCGTCCCCGTTCACCGCGGCACCGTGTCCGGCCCGCAACCGACCGTGCCCCTGGTGAGATCGCGCCCCGGAGGAGCGGCGGCCGAACTCATGAGCAGGTAAAAGGGACGGAGACAGTGGCGATTAGTCGTTGACGCCACTGTTCGGCACAATTGCCGATGTGCGAGTCGAACTGCTGGGACCCTTCGAGGTCCGGAACCGCGATGGGGCCATGGTGGAGGTGCCTGGGATTCGGCTGCGCGCGCTGCTGGCCGCCCTCGCCCTCGAACCCGGCCGGATCGTCACGCGTGCCAGGCTGGTGGACTGGATCTGGGGCGAACGCCCGCCCGCGGACGAGGTGAACGCCCTGCAGGCCCTGGTGTCCAGGCTGCGCAGGGTGTTGCCCGACGGTGTGATCGAGGCGGATTCCGGCGGGTACCGGCTGGCCGTGGCTCCTGACGCCGTGGACGTGAGCCGGTTCGAACGCCTGATCGGCCAGGCCCGTGCCGCCGACCCCGCGGAGCGGGCGGAGCTGCTGCACTCGGCCCTGGCCCTGTGGCGCGGCACGGCCATGGCGGACATCGCCCTGCAGGACAGCGAGGCGTTCGACGCCGTGGTCGCGCGTCTGAACGACCTCTACGTCGCCGCGCTCGGGGATCGGGTGGACGCCGACATCCGCCTCGGCCGTGGCTCGGAGCTGATCTCCGAGCTGACCGACCTGGTTGCCACATATCCGCTGCGAGAGGGGTTCGTGGCGGCCTTGATGCGGGCGCTCGCCGAGGCGGGGCGCGGCAACGAGGCGCTGACCGTGTACCAGCGGACGCGCGAGCGGCTCGCCGAGGAGCTGGGCGCCGATCCGTCGGCCGAGCTGTCCGCGCTGCACACCGCGTTGCTGCGCGGCGAGCTGGGCGAGCGGGCGGAGAGCCGCCGGACGAACCTGCGCGCCGGGCTGACGAGCTTCGTCGGCAAGGACGACGACGTCTCGACGGTCGCCGGCCTGGCCATCAAGCACCGGCTGGTCACCTTGACGGGAGCGGGTGGCTCCGGCAAGACAAGGCTGGCCACGGAGACCGCGCGGACGATGCTCGCACAGCTACCGGACGGGGCGTGGCTGGTCGAGCTGGCCTCGGTACGGGCGGGCGGCGAGCTGGCGCAGGCCGCCCTCACCACGATCGGCCTGCGTGACCAGGCGGTGCTCGGTGGTGCGCGGGGCGGGGAACCGATCGACCGGCTCATCGCCGCGCTCCGGGAGCGCACCATCCTGCTGATCCTGGACAACTGCGAGCACGTGATCGACGAGGCCGCGGCTTTCGTGGATCGGCTTCTGGGCGAATGCCAGCGGCTGCGGATCCTGGCCACGAGCAGGGAACCGCTCGGGATCACCGGGGAGGTGCTCTGGCAGGTCGAGCCGCTCGCGCTGCCCGCGACGGGAGCGGACCCCGCCGAGGCCGGCTCCTCGCCCGCGGTGCGGCTGCTGCGGGACCGCGCGGACCTGGTGCGCAAGGACATCGGCTCCGACGCGGGCACCCTGGCGACCATGGCGCGTATCTGCCGGGCGCTCGACGGGATGCCGCTGGCGATCGAGCTGGCCGCGGCACGGCTGCGTACGATGTCCGTCGATCAGCTGGCCCATCGGCTCGACGACCGGTTCCGCCTGCTGACCGGCGGCAGCCGTACGGCGCTTCCCCGGCACAAGACGCTGCGCGCGGTCGTGGACTGGAGCTGGGATCTGCTGACCGAGGCCGAACGTGGCGTGCTGCGGCGGTTCTCGGTGTTCTCCGGCGGGGCGAGCCTCGAAGCGGCCGAACGGGTGTGCGGGGACGCGGCGTTCGGCGGGGAGCAGGTGCTCGACGTGCTGACCGCGTTGATCGAGAAGTCGCTGCTGCTCGCCGACGAGGAGGGCATGCCGCGCTACCGGATGCTCAACACCATCAGGGAGTACGCGGCCCACCGGCTCGACGAAGCCGGCGAGACCGAGCCGGTGCGCCGGGCGCATCTCGCGTACTTCACCGAGCTGGCCGAGACGGCCGATCCGCACCTGCGTACGGCCGAGCAGCTGACCTGGCTGGCCACGCTCGATGCCGAGCACGACAACATCAACGCGGCCCTGCGCGGGGCGATCGCCGAGGGATGGGCCCAGGAGGCGATGCGGCTGGTCGGGGCCGTGGGCTGGTACTACTTCCTCAGCGGGCACCGGGCCGAGGGCACCGAGCTGAGCATCGCGGCGACCTCGCTGCCCGGTGAGGTGTCCGATGAGGTGCGGGCGATGGCGTACGGCATCGCGGCCGTGTTCGTGACCTCCGGGCCCGGCCGCGATCAGTATCAGGCGCGAGAGTGGATCCACGAGGCGCACCGGCTCATCGAGCGCGGCGGGTATCGCCACCAGATGCTCGTGTTCGTCCGGCCGCTGGAGCGGATGCTGCAGGGGCCGGCGGAGTTCCTGCCCGCGTTCGAGTCGCTCATCGACGACGACGATCCCTGGGTGCGGGCGCAGGCCAGGCTCACCCGTGGCCGGTTGCGGCTCACGCTCAGCGCCGACGAGACCGACGTGGACGTCGACATCGAGACCGCCCTCGCCGAGTTCCGCACGCTGGGTGACCGGTGGGGGATCTCGACGGCGCTGACCTTCCTGGCCGATCGGGTCGCCATGCGCGGCGAGTTCGCACGCGCGTGCGAGCACTACGAGGAGGCGGCTACGGCGCTGACCGAGGTGGGCGCGACCGAGGACGTGGTCAGCGCGCGGTCGCGGCAGGCCCAGCTGTACTGGCTGCTCGGCGATGAGCGCTCCAGCACCGCCGCCATGGCCGAAGCGCAGCGGTGCGCGGGCTGGATCGCCTGGCCGGAGGTGCTCACCGACCTGGCGTTCTCGAAGGCGCAGCTGGCGCGCTGGCGCGGCGAGCCGGACGAGGCGCACCGGCACCTGGCGACGGTGGAGACGCTGATGGGCGACGAGGAACAGTGGCTGTTCTTCCGCGCCAAGTTCCACGACCTGAACGGCTACCTCAGCGAGGATCTCGAGAAGGCCGGCGTTCATCGGAGCGAGGCGTTGAGCGCGGCCACGGCGACGACGTACCCGCCGCTGATCGCCGAGGTGTTGATCGGGATCGCGGATCTCGCGGTGCGCCGAGGACAGTACGAGCAGGCCGTACGTTTGCTCGCGGCGAGCGACGGCGTGCGCGGTATGCCGGATCGTTCGCATCCGGACGCTTCCAGGATCGCCGCGGACGCGCGGAGCCGCCTCGGTGAAACCGGGTTCACCGAGGCGACCCGTGCCGGACAGCAGCGGGATTGGCGCGAGCTGGCCGAGACCACCCTCGCTGGGTGAGCGCCGCGCGCCCCCGCCGGTGCCGCTGACCCGGGCGGCCTCCGCGCGAGGTCAGCCGGGTGAGGTGGACGGGGCCCGCGGGTCCCGTCTCAGCTCTCGGCGAGGGCGCGGCGCAGCGTGCCGATGGCCAGCTCGATCGCCGACTCGGCCGCATGCGTCTCGCGCAGCGCGTTGAGCATCACGAAGTCGTGGATGATGCCCAGGTAGCGCACGGCGGTCACCGGCACTCCCGCGGTGCGCAGCCTGTTGGCGTACGCCTCACCCTCGTCGCGCAGCACGTCGGCCTCGGCGGTGATGATCAGTGCTGGGGGCAGCCCTGCCAGCTCCTCCAGCGAGGCCCGCAGCGGGGAGGCGGTGATCTCGGCGCGCTGGGCCTCGTCGGTGGTGTACTGGTCCCAGAACCACTGCATGCCGTCGCGGCGCAGGAAGTAGCCCTCGGCGAACTGGTGGTAGGAGCCGGTGCCGAAGGACGCGTCGGTCACCGGGTAGAACAGCACCTGCTGCCGCAACGGCAGCCCGCCGCGCCGCTTGGCCATCAGCGTCAGGGCGGCGCTCATGTTGCCGCCGACCGAGTCGCCGGCCACCGCGATCCTGGAGGCGTCCAGGCCCTTGGCGGCGCCTTCGGTGACGATCCACTGCGCCACGGTCCAGTTCTGCTCGATCGCCACCGGGTAGCGGTGCTCGGGCGACGGGTCGTACTCGGGGAAGACCACGGCGGCGCCGGCTCCGGTGGCGAGCTCGCGCACCAGCCGGTCGTGGGTGTGGGCGTTGCCGAACACCCAGCCGGCGCCGTGGATGTAGATGATCACGGGCAGGTCGCCCGTCCGGCCGGCGGGCCGGACGATGCGGGCCTTGACCTGGCCGGTGGGGCCGCCGGGGATCGTCACCCACTCTTCGTCCACGGCGGGCTTGGCGATGGGCCCGGACTGCACGTCGTCGACGGCCTTGCGGCCCTCGGCCGGCGGGATCTGGAACAGGAAGGGCGGCCGTGCGGTGGCCTCGGCGAAGGCACGCGCGGCAGGTTCGAGGACAGGCTGGTTCATGGATCGCTCCAAAGGTGAGAAGGGGTGTCGTGAGACGCGGCGTACGGACGTGCTGCCGCGTCACTTGATGAAGCCGAGCAGGGCCCTGATCGACCTCGGTGGCGTGGGTCCGCAGCAGGCCGTGCGGGGCGCCCTCGATCTCCACGACCGTCGCGGCCGGCGACAGGCGGTGGAAGCCGCGGGCGGTGGGCTCGATGGGGCAGGATGCGGCCGGGCGTTCGTGACCTGCGCCGCCCGGGATGCCCCTCACGTTATGGGCGATCCCTTGCCGTCTGTTGTCCTGGAACGCCCTGCTTGTTGCCCGGAAATGCCACGAGGGACCGGCCCCGGCCCGCCGTCTCCATCGGCGACACGAAGGCTGCGCCACTCCCGAGGGGAAACCCCGTACACCGCGCGGAAGGCACGGCTGAAGTGGGCGGGGCTGACGAACCCCCATCGCTGCGCCACGACCGACACCGTGGGCGCCCTCCTGCCGCGGCGGGCCAGCTCGCGCCCGCACTCCTCCAGGCGCCGGTGCTGGATGAGCCGGCCGACCGTGATCCCCTCGGCCTCGAAGACCCGGTGCAGGTGGCGGATGGAGATCCGGAGTGCCCGCGCGATGCTCTCCGGCGACAGATCGGGATCGCCCAGATGCTGGTTGATGTGCTTGCGAACCCGCAGGACGAGGTGGGCACGGGCGGTGTCCGCCTCCGGGGTGGGCCGGCCGGTCCGCTCGGCCACCAGCGTGGAGAACAGGTCGACCACGTTGCCCGCCAATCGATCCGCCACGGCCGGCGGGTAGGCGTGGGCCGAGGCGGCCAGCGCGGCCAGGAAGGGCACCAGCATCGAGCCGAAGCCGTCCGCGGTGCCGATGGCGGTGCCGGTGACCTGCCGGATGTCGGCCTCCACCACGCCCAGCACGCGGCGGGGCAGCTGGAAGACATGCGTGGCGAACCGTTGCGGATAGCTGATGGAGTACGGCCTCGCTGTGTCGTACACCACCAGATCGCCCGCGCCCACCTCGGCCCGCCGGCCATCCTGGATCACCGTTGCCGTGCCCGACACCTGGACCCCGATCCCCACGAACGCCTCCTCCGACGAGCGCGCGATCAGCCTCGGCGTGCGGCTTATCCGCTTGGCGTCGGCCTCCATGGTCGAGACCCGGAGATACCCGAGGCGGTCGGTCGCGATCCGGCCGTCGAACGGCCCGTCGCCCTGCGGGACGACGGCCATCGGCACCAGTGCCCTGCTCACCGCGTCGTTCCAGTAGGCGGCCTTGTCACGGTCGGGGACGGAGGCGGTGGTCACCACCCTGCTCAACCCGCTCTCCCCTCACCAGGAGCGACACGCACCCGCGACCGGCCCGGCGGCGTGACGAGCGCACACGGCGAAAGGCGGATGGGCAAGATGGGCGAGGGCGGCTTGGCGCTCCGTATCCCGGCACGACTCATCGCACGAGCAGACATGAAGTAGGTCCTTCCTAGGCATGCCGAGCCTAGGAAGGACCCTGTGGACGAACTGTGCGAGATCTGTGACCGGGCTGTTCAGAGAGCCGCCAGCTTGGTCCTGATCTCCTCTGCGGCGGAATGGCGCAGGTCGGTGAGAATCGTCAGGGCGGCCTGCCACGCCTCACGTGCGGCCTCCGGCTCTCCGGCATCCAGATGCACATCCCCCAGTCGCCCGAGCGACGATGCCTCGGGGTAACGGGTGCCCGTGCTGTTGCGCAGCTCCACAGCGCACCGATAGGCGATGATCGCCTGCTGGAACTGGCCGAGCCGGTGCCGGCCGTAACCGACGCTGTCCCAGGCCGCGGCCTCGCCCCGGCGAAATCCCAGTCGCGCCAGTCGCTCGACCGCGCTCGTGCAGTGTTCCAGGCCCTGCTGGTAGTGACCGAGCTGCATGTGGTACCAGCCGACGTCGTTGAGCGTGGTCGCCTGCCCGCGAGCGTCGCCGGTGACGGTGAACAGCTCAAGCGCCTGCTCAGTGAGGGCCAATGCCTCCGCGGTCCGTCCCTGCCGGTGGAGTTCGTACGAGACGCTGCGCATGGCCTGCGCCTGCTTGTCGAGATCGCCCACTTTGCCGAACAGTTCAAGGGCGCGGGAGGCGTAATCGAGCGCCTCGTGCGTGCGCCCCAGATCCCTCGCCGCCCCGCCCAGGTTGTGATACCCGTGAGCCTGCGCGCCGGGGTCCCCCAGCCGTTCGGCGGCCTGGACCGCCGTCCGATGAGTGGCCAGCGCCTCCTCCCGGTATCCCCTCCGCTCAAGGAACTCCGTCAGTGCCCAGGCGAGTTGCCAGGCGTGCCTGTCGAACCCCGACCGCGCCGCCGTCTGGATGGCGGCCACCAGCACGCGATGCTCAGTACGCAGCCAGGTCTCCGCCCGCTCCTCATCAGTGAAGCGGGTCTCCGGTACGCCCCGCACGGGCGGCTCCACCGTGATCCCCTTCATCAGTGGCGCGATCGCTCGGTGGGCGGCATGGGCCGTGTGCAGGTAGTGGTCCAGCACCCGCCGCAGGGCCTCCCGGCCCTCGCCCTCCTCGGTGAGTTCGGCGGCGTAGGCGTGCAGGAGGTCGTGGAAGGCGTACCGCCCGGGCGAGGTCTCGGCGAGGAGGTTGGCCGCGACCAGCTCGGCCAGGAGCGGCTGCGCCGGAGCGCCGGCGAGCGCGGCGGCCGCGTGGAGGCCCACCTCGCCGCGGCCGGGGTGCACGGCGAGCAGCCGGAACAGCCGGGCCGCGCCCTGGCTGAGCGTCCTGTAGGACCAGGAGAAGACGGTCCTGGCGTCGATCGCCGCGTCGGGGCCGGCGAACGCGTGCAGGCTGCCGTCCGCGTGGCGCAGCTCGGCCGCGATGGACGACAGCGTGAACGCGCGGTTCCCGGCCGCGCGGGCCGCCACGATCGCCAGCGCCAGCGGCAGCCGCGCGCACCGGGCGATGATCTCCTCGGCCGCGTCCGGCTCGGCCGCCACCCGGGCCTCGCCCACCCGCCGGGCCAGGAAGTCGCGTGCCTCATCGACCGGCAGCACGTCCAGCACAAGCGCATGCGCGCCGTGCATGGCGACCAGCCCGAGCAGGTGGCTTCTGCTGGTGACCAGCACGAGTGCGCCCGGCGTGCCCGGCAGCAGTGGGGTCACCTGCGCGGTGTCGCGCGCGTTGTCGAGCAGGATCAGCATCCGCCGCCCGGCCAGCGAGCTGCGGAACAGCGCCGCGCGCGCGTCCAGGCCCGACGGCACGCGCTCGGGCGGCACGTCGAGGGCTTCCAGGAATCCGCGCAGCACGTCGGCCGGGGCGAGGGGCGCCTCATCCGGGTCGAAACCGCGCAAGTTGCTGTAGAGCTGGCCGTCGGGGAACCGGCCGGCGAGCCGGTGCGCGACGTGGATCGCCAGCGTGGTCTTGCCGATCCCGGCCATGCCGCCGATCGCGCTGATGAGGACGGTCCGATGCGCGTCGGACACCCGTTCGAGCAGCTCCGCGACCTGGTCGCGGCGCCCGCTGAAGGTCGCCAGGTCCACGGGCAACTGCGCCGGCACCACCGCGGGAAGCCTCGGCGCGGCGGGCTGGGCAGGCTGCGCGGGAGGAGCGGCGGACTCGGACAGGACGGATTCGTGCGCCGCTCGCACCTCCGCACCGGGGTCGACGCCCAGCTCGTCCGAGAGCCGGTCGCGGAGGGCGTGGAAGGCCGTGAACGCGGCCGCCTGCTGCCCGGTGGCCGCGAGCATCCGGATCAGCCTGGCCTGCAACGACTCGTCCAGCGGATACGCCTCAGCCGCCCGCTGCACCGCCACCAGTGCCCGCTCCCCCGCACCGGCGCGCAGCGCCACGTCCGCGGCCTGGCGCACCGCGCTCACGTACTCCCGCTCCAGCGCGACGAACGCCGGATGGGTGCGAACGTCCACCTCCACGTTGGCCGCCACCGGCCCTCGCCACAGGTCGAGCGCCTCCACCAGCAGCCGCACGCACAGCTCGGCGTCTCCCGCCGCGTCCGCGCGCCGGGCCTGCTCCACACCGCGCCGGAAGACCAGCAGGTCCACGCTGCCGGATGCCGCCTCCAACCGGTATCCGCCCCCGCTGCGCACCAGCAGGGTGCCCTCCGAACGCGGCGGCAGCTCCGGGTCGAGCAGCCTGCGCAGCCTGCCGACGTACCGCTGGACGATGTTGACCGCGCTAGCGGGGGAATCGGCCCGCCAGAGCACGTCCACGATCTCCTCGACGGTCACCGCCCGGTCCGAGCCTGCCAGCAGCAGGGCCAGCAGGGCTCGTTGTTGTGGGGGGCCGAGCTCGAGTTCCGACCCGTTCCGCCAGGCCCGTACGGGCCCGAGCAGTGCGAAACGAAGATCACAACTGGACCGCTCCATACCACCCCGCCCCGCGATGCGGCCACCGCCTCCCGAACACCGCACCACAGGGTACAGCCGCACATAACCGGAGGTGGGCACGGGTGTCGCGGCAACGAATCCTTCCGAAGAGCTCCCAAGGGCACTGACCGGCCAGAAGTGAGGCACTGGCGGGCAAGGCGCCCCGGTCGATCACCTCTACTGTTCCGTCCACCCTTCCCGCACGAGCTGCCCCCAGGGAAAGCCGTCAACAGAGAGAGTTCTCATGTCCCGTCCTGACAGCCCGACCGTCGTCCTGGTCCACGGCGCGTTCGCCGACGCGTCCAGCTTCGCCCGCGTCATCCCCGGGCTGATCGCCCGCGGCCTCGACGTGGTGGCCCCCGCAGTGCCCAACCGCAGCCTGCTCGGCGACTCCGCCTACATCGCCTCGATCGTCCGCCGGCTGCCCGGCCCGGTCATCCTGGTCGGCCACTCCTACGGCGGCGCGGTCATCACCGTCGCCGGCATGGAGGACAACGTCAGGGCACTGGTCTTCCTGGCCGGCTACGCCCTGGAGGAAGGCGAGAGCCTGGGCGAGCTGCAGGGCCGCTTCCCCGACTCCGACCTCGGCGGTGCCCTCGTCTACACCCCGTTCCCGATCGAGGGGTCCACCGAGCCGGGCACCGACGTGTCGGTCCGGATCGACAGGTTCCCGGCGATCTTCGCCGCCGACGTCGACCCCGCCCTCGCCTCTGTCCTCGCCGTCTCCCAGCGCCCGCTGGCCGCGCGGGCCTTCGCCGAGCAGGCCCCGGCAGCCGCCTGGAAGACCAAGCCCTCCTGGGGCCTGGTCGCCACGGCCGACCGCACCATCAACCCCGACGTCGAGCGTTACGGCTACGAACGGGCCGGCATGACCACCGTCGACGTGCGGTCCTCACACCTGGTGATGCTCGCTCACCCCGACCGCGTCACCGACCTGATCCTCGACGCCGTCCACGCCACCGCTCCCTGATCCACCCGGGGTCAGCCGGCGCCGGGCAGAGCGAACCGTTCGGCGAACGCCGACATCTCATCACGCTGGTGTTCCGGTTCCGCCGAGGTGGGGCTGACCACGATGCGGGTCACGCCTTGCGCGGCGAACTGCTCGACCCGTTCGGCGGACATGTCGATCGACCCCCACCGGGTGTACTCCAGCCGGCCGGGGTCACGGCCCGCCTCCGCGGCGGCGGCTCGGGCCAGCTCCCATTGGATCGCGCGTTCCTCCGGGGTGAGCGCGCCGCCCGGGAAATAGCCGTCGCCGCGCCGCCCGGCGCGTCGTGCGGCCGCCCGGCTCGACCCGCCGACGTGGATCGGCAGGCGCGTGGCCGCGTACGGCTTCGGGTAGCTGGTCACGTCGTCGAAGCCGAAGAACTCGCCGTCGAAGCTGACGCCCTTCTCATCGCCTTCCCACAGCAGCCGGAGCACGTCGATGGCCTCGTCGGTACGGCGGCCGCGGCTGCTGAAGTCGACCCCGGTCGCCCTGGCCTCGCCGGGCAGCGTGCCCAGCCCCACGGTGAGCAGCCGCATCCGCCCCTTGGACAGCACGTCGATGGTCGCCAGACGCTTGGCCAGGACCACGGGGTGGTGGTACGGCAACAGCAGCACGGCCGTGCCGAGCAGGATGCGCCGGGTGGCGGCCGCGACGAAGGCCAGGCAGTCGAGCGGATCGGGATAGGGCAGGGACGGCGGAAACTCGAAGGGGCCGAGCGTGGCGCCGGGATACAGCGCGATGTGCTCGGGCAGGTACAGCCCGTCAAAGCCGCAGTCCTCAGCATGCCGGGCACAGGCCACGAACCGGTCGGGGTCGAGCCCGTCGGCTGTCGAGTAGCTGATGGCAAATTTCATCGTCATCCTCGGAGATCAGAGTTCGCGGTCACGGTACATCCCTGACATAAGCGTCAAGGCAAACGCCGACCGCCCATCACGGCCTTCGCCACCTCGATGCCTCCGCCGGTGCTGAACGAGCGGGGGCTCGTCGACGCCGTCCGCGCCCTCGCCCTGGACAGCCCGCTCGAGACCACCGTCAGCGCCGGCGTCGAGCTACGCCTGGACCCCGCCGATCGAGTCCGCCGCGTACTTCGGGGTGGCCGAGCTGCTGACCAACGCGGTCAAGCACGCCCGGGCCGGCCGGGCGCGGATCTCCATCTCCCGCGACGGCACCGGTGTCTCCGTCGAGGTCGAGGACGACGGCGCGGGAGGGGCCGGCGTGCGAGCCGGCGGCGGGCTTGAGGGGCCGCGCCGCCGGCTCGCGACCTTCGACGGCACCGCGGAATCACCAGCCCCGCGGGCGGTCCGACCCGGGCGCGGATGGCGGTGCCATGCGCATCGTCGTAGCCGGAGACCTGTACCTCCTGCGCGACGGGATGATCCGCCTCCTGCGGGCGTACGGGCACGAGGTGGTGGCGACGGCGAGCACGAGGTGCTCGCCCTCATGGCCGAGGGATTGTCGAATCAGGCCGTCGGCCGGCGGCTGTTCCCCAGTGAGAGCGCCATCGCCAAGCACACCACCTCCATGTTCGGCGAACTCGGCATCACCGACGACGACCACACCAACCGCCGCGTCCTCGCCGTCCTCACCTACCTGAACGGGCCCTGACGCCGGGGACGGGAAACCGCTCGGCTCCACACCGCGTCGGCGTGTCCCGGCGAGGCGCCGGTGCCGGCGACGGTCACTTCCCGCCGCGTACGACCTGGATGGTCTTCGAGGTCGTGACCGGCGCGAGCGAGCTGTCGTCGGTGTAGGCGCGCATCGACTCGTTCGTCACCGATACGGTCACCGTGCCACGGTTCAGCGCGGTGAGCGTCCGGGTCCGGGGGTCGAGGATCGCGACCTTGCCCTTGCGGCGGGCCGCGTCGACGGCCGCCTTCCCGCTGCCGATCGCCAGGTTGGACGAGCCGCTCCAGTCGACCGACATCGGATACCGCAGCGGCACCACACGCGTGCCCGCCGACACGCCCTCCGGCTGCACGATGCTGCCCGAGAGCTGCGCCGTCCCGCTCACCTCGACCGAGTCCGGGGCGTCGAGCGTGATGGACTGCGCGAAGGCGCGCACCTCCGCCTCGATCCACTGCTGGTCCGCGTTCCGCCGGGGGTCGACGGACCAGTCGACCCACCCGGTGAAACCGCCGCGGTCCGGCGTGCCGTACGGGTTCTTGCCGGACGACGGCAGCACCATGTACGGGACGCCCTCCAGGCGGTGGACGTCGGCGATCTGGGCGTGGGACCCGACCATCGCGGCACCCTTGCCCGAGGAGCCACGGAAGTCCGTGAGCAGGTTCTCGATGAGCGCGACCTCGTCGCGGTCACCGAGCTGGCTGGACTTCGCCTCGGCGGGGTCGTCCACCGGGTGATGGGCGAACACCAGGACGTTGCGCACCGACCGGTCCTTCTTGGCGTCGGCAAGCGCTTGCTGCACCATCGGGAGCTGGTCCCACGCCGTCCCGCGCAGCGACCCGAGGGAGCTGGCGAGCAGGATGAACCGGGTGCCCTTGTGGTCGAACGTCCGGTACGGCTGTCCGAACTCGTTGCTGAAGTTCGTCAGGTCGGACTGGGTGTTGTTGAGGCCGTAGGACTCGTGGTTGCCCGGCACGTAGTAGCACGGGATCGAGCCCGCCTTCGGGTCCGGCGTGCTGTCCTCCGGCGGCTCCTGGCCGACCGGGACGAGAGCGCACCCGGCGTCGGTGAGCACCTGGCGGGCGAGCGCGAGGTCCTGCGGCAGGCCACGGTCGGTGATGTCGCCGTTGAGGACGATCAGGTCGGGCCCGGTCTGGCGGATCCGCTTGATGGCGGCCGTCGCGACCTGGGACAGCGCCGGGTTGTCGGCGGTGAACTGCACGTCCGACAGCGTGGCGAACTGCCACGTGCCGGGGCCCTGGAGCAGCGAGCCGTCGTCGGAGACGAGCGGGTCGGGCCGCAGGTCGGGCTGGGCGGGCAGGTCGATCGCCGTCGGGACGTCGGCCTCGATGCGGTCCAGGACGAACGTGCCCGCCTTCTGCTGGGCGACGCTCGTGTTGATGCCCTGGAAGCCCGAGATCGAGATCGGGAACGCCGCGCTCGCCGGCAGCGTGAACGTCGCGTACTGCCAGTCGTCGCTCGCGGTCAGGGCGGTGCCGTAGACACCGGTGCTCTTGCCGTTCGCGTCGTAGTAGGCCAGGTACGTCAGGCCGTTCGGCACGCTGATGCTCGACCTGATCCGCGTCCGCAGGCGCAGCGGCTGGCCGGGCACCGGGACGCGCCGGGCCGCCGACACCGCCGCGATGCCCACGTTGCGCATCGCGGTGAAGTCGACCCGCAGCCCGTCGGGGTCCGCCGAGAACGTCGTGGCCGCGGTGCTGTTGTTGCGCCAGCGGGCGAGCACGTCGTCGTCGAAGTCGTAGACCGTCGTGGTCTGGACGCCGACCGAGATCGGCAGCTGGACCGACCTGCCGCCGGCCGAGACCGTGAGGATCGTGCCCGCGGCGCTGAGCGGGGTGATCTTCAGCTTGCCGTCCGCCGGCTGGATGTCGACGACGCCGCGGTCGTAGTCGAGCGAGAGGTCCTGCGGGTCGATCGGGGCCGTGTAGCCCTGGTCGTCGCGGCCGGTCACGGAGACGGTGACCGCGTTGGCGGGGGTCGCGTCGGCGATCGACAGGCGCTGGGACGACAGCTCGACGCTGTCGACCGGGTTGAGGACGGTGACCTCCGCGCGCGCCTTCTGATGGCCCACCCGCGCCTCGACCTTGATGGAACCCTTCGGCTCGGCCGGGGCCGCGAGCGTGCCGCCGCTGACGGACGCTCCCCGAGCGGACCACCGCACGGACTTCGGGTCGACCTCCACCGGCGTCTGGTGGTCGTCGACGCCCTCCGCGAGGAGCGTACGGTGCAGCCCCGGGAAGACCTTCACGCCACCGTCGGCAGACGCCGCACCCGGCGCCGGCTTGACGAGGAGCTCGTGCAGCTTGCCGTCGCCCTTCGCGACGAACACCCCCACGCCGTTCGGGTCGTTGCGCTCGTGGCCGTCGGACGGGACGTTGCGGACGGTCGCGCCGTCCTCGCCGAGCGCGCGGGCCACCATCGTGGTCGAGCCGCCGCCGTCGAGGTTGACCGCGGTCTCCACGCCCATCGCGACGAGGTCGCGCGCTTCCTTGTCGATCCCGACGCCGCCCTTGCCGGTGCCGCCCGGGCCGTCCCAGGTGGCGAGCACGAGCGTGCGGCCGCCGTCCTTGAAGCCGAGCGCGGTGCGCGGGGCGATCGAGGGGTCGAGGCCGCCTACGGCCTGGCCGCCGGAGACGATGGTGCCGCCGTGGCCGAGCGCGAACTTCATCTGCTTGGCCACGTCGTCGGCGAGCTCGTAGCTGAGCGCCACCGGGTCGCCGGGCCGCAGCGCGCGGATCGCGACCGCCGCCGCGTCGCGCCCGACGAGCACGAAGCCGCCGTCCGGGATCGTGCCCGAGCCCGCGGGACCGTTCGGCGTGACCGACACGACCGAGCCGTTCTCGACCAGCACCTCGGCGATCTGATCGGTGCCCACGCCCCCCAGGCCGCGGTTGCGGCTGTAGTCGCCCCACGCGGAGGTGAACGCGATCAGGCCGTCCGCGGGGACCCCGCCGCCGTTCGCCGCGTTGATCGACAGGACCCGATGGTCCGCGCCCGCGAAGTTCGCGGTCGCGTCGACCGTGAGGTCCACGAGCCGGGCTATGCCGTCGCCGCCGACGCCGACGTGCTGGCGGCCGCCGATGTCGGCGGTCTTGCGGAGCTGCCCGTTCTGGACCTCGCCGCCGAGCGCCGCGTTGGAGTTGCCGATGTCGAAGAACTCGCCGTTGACGCCCGCGACGGCGCCGGCCTTGTTGGCGGCCACGCTGAGCGGCCCGCCGAACGCGACCGGTCCGGCGGTCAGCAGGTCCGTGCCGACCGCGCTGTTGGACAGGTCCACCGACAGGAAGTGCGCGTCGTACCAGCCTTTCTGGTCGAGCGCCTTCACGTGCTGCAGGTCGATCCCCGGACCGATCCGCTCGGCCGTGTTGATCAACGGGATTCCGCCGGTGACCGGCGCGGGCCGGCTGTCGTCCGCGTACGCGGCGGCAGGTAAGGCCGCCAGCGTGGTCGCCGCGGCGAGCGCCACGATCAGTGGCGTCATATGACGATGGTTCAAGACCATCAATTTCATGGGAACCTCGGGTCAAAGGATGATGCGGAGGCGACGCCCCCGCCTACGCCCCAGTTCGATCAAGGGCAGCACACGATTCAAGAGATCGTCCGAGACGCGCGGATGACGCCACCGCGAGCATGCGATGAACCCTGCCGGAAGAGGCGGGGCGCTCTGCTGTGCGTCCTTTTACGTGGAACGCCGAGATCGCGAACGACGATCATCTGGTGTGCTCCTCAGCAACCGTGCTGTCTTCGCCAGCTCCGATCTCGACGAGGTCCGCGGCGAGGTCGCCAAGGTGTTCTGCCCGCACCGGCTGGACCTGGCCGGGGACGCGGACCTGCTGTCGGCCCGGTTCAACTCCGTCCAGCTCGGCTCGGTCCGCATCAGTTACCTCGACTACGGGGCCGACGTGCGCATCGAACCAGGCGACCTCGACACGTTCTTCCTGGTCATGTTCCCGCTGGCCGGGCGCAGCCTGATCCGCGCCGGCGACAAGGAGATCGTCTCCACCCCGTCGCTGGCCGCGCTGCCCTCGCCGACCCGCCACCTCAACATGCGCTGGGCCGCCGGCTGCCCCCAGCTGCTGGTCAAGTTCGAGCGCGCCTCGATCGAGCGCTCGCTGGAGCAGATGCTCGGCGAACAGCTCGACGACCCGATCGTCTTCGACCTCGGCATGGACCTGACGACGGGCTGGACCCGGTCCTGGCGGGACATGGCCGACCTGCTCGTCAGGGAGGCCGAGCGCGACGACGGGCTGACCGGCCACCCGCTGGCCATCGCGCACCTGGAGAACGCGCTGATCACCCTGCTGCTGACCATGCAGCCGTCCAACTACCAGGAGCGGCTGACGGCGCCCAGGCCGCCCGCGCTGCCGAAGGTCGTGCGGCGGGCGATGGAGTTCATCGAGGGGCACGCCCACCTCCCGCTCACCACCACCGACATCGCCGGTGCCGTCGCGGTCAGCAGCCGCTCCCTCCAGGAGGGTTTCCGCGCGCATCTCGGGCTGACCCCGATGGCCCACCTCAGGCAGGTACGGCTGGCGCGGGTGCACGACGAGCTCAGGACGGCCGACCCGGCCAGGGCCACGGTGACCACGGTGGCCGCCCGATGGGGCTTCCTACACCAGGGACGTTTCGCCGCCCAGTACCGCGAGAGGTACGGGCAGCCGCCGTCGGAGACGTTGCGCAGGGGTTCCGCGTCAGGTGGATGAGATCCGCGCTCAGCGGATGGCCCGGGCGGGCGCGCCGACCGTACCTTTCTTGTCAGGCGCCGATCAGAACCTCCACTCCTGACACACAAGGGACACACCACCATGCGCGACATCCTCGTCGTCGGTGCCGGCCAGGCCGGCCTGCACCTGGCCATCGGCCTGCTCCAGCACGGCTACGACGTCACCGTGATCTCCAATCGCACCCCCGAGTCCATCCGCGACGGCCGGGTGATGTCCGGCCAGGCCATGTTCGGCACCGCCCAGGCCCACGAGCACGAGCTCGGCCTGGACTGGTGGGCCGGCGTCTGCCCGCCCATCGAGGGCATCGCGCTCACGGTGCCGAGCCCGGAGGGCGGCAAGGCCCTCGACTGGGCGGCACGGCTGGACGTCCCGGCCCGCTCGGTCGACCAGCGGCTGAAGATGCCGGCCTGGCTGGGCGAGTTCGAGCGGCTCGGCGGCAAGCTCGTCCTGCACGACGCCACCCCCGAGGACCTGGAGAGCTACGCCGCCCGGTACGACCTGGTGCTGGTCGCCGCCGGGAAGGGACAGATCGCCTCGCTCTTCGAGCGGGACCCCGCACGCTCCCCGTACACCGCCCCGCAGCGCGCGCTCGCGGTCACCTACGTCAACGGCCTCGCCCCCCGCCCCGATCACTCGGCGGTCTGCTTCAACCTGCTCCCCGGCGTGGGCGAATACTTCGTCTTCCCCGCCCTCACGCACACCGGCCCCTGCGAGATCATGGTGTTCGAGGGCGTGCCGGGCGGTCCCATGGACTGCTGGGGCGACGTGCGCGGCCCCGCCGAGCATCTCGCGCGCAGCCGCCGGATCCTGGAGACCTTCTTCCCGTGGGAGGCCGGGCGCTGCGCCGGGATCGAGCTCACCGACGCCAACGCGGTCCTGACCGGCCGCTTCGCCCCCACGGTGCGCCGTCCCGTCGCCGTTCTGCCCTCCGGCGCGCCGGTGCTCGGCGTCGCCGACGTCGTGGTGCTCAACGACCCGATCACCGGGCAGGGCAGCAACAACGCCGCCAAGTGCGCCGCCACCTACCTGCGGGCCATCGTGGAACGGGGCGGGCAGCCGTTCGACGCGGACTGGATGCGGCGCACCTTCGACCTCTTCTGGACGCAGGCCCAGCACGTCACGAACTGGACCAACGCCCTGCTGGCGCCGGCCGAACCCCACCACCTGGCGCTCCTGGGCGCCGCGGGACAGCATCCGGAGATCGCCTCCCGATTCGTCAACGGCTTCGACGACCCGGCCGACTACGCCGAGTGGTTCATGGACGCCGGCCGGGCCGAGACCTACCTGAGCAGGGTCGCGGCATGAGATCGCTCCGTGAGGCCTTCGGGCAGTTCGCGACCGGGGTGGCGGTGATCACGACGGTGACCGCCGACGGGGAGCGGGCCGGCGTGACCGTCAACTCCTTCACCTCGGTCTCGCTCGATCCGCCGCTGGTGCTCTTCTGCCTGTCGAACCGGGCGCCCAGCGCGCCGCTCTTCCTGCGGGCCGGGCGGTTCGCCGTCAACGTCCTCGCCGCCGACCAGGACCACCTGTCCCGGCGCTTCGCCACGCCCGCGGCCGACAAGTTCGCCGGGGTGGAGCTGCTCGGCACGCCCCTGCCGATACTCGCCGGGACGCTGGCCAGTTTCGTCTGCCGCACGGAGCGCGTCCACGACGGCGGCGACCACCACATCGTCGTCGGGGCGGTGGAGCGCTACCAGCGGGCCGAAGGGGAGCCGCTCGTCTTCCACTCCGGCCGCTACCGGCAGTTCTGGTCCGAGCTGGCCATCGGCGGGAGCCGCGTGGCCAGCCGCGTCTGACGTCCTGGAGCGGTCCCGCGCCCGAACCTCTGCGGTCAGTACGCCCGGCCCCGTGACGTCGGCGAGATGTTGTGGTTGAGGTGGAAGACGTTGCCGGGTCGTACCGGTCCTTGAGCGCCGTCAGCCGGGCGCGTTTGTCCTTGGGGTACGCGCGCCGCACGCCACTGCGACCGCCCGGATGCCGGCGGACGGGGCGGGTTCCGTCCAGGGTTTCCTCGCGGCGTCGGCGTGGGTGTGGGCGTGTCAGGCGGTGTCCTGCTTCATGGATTCGGCGACGGCGGCGATGTCCTCGCGGCCGTGGCCCGATTCGACCGCCCGCCGCAGCGTGTCACGCAGGACGCCGGGCAGCCGAGGTTGCCGGTCGCGCTCGTCGGCGAGCAGGCCCAGGTCCTTGAGCGCGAGTTCGAGCGGGAAGCCGGCCGGGTAGGCGCGGGCGCGGATCTCCTCGGCCTTCTGCATCGCGTACGGCATGCGGAGCGGGCCGTCGTCCAGCACCTGCAGCACCAGGGAGGGATCCACGCGCAGCTGCTCGCAGGCGAGCAGGGTGTCGGCCATGGCCACCACCGACGCCGTCATCCAGCTGTTGACGATCAGCTTCACCCGGGAGGCCTGCGCCCCGGTGCCCACGTGGACGGTGTGCGAGCCGAGGACATCGAGCACCGGCCGGGCGTGGCCGAGCGCCTCCTTGTCACCGGAGACGATCAGCGTCAGGGTGCCGTGCGCGGCCGGTTCGCTGCTGCCGGACACGGGGCTGTCGATCATGCGCCGCCCGGCCTCGGTGGCCTGCCGGAGCAGCCGCTCGGCCCACGTGCCGCCCACCGTGCTCATCTGCAGCCAGACGGCCTCGGCGGGCATGGCGGGCAGGAACCGGGCCGCCAGCGAGGCCACCACGTCGCCGGTCGGCAGCGTGGTGAGCACGGCGTCGGCGTCGCGCACGGCCTCCTCCACGCTGTCCGCCGCGGTCACGTCCCAGGGCGCGAGTGCCCGGACCTTGTCCGCGGACCTGTTCCAGGCGCGCACGTCCAGGCCCTGCCCGGCCATGCGCCGGGCCATCGCCGCCCCCATCAGCCCGGTGCCGAGCACTGCGACAGTGGTCATCACATTCCCTCCGGTACGGGTCCCCGCACGGCACGGCGGCGGCCATGATGTCGGGTCAAGCGCAGCTCCGTACGACCCAGCCGGACCTTCTCCATGACGACCTCCCCATCAGGGACTTCCCCTCTGCGACCTGTGCGCCGCGGCCATGGAGGCAAAGACCGATCATGCAAACGGCAACAGAGGCACCAGCCCTACGGAAGGGCGTAGACCTGGCCGGCTGGGCGCCTTCGATGGAGCGGACGTAGGTCGCGGCGACATCGCCGAGGTCCACCGGCAGGAACCCGGGAAAGGAGGCCCCGTACTTGTCGACGTCTTCGGTGAAGATCGTCGAGGAGACGGCGTTGATCCGCTGGGGTACGATCTCGATGGCCGCCGCCCGTACGAACGCCGTCGGCTGTGGGAGCACGCCCACCGCATCCTCGACCAGGTGGACACCGCGCTGACCGAGGCGGTCGACGGGACGCGGCCGCGCTCCATCCGGGTGGCCTTCGCCTGGTCCGCGCTGGACAGCCACACGGTTCCCCTCCTTCGCGCCTGGCGGGACCGCCACCCCGACACACCCGTGCACGTCCGGCGCGTGGACGACCCCGAGGCGGCGGTACGGCGGGGCGAGGCCGACGTCCGAGCTGTGGCCCGGCGCCCGGCGGCCCCCGACCTTTCCAGGTGCCGGGCGTGGACGAATGGCTCACCACCATCGCCACCGGGGAAGCCGTCGGGTGACCACCGCGGGCATCGGCTACAACCACCCCCACCCGGGCATCCGCTACCTGCCCCTGTCCGACGCCGCCCCGGTGACGGTGTATCTGGTGTGGCCGAGCAGCCCCTCTCATCCCGCGACCGACGCCTTCCGCCGGCTGGTGCAACGGCAGCTGGAGTCCTGGCAGCGGCCGACGGGCTCTCTACCCGGTGCGGGCGCTCCTTCCCGGGGTACGGCGGCGGCCTCGCCTGCTCGTGCGGCCCCCACCACAGGTGCGGTGCGGCGCGTGAGATGCTGCATTTGTGACCACGACTGAGCATGCTGAACCGGCCCCACGCCGCCGGCGGGGCCGACCCGGCTATGACCAGTCCGCGATCCTGCGCGCCGCGATCGAGATGTTCAACCGCCGCGGCTACGACGCCACCAGCATGGGTGACCTGGCCAAGGAGCTGGGGCTGACCAAGCCTGCCATCTACCATCACGTCACCAGCAAGGAGCAGCTGCTCGGCCAGGCACTGGACGACGCGCTCGACGAGCTGACCGCCGTCGTGACCCAGGCGTCGCGCGACCAGGCCGGCGTCAGCGCCTACGAGCGGCTGCGCGAGGTGCTGCGGCGCAGCGTGGAGGTGCTGGTGGCGCACCAGCCGTCCGTCACGCTCCTGCTGCGGGTGCGCGGCAACAGCGAGGTCGAGCTGGCGGCGCTGGAACGGCGGCGCTGGCTCGACGACCGGCTGGCCGCGCTCGTGGCGGACGCCGTCGCGGAGGGCGCGCTGCGCGACAGCGTGCCGCCGGCGCTGGTGAGCCGGCTGCTGTTCGGCATGGTGAACTCGCTGGTCGAGTGGTACCGGCCGGACGGCGCGTACGATCTGGCGATGGTCGCCGACGCGATCACCGCCATCGCCTTCGACGGCCTGGCCAAGCACGAGGCCTGAGCCGCCCGGGTTCGGCACCGGTCCATCCCTGGCCGGCCCTGGCGCCTGTCCCCCGACCGTGGTGAGCGGGCGGTGTCACCAGGTGTAGAAGCCCTGCCCCGTCTTGCGCCCGAGGTGCCCGGCCGCGACCAGGTCGCGCAGGATGCGCGGCGGCTCGAAGCGGGGCCCGAGTTCGCGGGCCAGGTGCTCGGCGATGGCCAGGCGCACGTCGAGGCCCACGATGTCGGTGGTGCGCAGCGGCCCGGCCGGGTGCCGGTAGCCGAGGGTCATCGCGGTGTCGATGTCGGCCGCGCTCGCCACCCCCTCTTCGAGCATGCGCATCGCCTCCAGCGCCAGGCACACCCCGAGCCGGCTGCTGGCGAAGCCCGGCGAGTCGGTCACGGTGATGGGCGTCTTGCCCAGGGCCGTCACCCAGCTCCGGGCCTGGGTCAGGAGGACGGGCTCGGTGGCGGGCGCGGCGACGATCTCGACGAGGTCGCTCACCGGGACGGGGTTGAAGAAGTGCAGGCCGAGGAAGCGGCCGGGCGCGGCCAGGCCGGCGGCGAGCCCGGTCAGGGACAGGCTGCTGGTGTTCGTGGCGAGCACCGCGCCGGGGGCCCGCTTCTCGGCGACGGCCAGCACCTCGGCCTTCAGCGCGGCGTCCTCCGGCACCGCCTCGATGACGAGCTCGCAGCCGGCCAGGCCGGCGGGATCGGTCGTGGTCCGCAGCCGGGACAGGGCCGTGCCGGGCGGTTCGCCGAGCGTGCCCCTCTCGGCGGCCTTGGCCAGGCTGCCGTCCACGCGGGCGCGCGCGGCGGCGGCCGTCTCGTCGTCGTTCTCGACGACGACCACGGAGCTGCCCGCGACGAGGAAGGCGTGCGCGATCCCGGCGCCCATCCGGCCGCCGCCGTAGACGCCCACGATGCGGGGCAGGTCAGCGTTCATGAAGTGCGTCCTTTCCGGTTACGGCGGTCCAGGAACGCCGTCATGCGTGCGTGTTTGTCCTCGGTCTCGAACAGGACCGCCTGCGCCACGTCGTCGATGAACGGGTGCGCGTCCCGTGGGGCGTGGAAGACGGCCTTCATCAGCCGGGTCGCCAGCGGCGCCTGCGCGGTGACGCGGTCGGCGAGCCGGTGCCCGGCGGCGAGCAGGTCGCCGGGATCGGCGATCTCGTTGAGCAGCCGGACGGCGTGCGCCTCGTCGGCCGTCAGTACGCGGCCCGCGAGCAGGATCTCCTTGGCCAGCGGCTCCCCCACGAGCTCGGCCAGCCGCCAGGCGGCCCCGGCCGCGGCCAGGATGCCGAGACCCGTCTCCGGGTTGCCGATGCGGGTGCGCGGCGTGCCGATGCGGAAGTCGCAGGCGTAGGCGAGCTCGGCCCCGCCGCCCAGGGCGTACCCGTCGAGGAGGCCGATCGTCGGCAGCGGCAGCCGGTGGACACGGTCGAAGATCTTGGAGTTGATGCCGCGCAGCGCGTCGTCGCGGCCGCGGTCGCGGAGCTGAGCGATGTCGGCGCCGGCCGCGAAGGTGCCGCCCTCGCCGATGAGGAGGACGACCTTGGGGTCGTCCTCGACGGCGGCGCAGGCCTGGTGCAGCGCGGCGACCAGCTCGCGGTCGATGGCGTTGCGGACCTCGGGGCGGTTGAGCCGCCACACCACCCGGTCCTCGGCCTCCTCGACGAGGAGACCCGGCCCGGCGCTCACCGGCGCACCGTCCTGGTGGCCGGGGCCGCTCATGGGCGCTCCACCGGTGTCCGGACGGCGGAGACGACGAAGGATTCGGGCACGTGACAGCTCCTGTCATCGAGGGTGCGGTGGTTCAGGCGTCGTAGTCGACGGTGACGTTCTCGCCGACCGGGTACGTCTGGCAGGTGAGCACGAACCCGGCGGCCACCTCGGACGGTTCGAGCGCGTAGTTGCGGCGCATGTCGGCCTCGCCCGCGCGCACGACGGCCCGGCAGGTGCCGCAGACCCCGCCCTTGCAGGCGAACGGCAGGTCGGCGCGGGTGGCCTGGGCGCCGTCGAGGAGGGTCGACTCCCGGGAGACCGTCGAGGTCGTGCGCAGGCCGTCGAGGACGGTGGTCAGCTCGGTGGTGGCGCCGGGCGGGAGCCCGCCCTCGGCCCGCCTCGGCGGGGGCGGCGGGCAGTCGGCGTAGAACAGCTCGACGTGTACGCGTCCGGCGGGGACGCCGAGCTCGGCGAGCACGGGTCGCGCCTCCTCGATCATCTGCAGCGGCCCGCACAGCCAGACGTGGTCGAACACCTCGGCGGGGACGAGGCCGGTGAGCAGGCGGCGCAGCCGGTCGCCGTCGAGCCGGCCGGACAGCAGCTCGACGTCGCGCGGCTCGCGCGAGAGCGTGTGCACGACCTGGAGCCGGGGGCCGTAGCGGTTCTTCAGGTCGCCGAGCTCCTCGGTGAACATGACGGTGCGGCTGGTGCGGTTGCCGTACAGGAGCGAGACCTGCGCGCCCGGGTGGGTGAGCACCGTCGAGGCGACCGACAGCATCGGGGTGATGCCGGAGCCGGCGGCGACGCACAGGTGCCGCTCCCCCGGCTCCGGGTCGGCCTGCCAGGAGCCGGTGGGCGGCTGCACCTCGATCCGGGTGCCCGGCGTCACCTCGCGGACGAGCCAGGAGGAGAACAGGCCGCCGGGGATCTCGCGGACGCCGATGCGCGGTGCGGCGCCCGCGGGGGCGCAGATCGAGTAGGAGCGGCGGTGCTCGCGCCCGTCGATGACGCGGCGCAGGGTGAGCGACTGCCCGGCCCGGAAGGCGTACGCGTCACGCAGCTCGCCGGGGACGGCGAACGTGATCGCGGCGGCGTCCTCGCACAGCCGGTCCACCGCCGCCACGGTCAGCGGATGGAAGACCGCGGCCCTGGACGGCGCGGGCGCGAGCGTGGTCATGTTCAGATCTCCTTGACGTGCTCGAACGGTTCGAGGCAGCCGGTGCAGCGGTAGAGGGCCTTGCAGGCGGTGGCGCCGAACTCGGAGGTGAGCCGGGTGGCGGCCGAGCCGCAGCGCGGGCAGGGCGGCGCGGGGCGGGCCGGGCCGAGCGTGAGCGGGACCGGTCCGGCGCGCCGGGGGGCCGGGCCGGGGGCCGACAGCCCGGCGGCGCGCAGGGCGGCCCGGCCGCGTTCGGAGATCCAGTCGGTGGACCACGGCGGGTCGAGCACGATCCGCACCTCCACGCGGTCGAACCCGGCGTCGTTGAGCCGGTGGACGAGGTCGTCGCGCATGGTGGCCATGGCCGGGCAGCCGGTGTAGGTGGGGGTGATCGAGGCGATGACGACCTCGGCGCCGCCGGCGTCCCGTGTCACCTCGACGCCGCGCAGCACGCCGAGGTCGGCGAGGGTGAGCATCGGCATCTCGGGGTCGCGCACCTGCCCGGCGACCTCGGCGGCCCGACGCCCGGCGTCCGCCGTCCCCGGCTCGCGTGCCCGGCCGGCGGCCGGGTGGTGCCGGGCGTTCACCAGCGCCCGCTCGGGTGGGCGCGGGCGACCACCTGCATCTCGGCGAGCAGCCGGCTGAAGGCCTCGGTGTGCACGCCGTCGCGGCCCGTCCGGCCGCCGACGCCCGCCAGCGGTCCCCGCTCGGGGCGGGTGACGCCGCTGACGGCGAACACCTGGTCGAGGACGGCGTCCACCTCCTCGCGCAGGGAGGCGGGATCCACGCCGACCCCGGCCCGGTCCAGGGAGCGTTCGAGGGGGTGCGGGGCGACCAGCTCTGCCTGCAGCGGCCACAGCGTGTCGAGGGCGGCCAGGAGCCGGCGGTGCGACTCCTCGGTGCCGAGCGCGAGCGTGCGGAACCAGCGCCCGGCCCAGTCACGGTGGTAGGCGACCTCCTTGACGCCCTTGGCGGCGACAGCGGCCAGCACGTGGTCACGGCTGGCGCGCAGCCGTTCCAGCAGCGCGAGCCGGGCCGTCGAGAACAGCAGCAGGCGGACCACGACGTGCGCGAAGTCGCCGTTGGCCACCTCGGCCAGGCGCACGTTGCGGAAGTCGCGGTCGTCGCGGAAGAAGGCGAGCGCGTCCTCGGGCGGCACCGGGGAGCCCTCGGGCAGCGCGGGCACGACGCCCGGGTCGGCGGCGGCCGCCCGCGCCAGGAGCAGGCGCGCCTGCCCGAGCAGGTCGAGGGCCATGTTCGCGAGCGCGATGTCCTCTTCGAGGTCGGGGGCGCGGCTGCACCACTCCGACAGGCGCTGCGACATGATCAGGGCGTCGTCGCCGAGCATGAGGCAGTATGCGGCCAGCTCGGCGGGGTCCACGCCGTCGGGCGTCGTGGCGTCGACGCCGGCCAGCGGGTCCTCGAAGTCGGTGCCGAAGGCCCACTGGGACGAGTCGCCCCCGAGCAGGCCGTCGAAGATGCTGCCGGGTTCGTCGCTCATGATGGTGCGGGTTCCTCACATGTGCGGGACGTCGTCGGGGATCTCGTAGAACGTGGGGTGCCGGTAGACCTTGTCGCCGTTCGGCGCGAACAGCGGGTCCTTCTCGTCCGGGCTGGAGGCGGTGATGGCGTCGGCCCGCACGACCCAGATGCTGACGCCCTCGTTGCGCCGGGTGTAGACGTCGCGGGCGTGCCGCAGGGCCATCGCGTCGTCCGGGGCGTGCAGCGACCCGACGTGTACGTGGTTGAGGCCGCGCTTGCCCCGGACGAACACCTCGTACAGCGGCCATTCCCGCCGGTCGGCGCTCATCGGGAGCCCTCCCGCGCGGTGCGGTCGGCGAAGGCGGTGGCGGCCTCGCGTACCCAGGCGCCGTCGTCGTGCGCGGCCCGGCGGTGGGCCAGGCGCTGCGCGTTGCACGGCCCGTCGCCGCGGATGACGGCGGCGAGCTCCCGCCAGTCGGGCTCGCTGAAGTCGTAGTGGCCGCGTTCCTCGTTCCAGCGCAGGCCGGGGTCGGGCAGCGTCACCCCGAGCGCCTCGGCCTGCGGAACCGTCATGTCGACGAACTTCTGGCGCAGCTCGTCGTTGGAGTTGCGCTTGATGCCCCACGCCATCGACCGCTCGCTGTTGGGCGACTGCGAGTCCGGCGGGCCGAACATCATCAGCGAGGGCCACCAGAACCGGTCGACCGACTCCTGCACCATGGCGCGCTGGGCGTCGGTGCCGCGCATCATCGTCATCAGCAGCTCGAAACCCTGCCGCTGGTGGAACGACTCCTCCTTGCAGATGCGGATCATGGCCCGGCCGTAGGGGCCGTAGGAGGTGCGGCAGAGCGGCACCTGGTTGCAGATGGCGGCGCCGTCCACGAGCCAGCCGATGGTGCCGACGTCGGCGTAGGACAGCGTCGGGTAGTTGAAGATCGAGGAGTATTTCTGCCGGCCGCTGAGCAGCAGGTCGGTCAGCTCGGCCCGGGAGACGCCCAAGGTTTCGCACGCGGAGTACAGGTAGAGCCCGTGTCCCGCCTCGTCCTGCACCTTGGCCAGGAGGATCGCCTTGCGGCGCAGGGACGGCGCGCGGCCGATCCAGTTGCCCTCGGGCTGCATGCCGATGATCTCGGAGTGGGCGTGCTGGGCGATCTGGCGGACGAGCGTCCTGCGGTAGGCGTCCGGCATCCAGTCCCGGGGCTCGATGCGGTCGCGGCGGGCGATCGTCGCGTCGAACCCGGCCTGCAGCCGGGCCTCCAGGTCCGGTGCCGCTGGGGTGGTCGTCATCTTTCCTCCGACACCTCGAGCTCATTTACTTATCGCTCGGTCAGTAATAAGGTCGCACAGGGAGGGGTGCCCGCGCAACAGGTCACGCCCGCGGAAAGGAGACAGTGTGAGCACGCTGCTGGAGAGCTATGCCGCCGGACGATGGTTCCGCTCGTCCGACGACGGGGAACCGCTGCTCGACGCGGCCACGGGTGAGGAGGTGGCGCGCATCTCCAGCCGGGGGCTGGACGTCGCCGCGATGGTCCGCCACGCCCGCGACACCGGTGGACCGGCGCTGCGGTCCCTGACGTTCCACGAGCGGGCCGCGCTGCTCAAGGCGCTGGCCAAGCACCTGTCCGAGCGCAAGGAGGAGCTGTACGCGCTGTCCGTACGCACCGGCGCCACCTCCCGCGACACCGCCATCGACGTGGACGGCGGCATCGGCACCCTGTTCAGCTACGCGAGCAAGGGCGTGCGCGAGCTGCCGAACGACACCATCGTCCTGGACGGCGGACTGGAGCGGCTGGGCAAGGGCGGCACGTTCGTCGGCCAGCACGTCTACACGTCCCGGCCGGGCGTGGCGGTGCAGATCAACGCCTTCAACTTCCCCGTCTGGGGCATGCTGGAGAAGCTCGCCCCGGCCTTCCTCGCCGGGCTGCCCTCGATCGTCAAGCCCGGCAGCCAGACCGCCTACCTCACCGAGCTGGCCGTGCGGCTGATCGTGGAGTCGCGGATCCTGCCCGAGGGCACGCTCCAGCTCGTCGCGGGCAGCGCGGGCGGGCTGCTCGACGAGCTGACCGTGCAGGACTCCGTGGCCTTCACCGGCTCGGCGCACACCGCGGGCATCCTGCGCCGCCACCCGAACGTGCTGGACGGCGGCGTCGTCCTCGGCGTCGAGGCCGACTCGCTCAACTGCTCGATCCTCGGCCCCGACGTGCGGGCCGACGATCCGGAGTTCGACCTGTTCGTCAAGGGCGTCGTCACCGAGATGACGGTCAAGGCCGGGCAGAAGTGCACGGCCATCCGCCGGGTGCTCGTACCCGGCGCGCTGGCCGGCCAGGTGGTGGAGGCGCTGGCCGCGCGCCTGGCGAACGTGAGCGTCGGCGACCCGCGCAACCCGGACGTGCGGATGGGCGCGCTGGCCGGCCTCGGGCAGCGCGAGGAGGTGCGCAAGGCCGTCGAGGCGCTGCGCGCGAGCGCCGACGTGGTCGTCGGCGACCCCGCGGGCGACGCCCTGCTGGACGGGGACGCCACGCGCGGCGCGTTCATGACCCCGCTCGTGCTCCGGGCGCGGCCCGGTGCCACCGAGCCGCACGACGTCGAGCCGTTCGGCCCGGTCAGCACCGTGCTCGCCTACGACGGCCTGGACGAGGCGGTCGCCCTGGCCGCGCGGGGCAGGGGCAGCCTGGTCGCCTCGGTCGCCACCCACGACCCGGACGTCGCCCGGTCCGTCGTACTCGGGCTCGCGCCGTGGCACGGCCGGGTCCTCGTCCTGGACAGGGACGGCGCCAAGGAGTCCACCGGGCACGGCTCGCCGCTGCCCGTCCTCGTGCACGGCGGCCCCGGGCGGGCCGGCGGCGGCGAGGAGCTGGGCGGGGTACGCGGCGTGCTGCACCACATGCAGCGCACCGCCGTACAGGCCTCGCCCGACCTGCTGACCGCCGTCACCGGCCGCTGGACGACCGGCGCCGCCCGCGCCGAGTCCGGTGTGCACCCCTTCCGCAAGTCGCTGGCCGACCTGCGGATCGGCGACACGATCGCCTCGGCGCCGCGCACGGTCTCGCTCGCCGACATCGAGCACTTCGCCGAGTTCACCGGTGACACCTTCTACGCCCACACCGACCCCGAAGCGGCCGCGCGCAACCCGCTGTTCGGCGGCATCGTCGCCCACGGCTACCTGGTCGTCTCGCTGGCCGCCGGGCTGTTCGTCGATCCGGCCCCGGGGCCCGTGCTGGCGAACTTCGGCGTGGACACCCTGCGTTTCCTCACCCCGGTCAAGGCGGGCGACGCCATCGCCGTGACGCTGACCGTCAAGCAGATCACGCCGCGCAGCGGGGCCGACTACGGCGAGGTCCGCTGGGACGCCGTCGTGACCAACCAGGAGGGCAAGGCGGTCGCCACCTACGACGTCCTCACCCTGGTGGCCAAGACCTGGGACGCCCCGTGAACGGGGCCGCGGTCCTCGTCGAGCGCGACGGCGCCGTGGCCGTCGTGACGCTGAACCGTCCCGAGCGCCGCAACGCGCTGGACGGCAAGACCAAGACGGCGCTGCGCGGCGCGCTGGAGGACGCCGCCGCCGACGGATCCGTCCGGGCGGTGCTGCTGACCGGTGCGGGTGGCGCGTTCTGCGCCGGTCAGGATCTGGCCGAGCACGCGGCGGCGCTGCGCGCCGACCCGGCGCACGCGTTCGACACCGTCGAGGAGGACTACGCGCCGGTGGTCCGGCTGCTGGCCACGATGGACAAACCGGTCGTGGCGGCCGTGAACGGCACCTGCGTGGGCGCCGGGCTGGCCCTGGCACTGGCCTGCGACCTGCGGGTGCTCGCCGAGGACGCCGTCCTCGGCACGGCGTTCAGCGCCATCGGGCTGACGTGCGACTCCGGGCTGTCGGCGACACTCACGCGGGCGGTCGGCGAGTCGCGGGCCAGGGAGCTCGTCCTGCTCGCCGAGCCCTTCGGCGCGCGGCAGGCGGTGGAGTGGGGGATCTCGGGGCGCGTGGTGCCGCCGGATGACGTGGGCGAGGTGGCGCGGGAGCTGGCGACCCGGCTCGCGGCCGGGCCGACCGCCGCCTACGCCGAGTCCAAGCGGCTCATCGCGCGGGCCGGGGACGGCGACCTCGCGACGACGCTGGCCGCCGAGGCGCGGGCCCAGGCACGCCTGGGAATGACCGCCGACCACGCCGGAGCGGTCGAGGCGTTCCTCGCCAAACGCAGACCCACCTTCGAGGGCCGCTGACCACTCCTTCCCCGGCACGGTGAACGAACGGCCTCGCTCGTCTCAGGACGTTCGGCAAGGATCGGGCGGCCTCGCGAGGCCATTCGTTCTCCGTTCCCGGCACCATGAGCGACAAATGGATCCCCGTAGCGGCATGAGGTAGACCAGATGTCAACGGACAGGAGCACGGGCGAGGACTGGCCGGGGCCGGCCGCCGCCGCGCTGGACGAGGTGGACCGCGCGATCATCGCCGAACTGCGGCGCGACGGCCGCATGTCCGTGCGGACCCTGGCCGAGCACGTGCACATCTCGCGCGCCAGCGCCTACGCCCGCCTGACCAGGCTCATGGACGACGGCGTGATCACCGGTTTCACCGCCGAGATCGCGCCGGCGAAGGCGGGCCTGGGCACCAGCGCGTACGTCTCCATCACCATCGAGCAGAACTCCTGGCGGCAGGTGTCGGCGCGGCTGCGCGAGATCGCCTACGTCGAGCACTTCGCCATGGTCGGCGGCGACTACGACGTGCTGGCCCTGGTCAGGACGCCGGACAACGCGGCGCTGCGGCACGTGGTCCTGGAGCGCATCCAGGACATCCCCGGCGTGCGCGCCACGCGGACGTGGCTGGTGTTCGACGAGGCCCGCGGCCCGGGCGCGAACTGGAGCAGGGGACGGGAGTGAGCCGGAGCCGCAGCGGCAGGCTCGGCAAAACGTCCGGCACGCCCCGACCGAGCGCCGCGTTGTATCAACGTTTGGCCGCTGTGAAGGCTGTTTGAGGCCATTTGTCGCCTATCAGGCCTGATGTCTTGAACAGATGGCTCATGACACGGACGCTTCTCTTGTCGCACGTCCAGAGAAAGCGAGCGTCGCCATGTCCCATCCTCAGGTGGTCGACGGTCTTCTACCCGCCCCCGTCCCGGTGCGCTTCGTCGCCGAGGACGGCACCGCCGCCGGCCCGCCCGCCGGTTACCGGGCACCCGCGGACGAGCAGCTGACCGAGGCCTACCGCCGGATGGTCCTGGGCCGCCGCTTCGACCGCCAGGCGACCGCGCTGACCAAGCAGGGCAGGCTCGCCGTCTACCCCTCCAGCCGGGGGCAGGAGGCCTGCCAGATCGCCGGCGTGCTCGCACTGCGCGCGGACGACTGGCTGTTCCCCACCTACCGCGACTGCGTGGCCCTGGTCGCCCGCGGTCTCGACCCGGTCGAGGTGCTCACCCTGCTGCGCGGCGACTGGCACTGCGGCTACGACCCCGCGGCCACCCGCGTCGCGCCCCAGTGCACGCCGCTGGCCACCCAGACCGTCCACGCGGTCGGCATGGCCGAGGCGCTGCGCCGCACGGGCGAGGACGCGGTCGTGATGGCCTTCATCGGCGACGGCGGCACCAGCGAGGGCGACTTCCACGAGGCGCTCAACTACGCGGCCGTCCTGCGCTCCCCCGTCGTGTTCTTCGTGCAGAACAACAAGTACGCGATCTCGGTGCCGCTGGCCAGGCAGACCGCCGCGCCCGCGCTCGCCTACAAGGGCATCGGGTACGGCGTGCGCTCCGAGCAGGTGGACGGCAACGACCTCGTCGCGGTGCTGTCCGTGCTGACCGAGGCCGTACGGCACGCCCGCGAGGGAGGCGGCCCGTTCCTGGTCGAGGCGCACACGTACCGCATGGAATCGCACACCAACGCCGATGACGCCACCCGCTACCGCGACGCCGAGGAGGTCGAGCGGTGGGAGAGCGCCGACCCCCTGGCCCGGCTGGAGACCTACCTGCGCGGCCGGGGGCTGCTCGACGCGGCGGGCGTCACCGCGGCGCACGAGGCCGCCGAGGAGTTCGCCGCCCGCGTCCGCGACGGCATGAACGCCGACCCGGAGACGGACCCGCTGGAGCTGTTCGACCACGTCTTCGCCGACCTCACGCCGCAGTTGCGCGAGCAGCGCGAACTGCTGGCGGCCGAACTGACCGGCACGGAGGAGTGACATGACCACGATGTCGAAGTCGAAGTCGAAGTCGGTGTCCGCGTCCGCCTCCGCGTCCATGTCGATGTCGATGGCGCAGGCGCTCAACGCCGCCCTGCGCGACGCGCTGCGCGAGGACGAGAAGGTGCTCGTCTTCGGCGAGGACGTCGGCCCCCTGGGCGGGGTGTTCCGCATCACCGACGGGCTGACCAAGGAGTTCGGCGAGGAACGGTGCTTCGACACCCCGCTCGCGGAGTCCGGGATCGTAGGCCTGGCGGTGGGCATGGCGATGGGCGGCTTCCGCCCGGTGGTGGAGATGCAGTTCGACGCCTTCGCCTATCCGGCCTTCGAGCAGATCGCCTCCCACGTGGCCAAGACGCGCAACCGTACCCGGGGCCGGATGTCGCTGCCGATGGTGATCCGCATCCCGTACGCGGGCGGGATCGGCGGGGTCGAGCATCACTGCGACTCCAGCGAGGCGTACTACGCGCACACGCCGGGCCTGAAGGTCGTCACGCCCGCCACGGTCGAGGACGCGTACTGGCTGCTGCGTGACGCCATCGCCGACCCCGACCCGGTCATCTTCATGGAGCCCAAGCGGCTGTACTGGGCCAAGGACGGCTTCTCCCCCCGGGAACGGCGGGCCTCCGGGTTCGGGCGGGCGGCGGTGCGGCGCGCGGGCCGCGACGCGACGCTCGTCGCCTACGGCCCCGGCGTGCCGGTGGCGCTCCAGGCCGCCGAGACGGCCGCCGCCGACGGCGTCTCCCTGGAGGTGGTGGACCTGCGGACGATCGTGCCGTTCGACGACGAGACGGTCGTGTCCTCCGTACGCAGGACCGGACGGTGCGTGGTGATCCAGGAGGCCCAGGGGTTCGCCGGGGTGGGCGCCGAGATCGCGGCCCGCGTCCAGGAGCGCTGCTTCCACTCGCTGGCCGCGCCCGTGCTGCGCGTGACGGGGTTCGACATCCCCTACCCGCCGCCGAAACTCGAGCACTCGCACCTGCCGGACGCCGACCGGGTCCTCGACGCGGTCGACCGGCTGCAGTTCGACGACCGGCCCGACGTGCTGCACCTGAGCGGGGAGGCGTCATGACGGCCACGGCCGCGCGGCGGGTGTTCCGCCTGCCCGACCTCGGCGAGGGACTGGCCGAGGCCGAGATCGTCGACTGGAAGGTCGCCGTCGGCGACACCGTCGAGATCGACCAGATCGTGGTGGAGGTCGAGACCGCCAAGGCGGCGGTGGAGGTGCCGGTCCCGTACGCGGGCACCGTGCTGGCGCTGCACGCCCCGGCCGGCGCAGTCCTGTCGGTGGGCGAGCCCCTCATCGAGGTCGGCCCAGCGGGCCTGAAGGGTGACGGCGCCGACGTGCAGGATCCGGCGGCGGCGCGGTACCGGGAGGAGGAGCAGGCCGGCTCCGGGAACGTCCTCATCGGTTACGGAACCGGCCACGCTGCTGGCACCCGCCGTCGCCGCCGCGGCCCCCGTCCCGCCGACGACCGCGCGACCGGCTCGCGCCCGCCAGAAGAGCCCGCAGGCTCGCGTCCGCTCGCGGAGCCCGCTGCCCCCCGGCCACTCAAAAGGAGCGCGCCCGCGAGCGCGCCGCAGGCGCCGCGGGTGATCTCCCCGCTGGTCCGCAGGATCGCCCGCGAGCACGGGATCGACCTCGCCGACATCACCCCCACCGGCCCCCACGCCGTGATCCTGCGCCGCGACGTCGAGCAGGCCATCGCCGCCCGGACCCCCGCTCCCTCTCCCCCGGTGGAGCAGGAGAGGGAGAAGGGGCTGGTGGCGGAGCGCATCCCGCTGCGCGGCCTGCGCCGGGCCGTGGCCGAGAAGCTGAGCCGCAGCCGCGCCGAGATCCCCGACGCCACGACCTGGGTTGACGTGGACGCCACCGACCTGCTCGCGGCCAAGGACGCCCTGCGCAGGTCCCGCCCCGAGCTCGGCATCGGGCTGCTCGCCCTGCTGGCCCGCATCTGCGTGGACGGCCTGCGCCGCTTCCCGGAGCTGAACTCCACGGTGGACACCGACCGGTCCGAGATCGTCCGGTACGGGCACATCAACCTCGGCTTCGCCGCCCAGACCGACCGCGGGCTCGTCGTCCCGGTGGTCCGCGACGCGCACCTGATGACGACCGCCCGGCTCGCCGCCGAGCTGACCCGGCTCACCGGCCTGGCCCGGGCGGGCAAGCTGCCGCCCGAGGCGCTGACCGGGGGTACGTTCACGCTCAACAACTACGGCGTCTTCGGCGTGGACGGCTCCACCCCGATCATCAACCACCCCGAGGCCGCGCTCCTGGGCATCGGCCGCATCATCGACCGGCCCTGGGTGAGCGGCGGCGCCGTCACCGCCCGCAAGATCACCCAACTCTCCTTCACCTTCGACCACCGGGTCTGCGACGGCGCCGCCGCCGGCGGATTCCTGCGCCACGTGGCGGACTGCGTCGAGAACCCCGCGATCCTGCTCGCCGACGCCTGACCCAGGAAGGCCCCCTGGTCCAGCTGCGCCCGTCCCTGGCCGGCCCGCAGTCCTACGCGGCCCGCAGTCCTACGTGCCCAGCCGCAAGCTGCCCGGCCGCGAGCTGCCCGTCGCCGCCCGGCACGGCGTCACGCCGGACCACGTCGCCGCCGTCGCCGCGCTCCAGGAGCACGAGGAGGTCACCCGGCGCGCCGCGCGCTCCGTCGCCGAACGCGACCGGGTCACTCGGGAGCCGCGCGCGCTCGGCTACGGCCTGCCGGACTCGCCCTTCCGCACCGCGGCCGAGGACTCCCGACCCGGTCAGCGGCGCCAAAAAGTGGCGGAGATACGGTGAGGTGCATCGATTCGCGACCGCCTCGTTCGTCGTATGGGTAGTCGGGCCGACCGGGCCCACAGCGATGGGATGTCTGAGATGGCGAAATACCTGCTCCTCATCTACGGAGACGAGCAGCTCTGGCAGGCGAGGACGCCAGAGGAGATCAAGGACCTGAACGCGGGTCACGCCGCCTTCGTCGCGGCGGCCGGCGACGCGGTCCTCGGCGGCCACGAACTGGAGCCGTCCACCACCGCGACCTCCCTGCGCGGGACCGTCAGCGGGCGGCCGACCCCGACCGACGGGACGTTCCTGGAGACCAAGGAGGTGCTGGGCGGCTACTACCTGGTGGAGGCGCCGGACCTGGACGCGGCGATCGCGCTGGCCGAGCGGTTGCCGGAGGTGTCCGCCGCGCACAGCGGGGTCGAGATCCGGCCTGTCCGAGAGGCGAGCTGACCGCGTGACCGGACACGAGCGCGGTCCCGCCGCTGACGTTGACGTCAACGAGGCGGTCGCGCAGGCGCACCGTCGCGAGTGGGCCAGGGTGCTCGCCGCGACGGTGCGCGTCGTGCGCGATCTCGACCTGGCCGAGGAGTGCGCGCAGGACGCGTACGCGCGGGCGCTGCGCACCTGGTCCACCACCGGCGTTCCGGACCGGCCGGGCGCCTGGCTGACCACGGTCGCGCGCAACCGCGCGAAGGACCTCCTGCGCCGGGAGTCCGTGCTCCGGTCGGCGCTGCCCTCGCTCGTCGTGGACGACGTCGTGGCCGGTCCGGACGACCATGCCGACCCGCCGGTGGTCGACGACGACCGGCTACGCCTCATCTTCACCTGCTGCCACCCGGCGTTGTCCCGCGACGCGCAGGTGGCGCTGACCTTGAGGTTGGTGTGCGGGCTGTCCACGGCCGAAGTGGCCCGGGCGTTCCTGGTCCAGGAGTCCGCCATGGCCGCGCGGATCACGCGGGCCAAGAAGAAGATCAGCGCCGCCCGGATCCCGTACCGGGTGCCCGCGCGTACCGACCTGCCCGAGCGGGTCAGCGCGGTGCTGGACGTGGTGCATCTGGTGTTCACCACCGGCTACACCGCACCGGCCGGCGCCCAGCTCGTACGCCAGTACCTGGTGGACGGCGCCATCCACCTCGCCCGCACCTTGTACCAGCTGTTGCCGGGCGACGGCCAGGTCGCCGGTCTGCTCGCGCTGATGCTGCTCACCGACGCGCGCCGGAACACCCGGCTGTCCGGCACCGGGGAACTCGTCCTGCTCGCCGACCAGGACCGGACGCGGTGGGACACCCGGCTGATCGCCGAGGGCACCGCGCTGGTGGCGCGATCTCTGGGACAGGCGCAGACCGGGTACGGCGTGCAGGCCGCCATCGCCGCCGTCCACGCCGAGGCCGCGACCTGGGAGGACACCGACTGGACGGAGATCGTCGGGCTGTACGACGTGCTGCGGCGCCTTTGGCCGTCCCCGGTGGTCGAGCTGAACCGGGCCGTCGCGATCGGTTTCCGCGACGGCCCGCAGGCCGGCCTCGACGCCCTCGCCCCGCTGCTCGACGAACCGGCGCTGGCCACCTACGGCTACCTCAGCGCCACCCGCGCCGACTTCCTGCGCCGGCTGCGGCGCCGGCAGGAGGCGACCGCGGCCTACGAAGAGGCCCTGGCCATGACCGACAATCAGGTGGAACGCGCCTTCCTGGCCGGGCGGCTGGAGGAGGTCCGCACGCACTCGGCCTGAGCTCCGGCACCTTTCAGGCCGCCGACCAGCCGCCGTCCACGGGCACGATCGCGCCGTTGATGAAGGAGGCGGCGTCGGAGGCGAGGAAGAGTGCGGCGTCGGCCATCTGCTCGGGCTGGGCCAGGCGCTCGCCGAGGGCGAGGACGGGGCCGAGGCGGGCGGCGCCGGTCGGGTCGAAGGTGGCGCCGGTGGCGATGTTGGTCATGGTGGGGCCGGGCAGGATGGCGTTGCAGCGGATGCCGTCCTTGGCGTACGCCCAGGCCACGCTGCGGGTCAGGCCGACCACGCCGTGCTTGGAGACGGTGTAGGCGGCGCCGGCGGCCCCGCCCCGGATGCCGGCCTCGGAGGCGGTGTTGACGATCGCGCCCCGGCCCTGGGCCAGCATGTGCGGCAGCACCGCGTGGGTGACCAGGAAGGTGCCGGTCAGGTTGACCTGCAGGACCCGCTCCCACTGCTCGACCGGGATGTCGGCGGGCAGGGCCATGGTGTCCATGATGCCGGCGTTGTTGCACAGCACGTCGATCCGCCCGTACGCGCTGATCGCCGCCTCCACCAGGGCCGACACCGAGGCCTCGTCGCTGATGTCGGCGGCCAGGGGCAGGGCCGCGTCCCCGATGGCCGCGGCGGTCTCACGGGCGCTGGCCTCGTTGACGTCGCTGGTCACGACGCGGGCGCCGGCCTTGGCGAAGGCGACGGCCATCGCCCTGCCGATCCCGGAGCCCGCACCTGTGATGAGGACGGCGGAGTCGTCGAAGGTCGTGGTCAAGAGTTCGTCCTTTCGGTCGGAACGATCGCCCCCGCCGATCTGGAGGAGGCGACGGAGGGCGGTGATGGTGTCATGAGTGGCGTGGCACGCCCCGCGCGTCGACCGCACCGAGGGCGCCCGGCTCACCGAGGTCGCCCGGACGGCCGGGGTCGGGCAGGGCAGCCGCTACCGGCGCTTCCCCGGCAGCGTCGGCCTCGTGCCTTGACCGCGTTGTCCGGCGGCCGGGTCCGAGACCCTTCCGGCGGTCAGCGCGATGCGGCGTGCCGGGCGGCGCGGTAGCCGAAGACGACGGCGGGGCCGATGGTGGAGCCGGGGCCGGGGTAGGTCCGGCCCATGACCGAGGCGGTGGTGTTGCCCGCGGCGTACAGGCCGGGGATGGCCGTGCCGTCCTCCCGCAGCACGCGGGCGTGCTCGTCGGTGAGCAGGCCGCCCTTGGTGCCCAGGTCACCCGGATAGACGCGGACCGCGCGGAAGGGGCCCTTCTCCAGCGGGGCGAGGTTGGGGTTGGGCTTGACCCGGGGGTCGCCGTAGTAGTTGTCGTAGACGGTCCGGCCCCGCCCGAAGTCCTCGTCGACGCCGCTGCGGGCGAAGCCGTTGAAGCGCTTGACGGCCGCGCCGAGCCGTACGGCATCGACGCCGATCTTCGCCGCGAGCGACTCCAGGGTGGGGGCCTGGACGAGGAGCCCGGCCCTGCTGCACTTCTTGGCCTGCCCGAGCAGGGCGGTGTTCAGGTAGCGGCGCGTGTGCCGTACGTCGCTGATCAGCCACATCGGGCCCGGCACGTTGTGGGCCAGCATGTCGTGCCCGACGTCGATGTAGGACGCCGACTCGTTGGTGAAGCGCTCGCCGTTCGCGTCCACCATGATCGAGAAGGGGAAGGACCGCTCCGAGACGAGGATCGCGCGGCCCACCTTGCCGCCGGGCCGGTCGGGATAGTAGTCGGGATAGTCAGGGGATCGCCGCCACCGGACACCGTGGCGGCCGAGGAAGGCCACCACCTCGGGGGCCGTACGCACGAAGGCCTTCCTGCGCTCGGGCGAGGAGGCGGGCCCGGCTTCGGCTATGACCTCGTCCATGTACCGCAGGGCCTCCTCAGCCGAGTCGGGGACGCCGTCCCGCAGCATGAGCGGGTTGGCCGGCATCCAGAGCCCGCCTCCGGAGACGGAGGTGGTGCCGCCCCATTTCGAGGTGCTCTCCACCACCAGGACGTCCAGCCCGTCATCGGCGGCGGCGATGGCGGCGCTCAGCCCCGCCGCGCCGGAGCCCGCGACGAGCACGTCGACGGTGCTGTCCCATGGATCGGTCATCGCAGTCCCCTTCGGCCCGGACCTCTTCCGCAACCGGACAAGTATGTCCGGTTGCGCTGTAGTCTGTGCGATGACCGGGCGCCAGGTCAATAAGGATGGAACGCCCGAAGCCCCCCGGGACCGGAGGGCATTGCGCGACGCCGGATTCATCTATTATCGTCGATTGTCGATGGACATCTCAGCTACCCCGCTGGACCGGGCCGAGGCCGAAGAGTACGCGAGCTGGTTCAAGGCGCTCGCCGACGCCACCCGCATCCAGATCGTGTCGTTGCTGGCCAGACAGCGATCCCCGATGACCGTCGGCGAGATCGTCGCCGCCTCGGGCGTGGGCCAGTCGACCGTGTCACACCACTTGAAGATCCTCGCCGAGGTGCGGTTCGTCCTGGTGGAACGGCAGGGCACCTCGAGCCTGTACCGGATCAACGACAACTGCGTGAGCTGCTTCCCCACCGCGGCCGACGTGGTCATGGGCAAGCCCGTACCCGCACCCAAATGCGATTGAGGAGACCCGCCATGGCGCACGACGAGATCATCGATCTGTACTCCGGCCTGGCACGGGCCGCCGCCGGCGGCGAACGCATCACGGACTGCGGAACCGACGCCTTCGAGCAGGGAGGTTTCGGCGCGGCGGGGTACGACGACACCTCCGCGCTGCCCGAGGGGGCGGTCCGGGCCAGCCTGGGCTGCGGGAACCCGGTCGCCGTGGCGGAGCTGCGGCCCGGCGAGACGGTGCTCGATCTGGGCTCGGGCGGCGGCATCGACGTGCTGCTGTCGGCCCGCCGGGTGGGTCCGTACGGCACCGCGTACGGGCTGGACGCCAGCGACGACATGCTGCGCCTCGCGCGAGACAACGCACGGGAGGCCGGCGTCACGAACGTCCGGTTCCTGCACGGCACCATCGAGCGCATCCCCCTGCCCGCGCACGCGGTGGACGCTGTCATCTCCAACTGCGTGATCAACCTGTCGGACGACAAGGCCGCCGCGCTGGCGGAGGCGTTCCGGGTGTTGCGGCCGGGCGGCCGGTTCGGCGTCAGCGACGTCGTCACGGACGGTGAGGTCGCGCCCGAGCGGCGGGCGGCCGTCGAGCAGCGCGTGGGATGCGCGGCCGGAGCCCTGTCCGTGGACGACTACCGCTCGCTGCTGCGGGCGGCCGGGTTCACCGGCCTGCACATCACGCTCACCGCCGACCACGGGGACGGGGTGCACTCCGCCATCGTCCGGGCCATCAAGCCCGCCATCGGCCCGGGCCTGGAGATCCGCCCCATGCGCGACGCCGACGCCGCCCAGGTGCTGGCCATCTACCAGGCCGGCCTCGACACCGGCCAGGCCAGCTTCGAGACCACCGCACCGAGCTGGGAGGGCTTCACCGCGGGCAAGCTGCCGCACCTGCGCTACGTGGCCGTCGACACCGGGACCGGCGAGGTCGTCGGCTGGATCGCCGCCTCGGCCGTGTCCACCCGGCCCGTCTACGCCGGGGTCGTGGAGCACAGCGTCTACGTCCACCCCGGTTGCCAGGCCCACGGCATCGGGCGCGCCCTGATGACCGCGTTCATCGCCGCCGCCGACGACGCCGGCGTCTGGACCATCCAGTCCGGCGTCTTCCCGGAGAACACCGCCAGCCTCTCCCTGCACCAGGCGCTGGGCTTCCGCGTGGTCGGCACCCGCGAGCGCATCGGCCGCCACCACGACACCTGGCGCGACGTGGTCTTCATCGAACGGCGGAGCCGCATCAGCGGAGTCTGAGCCGGCCCTGGCGCAGCTGGAGAACACCCCGATCACTGAGCCATGCGCAATCCGCACCCCAGCCGCCTCCCAGCTTAGGCGGACATCTAATTTGACAATCCTCTAATCAATCGGGCATGCTTCCAACTACTTCGAAAAGCGTCTAAACAGGAGGGGTTGCGATGCGCGCTCTACTGCGCCGGTTGCGCCGGGACGACACCGTCACCTTCGACGAGATCCACGGCGAGGTCTGCGACTCCGCCTGCCGGGCGAGCGTGCGCATCGACCGCGCCCGCACCACATACCTGATGTACCGCTGATCCCCTAGCACACCGACTGGCCACCAGCGACCCGAATACGAGCGAGGTAATCATGAGTGACGGATGCTGCGGCACCACCACCTCCCTGGAGGCGACCTCCCTGGAGGCGACCTACCTGGAGGCGACCTACCTGGAGGCGGAGCGACCGAACGGGGCCGGTGACCTGCCGGTCGTGGTCATCGGCGCCGGCCCGGCCGGGCTGGCCGCCGCCGCCCACCTGGCCGGGCGGGGCCTGGACTTCCTGGTCCTGGAGGCCGGAGCGCAGGCCGGCGCGTCGGTCGCGCAGTGGGGCCACGTGCGGGTGTTCAGCCCGTGGAAGTACAACATCGACGCCACCGCCCGCCGCCTGCTGGAGGCCGACGGCTGGCACGCCCCCGACCCCGACTGGCTGCCCACCGGTGCCGAGCTCGTCGACGACTACCTGGCCCCGCTGGCCAAGCTGTTCGCCGACAAGGTCCGGTTCGGTGCCCGCGTCAGCGCGATCAGCCGGCTCGGCTACGACCGGGTCCGCACCGGCGGTCGCGAGCACGCCCCGTTCCTGATCCGTCTCGACGACGGCACCGAGCTGCAGGCCCGCGCGGTCATCGACGCCTCCGGCACCTACACCAGCCCGAACGTGCTGGGTGCCAGCGGTCTGCCCGCCCACGGCGAGAACGAGGTGGTCGTCGACCACGCGCTGCCCGACGTGCTCGGTGCCGACCGCGACCGCTACGAGGGCAAGCGTGTGCTGGTGGTCGGCGCGGGCCACTCGGCCGCCACCACCCTGCTCGCTCTGGCCCAGCTGGAGCACACCCCGATCACGTGGGCGATCCGCGCCGGCAACGCCACCCGCACCTATGGCGGCGGGGCGGCGGACGCGCTCCCGGCCCGCGGCGCGCTCGGCACCCGGCTGCGCGCCCATGTCGATTCCGGCCGGATCCGGCTGCTGACCGGCTTCTCCACCCACCGGGTGAACGCCACCGGAGAAGGCGTCGAGGTGGTCAGCCGTGACCCGTCCGGCCACACGCAGGCGGTCACGGTGGATCGGATCGTGTCGGCGACCGGCTACCGGCCCGACCACTCCATCGCTTCCGAGCTGCGCCTGGATCTGGACCCGGTGCTCGGCTCCACCCGCGCGCTCGCCCCGCTGATCGACCCCAACCAGCACTCCTGCGGGACCGTTCCCGCGCACGGCGTGGACGAGCTGGCCCACCCCGAGCCCGGCTACTACGCGGTCGGCGTCAAGAGCTACGGCCGCGCCCCGACGTTCCTCATGGCCACCGGCTATGAGCAGGTCCGCTCGGTCGTAGCCGCGATCGCCGGGGACTGGCAGGCGGCCCGAGACGTGCAGCTCGACCTGCCCGAGACGGGCGTGTGCTCCTCCAATCTCGCCGAGGCCCAGGAGCAGCGCGTCGGCCTGGCCACCGGCATCAGCGGCGGCCTGCTGTCCACCCCGCTCCCGCTCGCCACGGTCTCCACCGGCGCCCCGGTCAGTGCCGGCGCCGAGACCGGCGGCGGCTGCTGCGGCTGAAAGGGACACCCCGGATGTCCGACGGCTACCCCACCGCCGCGCAGAAGGAGGCGCTGCGCCTCATCTGCGACCATGAGCTGATGCCCGCCCCCCGGCCCGCCGACGAACTGGTCGCCGCCCGCGGGCCCGGCACCAACCCCGGCCACGCGCGTGCGCTCACCCGGATGGCGGGAACGCTCGCCTGGCGGCTGCAGGCCCAGGGCTTCATCGCCGGGACCCGTGCGGGCGGATGGGCGACCACGGCTGAGGGCCGTGCATTCATCGCGTGTCCGGCATGAGTTCCAGCACCGAGACCGCCGCCCCCGAACTCGAGGGCGGCGGTTCGCCGCGTTCCGTCCATGGATGGCGGATCGTGGCCGCGCTGGCCGTCACCCAGACCATCGGCTACGGCGTGCTCTACTACGCCTTCTCCGTCTTCCTCACCCCCATGGCCCGCGACCTGCACGCCACCGACGCGCAGATCGCCGCCGCGCTCACGTTGTCCGTCCTGATCGCCGCGGTGTGCGCGCCGCTGGTCGGCCGCCGGCTGGACGCCCGCGGCGGGCGCGCTCTGATGACGGCCGGGTCGCTGCTGGGCACCGCGGCGGTGCTGGCCTGGTCGCGGGTGGAGAGCCTGCCGCAGTTGTACGCGGTGTTCGCCGCCATCGGCATCGCCTGCTCGATGGTGCTGTACGAGGCCGCCTTCGCCGTCATCGTCGCGATCCACGCCGGCAACGAGCGCGGCCGGGCGACCGGGCTGCTGGCGCTCACCATCGTGGCCGGGTTCGCCTCCTCGATCTTCCTGCCTCTCACCGGTCTGCTCGTCGAACACTACGGCTGGCGCACGGCGCTGGTGATCCTCGCGCTGATCTACGGGGTGGCGGCGATCCCGCTGCACGCCCTCGCCGTACGGCGCCACCCTGCCAAGGGCAGGGCGCAGGCGTCCGCCGCGGCCGAGGAGCGGGCCGGGATCGTCAAGGCGGCCACCCGCAGGCGGCCGTTCTGGCTGCTGGTGATCGCCTTCACCGCCAACGGCGGCGCGGTCGCCGTGATCGCGGTGCTGCTCATCACCTACCTGGTTCACCTCGGCCACTCGCCCGTCCTGGCCGCCACCCTGGCCGGGTTGCTGGGAGTGTTGTCGGTGACCGGAAGGCTGATCACCACCGGCCTGCAGACCCGGTTGCCCGCCGCCCTCATCGCCGCCGCGATCTTCGCCCTGCAAGGGGTGGCCGTGCTGCTGCTGCCGCTGGTCGGTCACGGCGCGGCGGGCGCGATCGGCGCGGTGCTGCTGTTCGGGCTCGGCTTCGGCATCGCCTCCATCACCCTGCCGCACCTGCTGGTGGAACGCTACGGCACCGTCCCCTACGCCGGCCTGGCCGGCCGCATCGCGGCCTTCTCCGTCGCCGACAAGGCCCTGGCCCCGCTCGGTGCGGTCGCGCTCGCGCAAGCGGCCGGCTACGGCTGGGTGATGGGCGCGGTGGCCGCCGCCTGCGGGATCGCGGCGTGCGCGCTGGTGGCCTACCACCGCGTATAATTTAGACCGCTGTCGAAGTAAGGGGTTTCGGATGACCGCCGTCACCGTCCAGTGTTGCGCGCCGATCGCGCGGGAGCCGCTGAGCGAAGGCGCCGCCACCGAGCTCGCCATCATGCTCAAGGCGGTCGCCGACCCGGTCCGGTTGCGGCTGCTGTCGATGATCGGCTCCCATGCCGGCGGCGAGGCGTGCGTGTGCGACCTGACCGACGCCTTCGACCTGACCGCACCCACGATCTCGCACCACCTCAAGGTGCTGCGCACCGCGGGGCTGATCGACGGCGAGCGGCGCGGCACCTGGGTCTACTACCGCATCATCCCCGAGGCGGTGAACAAGCTGGGCGCCCTGTTCGCTCCGCTCACCGACCCCGCGCCAGACCGGCCGGTGGACGTCGAGCTCATCGGCGTATGACCGAAGGTCCACGTGCTGTCGATGTCGCGGTGATCGGGGGCGGCCAGGCGGGCCTGGCCGCCGGCTACTACCTGCGCCGCGCCCGCGCCGACTTCGTCGTCCTCGACGCCCAGGATGAGCCCGGTGGGGCGTGGCGGCACGCCTGGCCGTCGCTACGGCTGTTCTCCCCCGCCCAATACAGCTCGCTGCCCGGCCGGATGATGCCCGTGCCGCCCGGCGGCGGCTACCCCGGCGCCGCCGACACGGTGGCCTACCTCGCCGACTACGAACAGCGCTACCAGCTGCCGATCGTCCGGCCGGCGACCGCGCGTGCCGTACGCCGCGGCCAGGAGCGGCTGCTGGTCGACACCGACGCCGGCACCTGGCAGGCCCGCCACGTGATCAGCGCCACCGGCACCTGGTGGCGGCCCTACGTCCCGCACCACCCCGGCTTCGCGGACTTCATCGGGCAGCAGTTGCACACCGTGAGCTACCGCGGCCCCGAGCCCTTCCACGGGCGGCGGGTCGTGGTCGTCGGTGGCGCGAACTCCGCGGCGCAGATCCTGGCCGAGGTCTCCACCGTCGCCGACACCACCTGGGCCACCCTGCGCCCGCCCCGCCTGCTGCCCGACGAGATCGACGGGCGGGCCCTGTTCACCCTGGCCAGGACCGCCGGCGGCGTCGGTTCCCTGGGGGACATCGTGGCCGTCCCGTCCGTACGCGAGGCCCGCGACCGCGGCGTCCTCAAGGCCCAGCCGATGTTCGACCGCATTACCACCACCGGCGTCACCTGGGCGGACGGCACCGGCCTCGACTGCGACGCGATCATCTGGTGCACCGGCTTCCGCCCCGCCCTGGGCCACCTGGCGCCGCTACGGCTGCGCGGCCCGGACGGGCTCATCCCGGTCGAGGGCACCCGCGCCGCCGGCGAACCCCGCCTGCACCTGCTCGGCTACGGCGACTGGACCGGCCCGGCCTCCGCCACCCTGATCGGCGCGAGCCGTACCGCCAGAAACGCCGTCACCGAGATCCTGGCGGCAACCCCGTAGCTCGTCCGGCGGCCCGGTCGAGGTGGAGGCCGGTCACCCTCCCCGGTTTGGTCGCTTGGACGATCGCCGAGTACACGTCCTCGCCGGCCGGTTCGCCGCGTTGATTAGATCAGCCTCTATCTTGACGAACTTCAAATCAGCATGGGAGCATGGCCGCTGTTTAGATATCTATCTAATCATCAAGGTGGAGCGCTCACCTCGTCGCACCCAAGCAGAAAGGACGATCACGATGACGAACGAGACACCCGGCGGATTCATCGGCAGCCCTGACGAAGCGTTCGCCCCGGCCGCCGCCGGAGGCTGTTGCGGCGCTCCGGCCACGCAGGCTGCCACGCCCGCAGAAGCCGGCGCCACCACGGCGGCCACGGCCTGCTGTGGCAGCAGCCCGGCGCCCGCCGCGCAGGCGAGCCAGGGCGGCTGCTGCGGGCAGGCGCCGAGCCCCCGCCCG
>NZ_JBFANM010000081.1:0-49638 GCF_040674815.1 Nonomuraea sp. NPDC049709
GATGTCGATGGTGCACTCGCGCAGCGCCCAGCGCTTGCCGTACTTCTTGCCCAGTTGCTGGGCCTGCAGGACAGCGGTCACGCTATGTCCTCCTGTGCAGTGGTGCGAAAGGTGGTCAGGAACAGGGCCTCGATGCTTTCCTCGTCGAGGCCGGCCCGGCGGGCCTTGGCCAGCCAGCGCTGCAGCTCCAGCCGCAGCGGGCCGTGCGCCGCCAGCGAGGTGCCGGTGAGCGTCGCCGTCACGAACGTGCCCACCCCCGGCCGGGCGGCGGCCAGGCCCTCGTGCTCGAGCTCGCGGTAGGCCTTGAGCACGGTGTTGGCGTTGATCGCCAGGTGCGCCACGACCTCCTTGACCGTCGGCAACTGGTCGCCCTCGCGCAGCAGGCCGAGGCGCAGCGCATGCCGTACCTGCTGGACCAGCTGCAGGTAGGGCGAGAGGCCGGACTTCGCATCCAGATGGAACTCGATCACCGATGTCTCCATTTATCTAGCTTCCTAGTACTTTAGATCGTCCCATGTATGGCGCTGGTTAAGAAGCTCCCGGCGGGAAGCTCCGGCGGCGGCCTGCGTGCGGCGAAAAATGACACAAATACGATTCGCCGTCGAGAAAGTCATGCACTTCACGTCCGTAGGGTGAAAGAACTCGCAGGTGATCGTGGACGGGGCAGGATCGGCATGCTGGGGGAGGACACGCCGTACCCGATGCTGGTGACGGACGCCTCAGGCATCATCGAGCAGGCGAACGGGGCCGCCCGGTCGCTGTTCCACCGCGCGGCCGGTGACACGTCGCCGGCGTGGGTCGCCCCGGCGTGGTTCGCACCTGGCCGGCGCGGGCCGATCGGCGAGCGGGTGTTCGAGGCGCATTCGGTGTACGCGGACGCCGGGCGCGTCACCTGGTGGCTGGTCGACGTCACCGGACAGCAGCAGGCCATGGAAGCGCTGCGGGTCGAGCGGGACTCCGCCGTCTCCATGGTGGAGGTCGCCAGCGAGCTGCTGTCCTCACTCAACCTCGACCGCTGCCTGGAGGCGACCGCGCGCCTGGCCGTGCGGCATCTCGCCGACGCCGCGTGGGTCGTCATGCCGGTGTCAAGCCGCCGGTACCAGGTCACCTGCTGCGATTCGGGCGGCGAGGCCGTACACACGAGCCTGAACGTCGACCCGCGGACACTGCCAGGGCTCCTCGAGGCCCTGCAGGGGATCCCGCCGAGGCCGCCCCGCTGGATCGAGCCCGCGCAGGCCCCCGGCTGGGTGGTGCGTGACGGGAACGGCGAGGTCGGCTCCGTGGTGGTGATCGCGCTCCCCGGATACGGGTTGCCCGTGGGCGCGCTCGTCCTGTCGCGCCGCTCGGCCGCCGGCTTCTCCCCGCGCGAGGAGGTGTTCGCGCGCCTGTTCGCCGGGCGGGCGGGCACCGCGATCTCGATCGCCCGCGTGTACGCCGAGCAGGCGGCCGTCGCCGAGACGCTGATGGCCGACCTGCTGCCGCCGGTGACGCCGCACCTGGACGGCGCCGAGGTGGCGGCCCGCTACCGGGCGGCGGGCGACAGCGCGCGGGTCGGCGGGGACTTCTACGACGTGCATCCCGCCGTCGGCTCGGGCCGGGAATCCCTGGTGGTGCTGGGCGACGTCTCCGGCAAGGGGCTGGAGGCCGCCGTGATCACCGGCAAGATCCGCAACACGCTGCGCGCCCTGCTGCCGCTGGCCGACGACCACCAGCGCGTGCTCGAGCAGCTCAACGACGTGCTGCTCGCCGGTGACGGCCTGCGCTTCGTCACCCTGGTGCTGGCCGCGGTCGAACGCCGCGGCACGCGGCTCGCGCTGCGGCTGACCAGCGCCGGGCACCCGCCGCCGATGATCGTGCGCAACGACGGCCGGGTGGACGTCGCCCGTACCGAGGGGACCTTGATCGGCATCCTGGAGCAGGTCAGCAGCGTCACCGAGACGGTGCTCCTGCGGCCGGGAGAGATGTGCCTGCTCTACAGCGACGGCGTCATCGAGGCCAGGGGCGGGCCGCTCGGCGACGAGATGTTCGGCGACGAGCGGCTGCGGGAGGAGCTGCGGCAGTGCGCCGGCATGCCGCCGGACGCCCTGGCGGAGCGCGTGCAGATGCTCGCGTCGCAGTGGGCGGGCGAGGGGGAGCAGGACGACATCGCGATCGTCGCCATCGGGGCGCCGCGCGCGGCCCCCGCGGCAGGAGGGCGGCCGGTGTGAAGGACGACATCGAGCGGTACGTCGGAGCGCTGGAGGAGGCGGCGACGGCCGGCGACGAGTACACCGCGATCGACACGGCCCGGGCCGCGCTCGACGCCGACGTCCCGGCGGAGACCGTGCTCCTCGACGTCGTCGCCGTCGCGCAGGCCCGCATCGGCCAGGACTGGGCGGCCAACCGCCTCACGGTCGCCCAGGAACACACGGCCACCGCCGTCAACGAGCGCGTCCTCACCGTCGTGGCCCACCATCCGGCCGCACGGGACCACCGTTCCGAGCCGTCCAAGGGGCGGATCACCGTGGCGTGCGTGGCCGGCGAGTGGCACACGTTCCCCGCCCGGCTGCTGACCGAGGTGCTGCGGCTGCGCGGCTGGCGGGTCGACTACCTGGGCGCCCACGTGCCCACCGCGCACCTGATCGTGCACCTGCACCGGACGGCCCCCGACGTGGTCGCGCTGTCCAACTCGATCGCCACCCGCCTGCCCGCCGCGCACGCGGCGATCATCGCCTGCCAGGCGGCGGGCACGCCCGTGCTCGCCGGCGGCGCCGCCTTCGGCCCCGACGGCCGTTACGCCCAGCTGCTCGGAGCCGACGCCTGGGCACCCGACGCCCGCACCGCCGCCGACCTCCTCGACGGGCCGCTGCCGCACCGGCCCACGTCCGGGCTGAGCGTCGGCGGGCCGGCCCACCTGGCCGGCCACGAGTACAGCCAGCTCACCGCCCGCGCTCCGGACCTGGTCAGAAGCGTCATGGAAGAGCTGAGCCGGCACGTCCCTGAGGGGCAACCGGGACACACCGCCGAAGACGTCGCCTACATCGTCGACTTCCTGAGGACCGCCGCGTACGTGGACGACCCGGACCTGTTCACCACCTTCATCGGCTGGATGGCGCAGCTGCTCGGGTCGCGCGGCGTACCGGAGCGCGTGCTGGCCGCCGCCCTGGACGCGATGGACGCCCACCTCTCCGACCTGCCGCAGGCCCGCGCCACCCTGACGCGGACCCGGGCGACGCTCCGCCCGGCCGGCTAGTGGGTCGGTGACGTCAGCCCGTAACGGGCCACGACGTCGTCGAGCCGGCCTGGTCGCCGTAGGTGAGGCCGTACCTCGTCGCGAGTTCGGTGAATTCGGGCGTCTCGTGGAGCCCGCCGCCGGGGCCTACGACGACCTCGTCGGCGCCGGACCGGAAGCCGATCTGGCCTTCGAGCACGATGGAGTGCTCGTCCTCGCGCGTGTGGCGGGTGCGGCGCGGACCGACTCCCCGTCACCGGGATTGGACCACCCTGACGGCCGGTGTGTTGCGGAGGTTCATGACGTCCTACCCTTCTACGGCTGGTCCTGCGGTGGGGCGGGGCATCCGCTGATGAGCGGCAGCCACAGCACGAACTTCGCCCCGCGCGACGAGTCCCCGACCGTGAGGGTGCCGTGGTGGGCGTGCGCGATGTCGCGGGAGATGGCCAGGCCGAGACCGCTGCCCCCGGGGTCGCGGCGGCGGCCGTCGTCGAGGCGGACGAACCGTTCGAAGATACGTTCGCGGTGGGCGGGCGGGACGCCGGGTCCGTCGTCGGCCACGGTGACCACGACCCCCTCGTCGGCCGGCGCGACGCTGACCTCGACGGACGATTCGGCGTGCCGCTGAGCGTTGGACAGGAGGTTGTCCAGCACGCGGATCAGCTGCATGCGGGAGCCGCGGATCTCCAGCCCGGCGGGCGCGTGGACGGCGATCGGCACGCTCCCGGACTGCGCGCGCACCTCCGCGGTGACGAGTTCGCCGAGATCGATCCTCTCCGGGGGCAGCGGATCGCTGGCCCGGAGGCGGGCGAGCAGCAGCAGGTCGTTGACGATCTCCTCCAGCCGCCCGGCGGTGACCAGCGCTCTCTGCAGCGCGTCCCGGGCGTCCACGTCCTCGGGGTAGAGCAGCGCCTCCTCCAGCTGCGTGCGCAGCCCGGCGATCGGGGTGCGCAGCTCGTGGCTGGTCGTGGAGGCGAACTGGCGGAGCTGTTCCACCGCGCCCTCCAGCTGGCTGAGGGTCTGGTTGGCGGTGGTGGCGAGCCGGGCGATCTCGTCGTTGCCCTGCGGTTCGGGCACGCGCATGCTGAGGTCGCTCACCGTGATCTGCGACATCCTGGCCCTGATCGCCTCGACGGGGCCCAGCGCGCGGCCCACCAGCACCCATGCGGTCCAGGCCGCGATGCCGGTGATCAGGGCGATCCCGGCCGCGATGGCGTATTCGAGGCGGTGGGTGGCCAGCAGGTCCGGTTCCGGGGTGCCGGCGTAGACGACGCTCGCGTTCTCGTCCGGGGTCAGGCGGATGGCCTGCAGCAGGATGCAACGGTCGTTCGGCGGGCACTCGGTGTGCGGCTGGAAGCGGGCGTCGGGCGGTGGCCGGAGCCGGCTGAGCGGGACCGTTGACGACGCCTCCCGGCTGGAGTTCGTGACCCGGTGGTGCACGTCCACGACCTGGATGAGGTCGACGGGCGGGTTGGCCGGGATCGGGTGCGGCACCAAGCCGCTGCGGGCCACCGGGCTCCACTGGCTCGCCACCCGTTCTGCCAGGCGGAAGGAGTCGGACTGGACCCGGTAGCGGATCGCGAGGTCAAGGGTCGCGCCGAGCACCACCAGCACACTCATCGCGAACAGAGCCGCGATGAATGTGCACCGACCCCGGACGGAACGCGGGCGTGGAAGGAGTGACATGTCATCTCCGTACGGACAGAAGTTGTCGAACCGATGTATGTGCCACCACGTCAGCCACTCGCCTCCACCAGCCGCTCGGCCACGGTGTCGAGCAGTTCCCGCGAGGACCTGGCGAACCTGCCGACGCCCTCGTCCTCGAGCACCTGGAACGTTCCGGCCAGGTCGACACCCGCTTCGGCGAGCCGGTCGAAGACCTCCCGCGCGCGTGCGGCGGTGCCGGTGCCGATGGCGTCGAGCCGCCGGTCGACCTCGGTGTCCACCCTGGAGACGAAGAACGAGGCCACCGACGAGATGTGGCCGAGGCGAAGGCGATGGGCCCTGGCCTGTTCGAGGCCGGTGAGGAGGGCGTTGACCACGGCGCGGTACCGCTCGGGCGAGAAGACCAGCGTGACGTTGACGCTGATGCCCTCGGCCAGCGCTGCGGTGACGGCCGGCAGCCCTTCCCGGGTCGCCGGGATCTTCACGAAGATGTTGGGCCGGTCCACGGCCTGCCACAGCTGCCGCGCCTCGGTCACCGTCCCCTCGGTGTCCCGGGCCAGGCGGGGGCCCACCTCGATGGACACCCGGCCGTCCCGGCCGTCCGTCGCGTCGTGGACGCCACGGAGGAGGCCGGCGGCCTCGCGCACGTCGGAGGTGGTCAGCTCCCGGGCGGCGGTGTCCGGGTCGGCGCCGGCGTCGGCCAGGCGGCGCAGGTGCTTGCCGTAGTCGTCGCCGCTCGACAGCGCGGTGGCGAAGATCGTCGGGTTCGTCGTGACCCCGACGACGTGGTGGTCGCGGATGAGCCTGGCGAGACTGCCCGAGTCCAGCCGTTGCCTCGACAGGTCGTCCAGCCAGATGGACACCCCGGCCGCGGCCAGCTCGGCAAGTCGGTCATTACAGGTCATAACTCTTTTCCTTCCCCTTTGGCGACACCAGCTCTCGCCTGGTGACGAATGCGTAGTTTCGTTACAGTCAATGGGTGTAACGAAACTGCGAGCTTCGGCCATTCCCGCTTGTGTTACAGTTACTTGCTGTAACGTATCTCGAGGCGGAGGCGACCATGGACGCGCAGCGGGCGAGCTCCGGGGGCCGGCCGCGTGACGCGGCCATCGACGAGGCCATCATCCTGGCCACCCGTAAGCGGCTCGTGCGCGACGGCTACGCCAGGATGACGATCGGCGACATCGTCGCCGACGCCAAGGTGACCCGGCCCACGCTCTATCGCCGCTGGAAGAACAAGTTCGACCTGGTCGTCGACGCGCTCGACTACGGCTTCCGCAAGCAGCGCGACATGCACGCCGTCGACCTCTCCGGCCTGGAGCCTCGCGAGGCCCTCGTCGAGGCCGTCCGGCGACTCGACCCGGCCTGCTACAACCCCGACGCCATGGTGCTGATGGGCAACTTCGCCGGCGAGCTGCCCCGCACCCCCGAGCTGCTCGAGATCCTGCGCACGCACGCCGTCGAGCCCCGTCTCGCGCTGGTGGAGGAGGTGCTGCGGCAGCTGCGGGACCGTCAGGTGTTCCAGGCCGCCATCGACGTCCGGACGATCGCGATGATGTGCTTCGGCAGCTACTTCGCCGCGTTCTACGCGGGGGAGCCGAGGGAGGAGATTCCCGAACGTGTCGTGGCCGTGCTGTGGCCGGCCATGGCTCGTGCGTGAACCCGTAGGTCGGGCGGCGCGGGCAGGCGCGCTCGGGCGCGCGGTGAAATTGACCTCTTGTCACGGGCCGGCTCTCGAATAATGATGTGAGCAATCGGAAATTTGTCAAAAGCTCCTCATATATCGGGGAGCATGCGGCAGCGTCTCCGAACCCTTCCGTCCCACGTCAACCCCCATGCGGCGGGTCAACGGCGGCCCGCAGCAGGCTTCTGCCAGCCACGTATCTCGGAGGTTTCCTGGTCATGCCTGCCCTCCTTCTGCCATCGCGGCGGCTTCGCCGGGCCTTGCTCGCGGCGCTCGCCGCCGTCGCGCTGGCCCTGTTCCCAGCCGCCCAGGCGTGGGCGGCCGCGCCGGTCCCGGGCGGCGTGCCGCCCCGGCCGCCGGCCCCCGTGGCGCCCGACCCGTCGCTCCAGGCGCATCCGCTGGCGGCCGCACCCGGGCCCCTGGACAACCCGCTCAAGGGCTTCGCCCGCTTCTACTGGCCAGGGGCCGACCAGAACACCGGCTACCCGCACTCCCTCACGTGGAGCTATTTCGGCCTGTCAGAGCTGATGACCGACCCGGCCGACTGCTCGAAGTACAACTGGTCGATCCTCGACAGCGCGCTGAACGAGATCGCGTCGTACGGCAACCAGGCCGCCGTGCGGTTCTACCTGGAGTATCCCGGCGGCTCCGGGACCCACCCGGCCAACGCCATCCCGCGCTGCTTCGACGGGCACGTCACGTACCGGACCAACACCTACTGGGGCACCACCAGCCCGGACTACGACAGCCCGTACCTGCTCGACGCACTGGGCGACTTCATCGCGGCCTTCGGCGCCCGGTACGACGGCGACCCCCGCATCGGGTTCATCCACCTGGGCCTGATCGGGCTGTGGGGCGAGTGGCACACCTGGCCGTTCGACACCGACACCAGCGGCGACACCCATCCGAACTTCATGCCGACCGACGCGCACGCCGCGCAGATCCTCCAGGCGTACGACAACGCGTTCAACCGGACCAAGCTGGAGATGCGCTACCCCGATTCGGCGGCCGGCGCGGGGACGAACCGGGACATCGGCTACCACGACGACTCCTTCTGCTACAAGGAAGGCTCCCCGCTGGCCGGCGTCACGCTGCCGCGGTCGCTCGGCGGGGCCAGTTACGCCCAGCTCGAACGGGCCCTCAGCCACGGCGCGGAGAACAAGTGGATCACGGCTTCGATGGGCGGCGAGGTCCGGCCCGAGATCCAGTCCTCGGCGTTCGCCTCCTGGCCCGGCGGCTCCGGGCAGGTCGACAACATGAAGGCGTGCATCGAGCTGGAGCACACCACCTGGAAGATCAACGAACAGAGCCAGAGTTACGCGGCCGGCGACCCGAACGTCGCGGCGGCCGTCCGCCTCATGGGGTACGACCTCACCGTCGACAACGCGTACTTCAAGGACACCGCGAGCGGCACCACGAACGTGGGCGTACGGATCAGGAACAACGGGGTGGCGCCGTTCTACTACCCGTGGACGGTCACCCTCGGCCTGAAGAACAGCGCCGGGACCGTGGTCAGGACCTTCGACACGTCCTGGGACCTCCGCACGGTCATGCCGCTCAAGATCCGCGCGTTCCCCGACTGGGGTGTGGGCCCGGACCCGACCTATCTGGACCACGGCTACCCGCAGTACTTCCAGACCGGCGTCAACCTCTCCGGCGTCCCCAACGGCGGCTACCAGTGGGTCCTCCGGGTGAAGAACCCGCTGGAGACCGTCTCCGCGAACGCCAAGAGGCTTCGCTTCGCCAACGCCACCCAGGGCGCCGACGGCTGGCTCGGCCTCGGCCCGGTCACCGTCGGCAGCGGCGGCGGCCAGGACACCACGGCGCCGACCGCGCTCACCGGGCTGACCTCCCCGTCACGCACCGCGAACTCGGTCACCCTGTCCTGGACGGCGGCCACGGACAACGTCGGCGTGGCCGGATACCGCATCTACCGCGGCACCACCCAGGCCGGGACGTCGGCGACGACCTCCTTCACCGAGACCGGGCTGAACCCCGCGACCTCCTACACCTACACCGTCAGGGCCTACGACGCCGCGGGCAACACCTCCGCCGCGTCGGCGCCGGTCACCGTCGTCACCCTCCCGGCGACGTCCGCGGGCCTGGTCGTGGACGACTTCGACGGCAACCCGGCGTACCCGTCCGCCGCCCGCAACGACCTCGGCAGGTGGACCGGCGGGAACTGCTTCCTCAACGGCGGCGGCTCCGGCGCCGTGTCCGGCGGGGCGCTCAGCCTGCGGTACGACAACTGCGGCTGGTTCGGCAGTGACGTGTACACCGACCTGTCCGCGTACACGCATCTCGTCGTCCGGATCAAGGGCGCGGCAGGGGGCGAGCAGGCCCACTTCCACCTCAGTCTCGGCGGGGCGACCAAGGCCTTCGGCGACTTCACGCTCGACGGCGGCGGCCATCCGGCCATCACCACCGCGTACAAGGACATCAGGCTTCCGATGTCCGCGAACGGGATCAACCGCGCGTCCCCCGGACAGCTCGCGATGGGCTTCTGGTACGGCGGCGACAGCACCGTCACCATCGACTCCCTCTCGTTCGAGTGACCCACCGGGAGGCCGGGATCGGGCTGCCGCTCCCGGCCTTCCGGGCCGCCCCGACCGTCTCAGCGGGCCGGCGTACCGTTCGCGGCGACGCGCTGCCCGGCCCCGCCCCGGCCTCGCTCGCCACCGCCCTGCTCTTCGGCTCTGCGGCGCTGGTTCCGCGGCGGGTGCCCCCCGGGCGGCAGGGAGGGCCTGACGCCGGTCAGGCGGCGCGCCTGCCCAGGTCGCGCAGCTGGTCGGGGGTCAGCGCGGAGACGTTCTGGTCGATGGGGGAGTCGGTGTACTGGTGGATGGTCCAGGACTTCCAGTCGGCGGGCGGGGTGAGCGCGCCCTTGGCCCTGCTGTAGTGGGCGACCCACAGGGGGTAGTCGGCCAGGCCCTTGCCGTACGTGTCGGCGAAGTTCCAGCCGCTGTAGAACATCGGGGTGATCCCGGTCCTGGCCTTCACGTGTGCCAGCCACGCCTTGGCCCAGGCGTTCACCTGGGCGACGGACCTGTCGTCGGTCGTCTCCAGGTCCAGGACCAGCAGGTCGCCGCCCTTGGCGGGCTGGGCGTTCACCACGGACAGGAAGTGCTCGGCCTCGGCGATGGGGTCGTTGCCGGGGTGGCCGAAGTGGTACGCGCCGCGCACGATGCCCTTGTCGCCCAGCTCACGCCAGTGACGGGCGAACGAGGCGTCGCGGAAGCCGGTGCCCTCGGTGGCCTTGATGATGCCGAACTGGGCGGGGCTGGCGGCCCAGTCGTACTGGGGCTCGTAGTTGGAGATGTCCAGGCCGTACGTGAGCTGCTGGGTCCTGTGCTGGGCTGCCTGCACGGTGGCGCCGTGATCGGTGGGCGAGGCGAGCACCGTACCGGTCGCGCCGGTGACGGCGGTGGTAGCGGCCAGGATCACGCCTCCGACGGCCAGTGCGAAGAGCTCGGCGGGGCGGCGGTTCCTGACGATCGCGGCGAGCTGAGGCTTGAGCATGGGGATGTCGACTCCTTCTTCCATGCCGCCTACCGGGTTAGCTGACGGGTTCGGGACTGGAAGTCGCCCCTACGGGCGCGGCTCGGGCCGGCGTCCGATTCACCCCGGAAAGTGGATCCCCGGCTCCGCGGGGTCGCGGATTCGGCGGGCGCGGCGGACCGCGCCCAGTAAAGGTACAGATCTCCCTAAAGTGGGAGCAAGTACGGCAAAGCGAAGGCCCATGTTCGTCGGCGGGAACCAGCCCGAAAAGCCGCGCCGGCAAGGGTTTCCGGGGCTGGGTAAAGTTTCCGGCGCCGCCCTGGTCGCCGCCCCGGAACGGCTGTGACTTGTGATACTCGTGATGCGACCGCTTTTGCCCTCCTAAACCCCGTCCACCATGCTGCTTGGGTAAAGAATTCTGTCGCGATCGCCTATGTCGCAGGGGATCCTGTTGCCTTTCCCAGGGCCCGGCTTGCATCTTTCTATGCGATTCGCTTACCTTTGAGGACTCAAGGCGTACGACCTGACGACAAGCACTTGTCGCGTGACGCCGTTCATTTGTCGAGACCGCGTCTCACCAGCACGTACGTGCAGGGATGTGTGACGCGGCCCGCCGAATCCGTGAATGCAGCGGAACCGGGGACCCACTTTTTTCTGGGGTGAATCGGCGCGCTCTGATCCGAGCGCACCGTAGGGCACTTCCACGCCCGAACCCGTCAGCTAACCCGGTAGGCGGCATGGAAGCGAGGAGCAATCCAAGTAATGGCCAAGTACACCCTTTCCCGTGCCCTGAAGCCCGCGAGCCTCACCCGGTTCGCCGTCGGGGCGGCCGTGGCGGCCGGTGCCGTTCTCGCCGCCGGTCCGGCCTTCGCCGCCGACGACTCCTCCCAGGCGCAGAAGTCCGCGGGTCAGGTGTCCGCGCAGTCGGTGCTGAAGGTCGCCGAGTCGCAGATCGGCGTGGCCGAGAACGCCGCGGGCGGTGGCACCCCGTTCCACAGCTGGTACATGTCCTCGCCCCGGGCGCAGGAGACCATCACCCGTGACGGCGGAAGTGTACGGGCCTACGCCAACGCTCCGTGGTGCGCCATGTTCGTCTCCTGGGTCGGCGAGAAGGCCGGCGTCCGCCCCACCATGGGCTGGGACGCCTACACCGTCACCTACGCCAAGTGGTTCCAGACCAACCAGCACTGGGGCACGATCGCCAAGCCCGGCGCCGTCGTCTTCTTCGACTGGAACGGCAAGAGCACCACGGGCATCGACCACGTGGGCCTGGTCAAGCAGGACAACGGCAACGGCACGATCACCACGATCGAGGGCAACACCGGCAACGGCAAGGTCGAGCAGCGCATCCGGCCCAAGTCCCAGGTCGTCGGCTACGGCTACCCCCAGTACAAGGCCTGATCCCAGGTAGGCCGCACGCTCCTTGCCAGGTGCGATGGCCAAGGGACACCGGGTGGTGCAGGAGAGATCCTGCGCCACCCGTTGTGTTTGCTCCGGGAGAGCCGGGCTACGCGTGCTGCCGATACCAGTCGAGCGTCGCGGCCCCCCTGCGGAGTGCGGGATGACGTCGGAGGTAGGGCAGACTCCTACCCGTGGACGCGACGGTACGGAAGATCATCCAGGACCTGAACGAGGCCGCGGCCCGGCACGACGCCGCCCAGCAGGACAGGCTGGACCGGTGGCGGGTCCTGGAGCCCGACGCCGGGGAGTTCCTCTGGTTCCTCGCCCAGAGCATCGATGCGCGCACCATCGTCGAGATCGGCACCTCCCGCGGCGTGTCCACGCTGTGGCTGGCCGACGCGGCCCGGGCGGCCGGCGGTCACGTCCTCAGCCTCGACACCGACGCCCAGGCCCAGGCCCACGCCCGGCGTACGACGGCCGAGGCGGGCCTGGCCGACCACGTGGAGTTCCGGGTCGCCGACGGCGGCGCCGTCCTCGCGGACCTGCCGGACGGGGCGGTGGACCTGCTCTTCCTCGACGCCGAACGCCCCGAGTACCCGTCCTGGTGGCCCCATCCGTACCGCGTCCTGCGCCGGGGCGGCATCCTCGTGGCCGACAACGCCCTGTCCCACCCCGAGGAGATCGCCCCCCTGCACGACCTGCTCCGGCAGGAGCCCGGCCTGACGGTCAGCACGATCAACGTCGGCAAGGGCGAACTGGTCGCGCTACGACGCTGAGGGTGCCGCGTACGTCCGCTCGTGCGTCAGAGGGCCAGTGCGGTCATGAAGGCCATGCTGGCCGCCATGCCGGCCGAGCACGCGTTCTGGCTGAGCGTCCTGCGGTCCGGGCTTCGCCCGGGGAGAAGGTGGAGGAGCCGGGCGCACGTCCAGGCCACCCCGATGACCAGGGCCACCGCGGTCAGCGATCCGCCTCCGTGGGAGTGCGCCGGTGAGGAGGCGCCGGCGGGCGTGGGGTCGTTGAACGCCGTCAGGACCAGGAGGAGGGACATGACCACGAAGTCCTGGATGTGGTGACCGGTTTCCGCGCGGCGGGAGGGGGAGCCGCAGAGCCAGCCGGCGGTCAGCAGGGCGAGCACCCCGGCGGGGAGGAACAGGCCGCCCAGGTGCCCGAGCGCCATGCCGAGCGCCATGACGACGTGCGGCCATCTCCTGGCGGGCCGGGCGAAGGGCAGCAGGGCCGGGGCCAGGGCCAGGGCGCAGCCGACCGCTATCCCCACCGTGTGGAGGACGGCATGCATCAGGAGGTCTCGCCCAAGAGGTACGCGCGGGTGTCCATGATGCACTCCTTGCCGTCGTCGGATGGTTACACCCCTCTGGACAGGACAGGTAGGCGAGCTGTGACAGGAATGCGCTCCCCGGGTGACCCCGACGCGTTCGGGGAGGGCCGCAGCGAGCGTCGCGGCCGGCCCTCCCCGTGCTCGGTGGCTTCCTGAGGCTCAGCGGTTGACGGCGCAGGCGTCCCTGTTGAGGGAGAACCGGCTCGGCAGGGACGTGTCGCCCGTGTGGCGGGCGAGGTAACCCATGGTGACGCTGCCGCCGGGGGCGATGGCGCCGTTGTGGGTGGCGTTGACCGCGGTGATCATGTCACCGCTCTGGGTGAGGTCGGTGTTCCAGTCAGAGATGACGGTCTGTCCCCGGGAGAGGGGGAACCTCAGCGTCCAGCCGTTGATCGGCGTGCTGCCGGTGTTGGTGATGGTGAGGTCGACGGTCATCCCGCCACCCCAGGTCTGCGTGGTGTACGCGATCCGGCAGGTCGGCTTGGCGTGTTCGAACGTGATGCGGTGCAGGCCGCCGGGAAGGTCGTTGACGACGTAGAGCTCGCCCTCCGGTGTCGCGCCGAACGCCGTGACCTGCGTGGGCGTCTGGCCGATCTCGGCCTGGTCGTAGCCGCCGGCACCGTTCGCGCGCAGCGCCCACACGGTGGAGTAGCAGTAGTCGGTGGCGATGTAGGTGCCGCCGACCAGGTGGGCGAACTGCTCGCCGTGGTACACCTGCCCGCCGATGACCGCGCAGCCGCCGGTGTGCGGGGAGTAGGTGAAGACGGGCTTGGTGTACGCGGCGCCGGAGCGGCACTGGGCCTGGTCGAACACCTCGAGCCCTTCGTAGCAGGACCAGCCGAGGTTCGCGCCCGCCTGCCGTCCGGCCGGGATGTGGTTGATCTCCTCCCATCTGCCCTGGCCGACGTCGGCGATCCACAGCGAGCCGTCCGCGGGGTCGACGGAGAAGCGCCAGGGGTTGCGCCCGCCGTACATCCAGATCTCTTCCCGGGCGCCCGCCACGCCGACGAACGGGTTGTCCTCCGGTACGCAGTAGGCCAGGTCGCCGCAGCTCCGGCTGACGTCCACGCGCAGGATCTTGCCCAGCAGCGTGTCCAGGCGCTGCCCGCTGTCCAAGGGGTCCCCGGCGCCGCCGCCGTCGCCGATGCTCATGTACAGGTTGCCGTCGTTGCCGAAGGTGATCTGGCCGCCGTTGTGGTTGTCGAACTCGGCGTGCTCCTGGGAGAGCAGCGGTTCGAGGCGGGCCTCGTCCAGCCGGTACCGGGCCAGCGTCACCGCGCCGTCCGGCAGCGCGGTGTAGGCGAGGTACAGGTCCTGGCTCTCGGCGAAGTCGGGCGCGAGGGTCATGCCGAGCAGCCCCCGCTCGTTGCCGGATTCGTCCACCGACGCGGTGATGTCGATGATCGGGGTCTGCCCGAGGCCGGTGTCCGGGTGGTAGACGCGTACGGTCCCGCGCTTCTCCGTGATGAACAGCCTGTTCGTGCCGTCGTCGGGCGCGGCGATGGCGGTGGGGCGGCGTAGCCCGAAGGCGACCTGGGTGCTGGTCGCGTTGATCTCTTCCAGTGGCACCTGGGCCGAGCTGTCCACGACGGATGGGGAGGTGGCGGCGGCGACGGGTGGGGTGAGTGCGTTCACGGGGGCGAGCAGTGGCAGGGACAAGGCGAGCAGCACGGGGGCTGCCCAGCGTTTTCCTGGCATGTCGGACTCCAGAGGCCGGGGCTGCGTCCCGACCGGACGGTATCCGCTCGCCCGCCGGCCCATCCAGCGCGGCTCCGGCCGCGGAAACGGCACCAGGCTGCCGCGGCCGCAGGCGTACCCTCTGACCGGCGGCGATGCGAGAGAGCCCCGGCCAGGCCCCGGCCCCGGCCGATGAAACGTACATTTGCCCGGACCGCGAGGCGCTCGCGGTCCGGGGTGCGGTCAGCGTCAGCGGGAGGCGCGCGGCTGACCGGCGGCGTGGGCTTCGGCGGTGGTCTTGAGGTCGCGCAGCCACGCTTCGAGGCCCCCGCCGAGGGCCGCGGTCGCCGTGGGGATGTCCGCTTCGACCTGCGCGCCCGTTCAGGTCTCCGCGGTGTGTACGCGGACCCCGCCCTTGACCCTGGTGAAGGTCCACAGGTGGACCCCCTCGTCGATGCGCAGCCCCGCACCGATCGCGGGTCCGCTCCACAGGATGCAGGAGTTGTGCTTGAGCTGCCGGACGGTGGAGGTGATCTCCAAGGTGGTGGCGGGGGTCGTGGGCGTGGCGGGCGCGGGGGTGGTCCACCGGAACTGCGAGCCCTTCCGCAGCGGGCCGGGGGTGAGGCGCTTCATCGTCAGGACGGGGGCCTGCCAGGCCGGCCAGCGCTCGACGTCCGTCTGCAGCTTGAAGACGGTGCTGAGCGGCGCCTTGATCACGATGTCGGACTCGTAGCGGATGCGGGCGGTGGCGTCGACGCCGTGCCCGCGGCACTGGGACGCGCTGCCGGGGGAGGTGGCGGCCTGGGCGGCCGGGACGGTGCCGGCCAGGACGCCGGCGAGGGTCAGGGAGATCGTCAGTGCGGCGGCGCCGGCGCGGGTCCGCTGGACGGACGGCTTCGGCGAGCTGTGCTTCGACATGGTGTGCCTCTTTCGTTTCGCTACAAGCTCTCGTGTTCGTTAGAAGTTGTAACGCATCGGCGTGGAGAGTGTCAATAAGGTTCGTGATAGCTTCTAACTGAACTTGGAAGCTGTAGCAGCGTGGGAGCTGAAAGGTGGCGGACCATGGGCGAAACGGGCACGAAGGCCCCGCGTGAGCGTTACCGCGATCAGGTGCGCGCGGAGATCAAGGAACGCGCGTGGGAGCAGATCGCCGAGGCGGGGGCGTCCGCGCTGTCCCTCAACGCGATCGCCAAGCGGATGGGCATGAGCGGGCCCGCGCTCTACCGGTACTTCGCCGGCCGCGACGAGCTGATCACCGCGCTCATCAGGGACGCCTACCGGAGCCTGGCCGACACCCTCCGAGCGACCGCCGCCTCCGGCGCCGACGTGGCGGGGCTGGCACGTGCCCTGCGCGCATGGGCGCTCGACGATCCCCAGCGCTACCTGCTCATCTACGGCACGCCGGTGCCCGGCTACCACGCGCCCGACGAGATCACCGGCATCTCGTCCGAGATCATGGCGACCCTGCTCGACGCCTGCGTCGCACTGCCCGTCGAAAGCCCGGCGACGCCCTTCGACGAGCACATCGAAGATCATCGGCAGTGGGCGGACGGGCACCCCGCCCCGCCCGCGGTCCTGCACCGGGCCCTGTCCTGCTGGACCCGGCTGCACGGCGTGCTGTCCCTGGAACTGGCCGGCCACTTCGCCGGGATGGGCTTCGACCCCGCGCTCTACTTCGAGGCCGAGCTGGACGATCTGCTGACCGGCTGACCCGCGCCGGTGGGCCGGAGCGCGGGCTGCCCGTCTACTGCCGGGTCGAGGACATTCCCGGTTACGAGACCGCCTGATCCGCCGCGGGCGCCGCGTCCGTCAAGGGTCAGGCGGAGTCGCGGACGACGAGGACCGGCTCGAAGATGCGCGAGGTCACCGGCCGTCCCGGTTGCTCGATGTGGGTCAGCAGCATGCGGGCCATCTCGGCGGCCATGTCCTCCACCGGGTGGCGGATGGTCGTGAGCGGGGGGCTGCAGGCGGTCGCCGCGCTGCTGTCGTCGAAGCCGACCACGGCCACGTCGTCCGGCACCCGGCGGCCGTGCTGCCGAAGGGCGAGCAGGGCGCCCTGGGCCATCAGGTCGTTGGCGGCGAAGACGCCGTCGAGGTCGGGATGCTCGGCCAGCAGGCGTTCCATGGCCGCCTCGCCGCTGTGATGGGTGAAGCCGCCCTCGGCGCAGGGGATGTAGGGGTGGCCGTGCACGGCCATCGCGTCCCGGAAGCCGGTCAGGCGGGACTGGCTGGCCGGCACGTCGAGGGGGCCGGAGATCGTCGCGACGCGCCGGCGGCCGCGCGCGACGAGACGGCCGGCCGCGAGCTCGGCCCCGGCCCGGTGGTCGACGTCGACGTAGCTGATCGGGATCGGCTCGGCGGGCCTGGCGAAGAGCACGGCCGGCAGCCCGGCCTCGACGAGGAGCCGGGGGAGCGGGTCCGCCGCGTGGGTGGAGACCAGGAGGGCCCCGTCGGCGTTGCCGTGCCGCAGGTGGGTGAGGACCTGGGCCTGGATCTCGGCGGTCTCGGCGAACATCAGGATCGGATGGATGCCGCGCGGCCGCAGGAAGCTGACGATGCCGCCGACGACGCGGCCGAAGAACGGGTCGGTGAAGACCTGGCTCGGAAAGGGGGCGTCCTCGCCCTCACCGCCCGCCCCGGAGACGACGAGGGCGATGGCCCCGGTGCGGCGCGTGACGAGGGAGCGGGCCGCGTGGTTGGGGACGTATCCGGTGGTGGCGATGGCCCGCCTGACGGTCTCCTGGATCGCGGGATCGACGTTGCGGATGCCGTTGATCACACGGGAGACCGTGGCACGGGAGACTCCCGCCGCGCGGGCCACGTCCTCCAGGGTGATGGACGAGCCCGATGCCGGCGAGGGATCTTGCCTCATCAGCCCTTTATAGCACAGAGGCTGGAGAGCGCTCTCCAGCCTCTGTGGCGGCTCCGGACCTCAAGGCCGGGGAAGCTCGAAGTCCTCCGTGAGGGCGGCGCCCCGGTGCGGCTTGTACAGGTCGTAGCCGCGCGGGTTGCACTGGAGGCCGCCGTTGATGCAGTGGGTCACCAGCGCGTCGAGGATCGCCGGGTCGTCCCAGGCGTTGAAGAAGTCGTAGTGCCAGGTGTAACCACGCCCGCTGGACAGGCGCGCCTGGGACAGGTCGCCGTCGGCCGGGAAGGCGATCTTGAATTCCAGCATCGGCACCGCCACCGGGTGACTGGCCGGGCAGTAGCCGCCGGTGGGGTAGGACATGTGGCCCTTGTGGTCGGCGCTGTCCAGGCGGACCCCGTCCCAGCAACTCGGCGCCTGGTAGCGGACGTTCACCTGGGTGCCCGGTACGCACGAGCGCGGGATGTCCCAGCTGCGCGAGATGTCCCCGCACTCGAAGCCCTCCACGGCGCCGGGGGAGTCGCGGAACTCCTCCAGGGTCGCGGCCGGGTTGCCGACGACGAAGCGCAGACCCTGGGGGAAGGGCTGCACGCGCCAGTACTCCAGGATGCCCGACTTGTAGTAGATGACCTGGTGGCCGGTCGGCTGGATCAACTGGTCGCCCTTGTAGAAGCTCGGGAACCAGTAGGCCGACCGGTCGTGCGGGTTGGTGCACGAGGTCCCACCGGCGAGGAGCGAGGAGGCCGTGCTGCTCGCGTTGGTCGTGCGGTTGCCGACGAAGGTGTGCATGTGCGAGGCGCCGGGCAGCCCCGGATAGACGATCGGGTCGTCGGGCCGGTTCGCCGTCCACGAGCAGTTGGCCTGGAACTCGTGATGGGTCACCTCGTCGGTGAACGTGGGTTTGGGCCTCGGCGTGGTCGTGGCGCCGCCGCTGCCGTAGATCTGCATCTCCCACAGGGAGTAGCCGTAGCCGGTGCCGCGGGTGGTGCCGTACATGCGGACGTAGCGGCCGGTGCCGGTCACGTCGAGGGTCTGGGTGCCGCCGGTGCCGGTCGTGGTGGTGTAGGCGTCGGTCCAGGTGGTGCCGTCGCCGGAGGTCTGGATCCTGAATGCTCTCGCGTACGCGTTCTCCCAGGTCAGTACGACCCGGTTGATGGTCGCAGGGGCGCCGAGGTCGACCTGCAGCCATTGCGGATCGGCGGCGGCGCTCGACCAGCGGGTGCCAGGGAGGCCGTCCACGGCGGCGCCGGCACCGTGACCGCCGCCCTCGACGGAGGAGGCGGTCGCCGGCCGGCCCTGCGAGAGCAGGCTGTCCGCCGCGACGGCGGGGACGACGGCGGCCAGACCGGCCGCGGTCATCGCGACCGTGGCGGCCAGTGTGGTGAACACCGCCCGCAGGCGGAGCCTGGCGGGACTTCGGGAAGGGTGCATGGTCTCTCCTCCGACGGGGGCCGACAGGTCGGAGAGCGCTCTCCTGAAGACTGACCGCTCGGGTGAGCCCCTGTCAAGCGCGCGACGACGGCCGGGCCGGCCGGTTGGCTGCGTTTCGCGCTTGTGAGCTGGACGTTTCGGGTCGGTGAAGAAATGGGCCTTGACGTCGTTTCATGGCGGGAGGACTCTCCTCTACGGAGAGCGCTCTCCCGCAACACCCCCTGTCGCTAGGAGAGGTCGTGCGTCCAACTCGCAGTTCCCTGATCATCGCCGTGCTGCTGGGCCTGGTCGTGTCCGTGTCGGCCTTTCCCCATCCGGCGGCGGCCGACAGCCTGCTCTCGCAGGGCAAGCAGGCAACGGCCTCGTCGGTGGAAGGGGCCGCCCACGGCGCCGCGGCGGCGGTCGACGGAGATCTGACGGGCACCCGGTGGTCCAGCTCGTTCAGCGATCCACAGTGGTTGCAGGTCGACCTGGGCGCCCCAGCGACCATCAGCCGGGTCGTCCTCGTCTGGGAGAGCGCGTACGGCAAGGCGTTCAGGATCCAGACCTCCGGCGACGGCACCACCTGGACCGACGCCTACACCACCACGACCGGCACCGGCGGCACCCAGACCCTCGACGTGACCGGCACCGGCCGCTACGTCCGCATGTACGGCACCACCCGCGGCACCGGCTACGGCTACTCCCTGTGGGAGATGCAGATCTACGGCGGCGGAGCGGACCCTGACCCCGACCCGGATCCCGGCACCTGGACCGAGGTGTGGAAGGACGACTTCACCGGCCCCGCGGGCACCTCCCCGTCGGCCGCGCACTGGATCCTGCGCACCGGCACCTCCTACCCCGGCGGAGCCGCGAACTGGGGCACCGGCGAGGTCGAGACCATGAGCGCCGCCACTGCCAACGTCTCCCTCGACGGCAACGGCCACCTGAACATCAAGGCGATCAAGGACGGCGCGGGCCGCTGGACCTCCGGCCGGATCGAGACCCAGCGCACCGACTTCGAGCCGAGGCCGGGCGAGCTGCTGCGGTTCAGCGCCCGGCTCAAGCAGCCCGACGTCGTGAACCCCCTCGGCTACTGGCCCGGGTTCCGCGCCACCGGCGCCGCCTACCGGGGCGACTACACCAACTGGCCGGGCGTCGGCGAGACCGACATCATGACCGGTGTCAACGGCCGCGACCAGCTCGCCAACACCCTGCACTGCGGCACCGCCCCCGACGGCGTGTGCAACGAGTACACCGGCCGCAGCAGCGGCTTCGCCACCTGCGGGGGCTGCCAGACCGGCTACCACGAGTACACGCAGGTCATCGACCGGACCCAGACCGACGAGGAGATCCGCTTCTACCTCGACGGGCGGCAGACCTGGGTCGTGCGCGAGAGCCAGGTCGGCGTCACCGCCTGGCGGGCCGCCGTGCACCACGGCTTCTACCTCCGCCTCGACCTGGCCATCGGCGGCTCCCTGCCGAACGCGATCGCGGGCGTCACGACGCCGGCCGCCGACACGTCCTCCGGCGGCGTGCTGAGCGTGGACTGGATCGCGGTCTCCCGGCAGACCGGCTCCGTCGCCGCCGCGATGACCGACCCGCCCGTCCCCGCCGGGCCGAGCGTGGTCGCGGTGGCCGGTGCCCAGGGCGACTGGCGGCTGACGGTGAACGGCGCACCGTACCTGATCAAGGGGATGACGTACGGCCCGCCGCAGGCCGCCGCCGGCGGCTACCTGCGTGACCTGAAGGCCATGGGGGTCAACACGATCCGCACCTGGGGCGTCGACGACACCCACACCCCGACGCTGCTGGACACCGCCGCTCGGCACGGCATCAAGGTCATCGTCGGGCACTGGCTGAACCAGGGCGCCGACTACGTCAACGACACCGCGTACAAGACCAGCGTGAAGAACGAGATCGTGGCCCGCGTCAACGCCCTGAAGAACCGCCAGGGCGTGCTGATGTGGGACGTCGGCAACGAGGTCATCCTCACCATGCAGGACCACGGCCTGCCGGCCGACGTGGTCGAGCAGCGGCGGGTCGCGTACGCCAGGTTCGTCAACGAGGTGGCGCAGGCGATCCACGCCGCCGACCCGAACCACCCGGTGACCTCGACCGACGCCTACACCCACGCCTGGACCTACTACAAGGCGCACTCCCCGGCGCTGGACCTGCTCGCCGTCAACTCCTACGGCGCCATCCACACCGTCAGGCAGGACTGGATCAACGGCGGGCACACCAGGCCGTACATCGTCACCGAGGCCGGCCCGGACGGCGAGTGGGAGGTGCCCGCCGACGTCAACGGCGTGCCGGACGAGCCGGGCGACCTGGAGAAGCGGGACATGTACACCGCGAGCTGGAACGCCGTACGCGGCCACGCCGGGGTCGCGCTCGGCGCCACCGAGTTCCACTACGGCCTGGAGAACGACTTCGGCGGCGTCTGGCTCAACACCACGCCCGGAGGCTGGCGCCGGCACGGCTACCACGCGCTCAAGCAGGCCTACACCGGCCAGGCCACGGGCAACACGCCGCCGGAGATAGCCTCGATGACGGTCGGCTCGCAGACCGCCGTGCCGGCCGGCCGCACGTTCACCGTCGAGGTCGCCGCGTCCGACCGGGACGGCGACCTGATCCGCTACAACGTGATGCTCAGCGACAAGCACATCACCGGCAACCGCGGCTTCGCCGCCGCGCGGTTCACCCAGACCGGCCCCGGGAGGTTCTCGGTGACGGCGCCGGAGCGGATGGGCGTGTGGAAGGTGTACGTCTACGCCTTCGACGGCCACGGGAACGTCGGCATCGAGCAGCGGTCGGTCCGGGTGGTGCCGCCGGTCGTCGCCGGGACCAACCTCGCCCGCGGCAAGCCGGCCACCGCCTCCACCTACCAGCAGACCGGCGACGGCGGCCCCTTCACCCCCGATCGGGCCACCGACGGCAGCTTCACCTCCCGCTGGGCCAGCGAGTGGGCCGACCCGCAGTGGATCCAGGTCGACCTGGGGCAGACCAGCGCGATCAAGCACGTCCAGCTCGGCTGGGAGGGCGCGTACGCCACGTCGTACCAGCTCCAGACCTCGGTCAACGGCACGGACTGGACGAACGCCGTCACCACGGCCGGTGGTGACGGCGGCTTCGACGAGATCGACCTGAACGCGTCCGCCCGATACGTCCGGCTGAACCTCACCCGGCGCGGCACCGCCTACGGCTACTCGTTGTGGGAGTTCGGCGTCTACGGCTGACGGCCTGGACCGAAGCCCCTAGCTCTCCGGGACGTCCTTGACGAACACGAGCCCGTCGAAACCGTCCAGGTGGGCCGGGTCCAGCGAGGCGTAGCCGAACCAGGGGGACACGCGCGGGGCGGGCCTCGGGTCGCCGAGGGCGGCGGCCAGCCGGTGGGCGTCGACGACGTGGCGGTCCTCCGGGAGGGCGTACAGGAGACCTTCGAGGGTGTCCGGTGGCGGGGTGTCCACTCCCTGGTGCCGGATCGTGCCGAGGGCCGTGGGAACGAAGGCGTACCCCTCGCCCAGGTGGGAGCTCACGATCGCGCCGGCGCCCCACCACTCCAGCATGTGGTCGCCCATCCGCATCGTGCTCGGTTCCCGCTGGAGATGGGTGTTGTGGGCGTGCACCAGCGCCGGGCCGCGCTCGGCGATGGCGAGGAGGTTGGCGGCCATCATCGAGTCCCGCACGCTCGCCAGCCGCGACCAGCGAACCGGTGTGGTGTCGGTCATCCAGAAGTGGTAGCGCAGCAGGCCGGTGGCGGTCCGCCCGTACAGGCGGGCCCGGTCCCACTCGTCCGGCGCGGAGGTCGCGACCAGGTGCGGCCGGTGCGCGTCGAGCAGCGCCGCCAGATCGTCGGCGAGCAGCCGCAGCTCCCTGGCCTCGGCCGACCGCCCGACCGACTGGGACGGGTCCATGGCCGCGGCGGGATTCGTCCACGGGTCGTCGGCGCCGAGCAGGCGGTCGAGCGTTTCCGCGGTGCAGGGAAGCAGGTCCGCGTCCACCCGGGCGGCGAGGTAGCCGTGGAGCGCGGTGAGGACCTGGCGAGGGCTCGCGGCGGCGCTGATCTCCAGCGGCCCGTCGAAGCCGGCGAACCGCACCTGCTCGCTCGCGGGCCGGCCCTCGTTGTACGCGCGCATCCAGCGTACGAGCTCGCGGTTGCCCGCGTGCGCGCCCCACTCGTGGCTGAAGCCGCGCTCCATGACCTCGTCGAGGGTGCCCGTGCCCGAGGTGACGTAGTCGTCCACGACCAGGCCCATCATGCAGTCGCTCTCGATCGCGATCGACCGGTAGCCCTCCTGCTCGACGAGTTGCCGGAAGAGCTGATTCCGCAGGTCGAGCAGGATCTCCGCGCTGTGGGTGGGCTCGCCCAGGCCGAGCAGCCGTGGCCGGGCCGGGAGCAGCCTCAGGAGGGAGGCGGCCTCGACGGCATGGGTGATGTCCTTGATGTCAGCATCCATGCCTTCAACGGTATCGTTGAACTCTCGGTTGATACTTTTCCGTCGTCATGGCGTAGATCTTCGGGTAGAACCCTCAAACGATGGTTCGGCTATCTGGTGGCCAGGGCGTCGGTGACCAGCCGGCTCACCCGCTCCACCGCGTGCACGCCCGCGCCCATCGTGTCGTGCCGGTGGGAGATGACGGCGATCAGGTACGTGTGCCCCCGATCCCGTACCCGCCCGATGCTGTTGACCGTCCACCGCCCGCCGTGCCGCTCGCGTGGCAGCCAGCCGTTCTTCAGCGCGACGTCCGCGCCCCCGCGCCCCGACGCGCTGACGCCCCACGCCTGCTCCGGCGCCACCCCGGCCATCAGCCCGAGCAGGTAGCGGCGGTTCTTCGCGGACAGCGGGCTCCGGGGCGAGGCGAGCGAGGTCAGCAGCCGGACCTGGTCGGCGGCGCTGGTGGTGGTCGCGCCCCACGCCCCGCCGGGGTCGGGCGCCGTCTCGCGCAGGCCGAACCTCGTGTTCGCGGCGGATAAGCCGGGCCCGCCGCCGATGGCCGACCACAGTGCCGTGGTGGCGGCGTTGTCGCTGACCCGGATGGCCCGGTCGGTGGTGCGCCGCTCCCAGGCGGTCAGGTCGCGCCCCTCGCGCTGGGCCTTGAGCAGCAGCGCCATCACGACGTCGACCTTGACGATGCTGGCCGCGGCCGTCCTGAGCCCGCCGTTGTAGGAGTAGGACAGCCCGGTCGACAGATCCCGCACCGACACCGAGACCTGGCCGGGGACGCCGTCGAGGTAGCGGTCGAGCGTGCGGGTCAGCGGCCTGCGGAAGGAGGACGCCTGCGGCGTGGTCAGGGCGATGAGGTCCTGCCCGGCCGCGAGGGTCCGGCTCAGGACGGACGGGTACGCGGCGACGTTCCGCCCCACGACGATGGCCTTCGCCGCGCAGGCCGCGAGCCCGCGCAGCAGCACTCCCGGATCCGTGCCGGGCCCGCCGTCCGCCGCCCCTGTCGTGCCAGGGGCGACCGCTGCCTGGACCGTTCCAGAGCTGAGGGTCCCGGTGACCGCCAGTGCCAGGGCGGCCGTGGCGAGCATGCGCGCCGCTCCCCGTTTCGCGCCGATCCGGAGGTCCGGGCGCGTTCTCGTACCGACGATGGTCATTCATCCCCCCTGCGCGCACCGCCCCCGGCGCGTCCCCCCGGCGGTCCCGGCCCCCGAGACCGCCTCAGTCGTTTGCCGTTGGTTCGTGAGAGGCCGCTTTCCGGATGGGGGATTGATGGCCCGTTTTCGGGCGCGGGCGCGGGCGCGGGCGCGGACGTCGTCACCGTGACGGCCGCGATCGCCGCCGGGTGACCTGTTCGGCTACGACGCATCCCCCGCCGGTGCGAAGCGGGCGGCCAGGCCGTCGAGGACGCACTGCAGCCCGGCGTCGAAGTCGTCGTCGCGGGTGGCGCTCGAGTGCTCGTCTCGCTGGGCGGCGTACAGCTTCCGCAGCCGCGGGTAGTCCTGCGCGGCCCGTTCGGCGGCCGGCCACAGGCTTTCGGCCCACTCCTGCTCGCTCCGGCCGCTGCGCGCGAGCCGGGTCAACCAGGCGGCCTCGCTGGTCGACACCCCGATGACGTACGCCACGACCGTGTTCAGGGCCCGATCGGCCGCCGCCAGCGTGAAGCCCTCCTGCTCGAACACGGCGAGGACGGCCTCGTTCTGCCGCATCACGTTCGGCCCCAGGTAGGCCACGCCGGCCTCGCCGAGCACGGAGACGATCCAGGGGTGGCGCAGGAGCGCGGCCCGCATGCTGTGCGCGTAGCGCGTGACGGCCGCGCGCCAGCCCGCCGGATCGCCGGCGACCGGCACCTCGACCTCGCCGTAGACCTGGTCGACGACCAGTTCGAGCAGCTCGTCCTTGTTGGTCACGTGCGTGTACATCGAGGTGGCCCCGGCGTTCAGGCGGGCGCCGAGCTTGCGCATGCTCAGGGCGTCGATGCCCTCGGCGTCCAGCAGTTCGAGCGCCGTGGACACGATCTGCTCCCGGCTCAGCGGCGGCTGCTCGCGCCGGGTCCGCTGCGGGCGGGCCCACACCGACGGGTACGGCTGCTGGTCGGCCGGCATGCGCGTCTCCTTCACGACGATCCCTTCCGCACAGTGTACGGCTTGCGAACACTGTGCGACGACCGTACAGTGTGCGGAGATGCCGCACGCTGTGCGGCTCATTGGGTGAAAGGGGCTGTCCTCATGCCGTCATCGCCATTCGACGCCGACCGCTGGCAGGCCAGGCTGGACGCGTTGCGCGCCGCTCACCACGTGCCGGGGGCCGCACTGGCGGTGCTGGCCGGCGGGAGGATCCATGAGCTGGCCAGCGGGGTGCTGCACCGGGGGACCGGCGTGGAGGTGACCACGGACTCGGTGTTCCAGTCGGGTTCGATCGCCAAGGTGTACACGGCGACGTTGGTGATGCAGCTCGTCGACTCCGGTGACCTGCGGCTCGACACCAGGGTCGCCGACGTCCTGCCGGGTTTCGCGGTCGCCGACGACGAGGTCACGAAGACCGTGACGATCGGGCGGCTGCTCAGCCACACCAGCGGGATCGCCGGGGACTTCACCCACGACACCGGCCGCGGCGACGACTGCCTCGCCCGGTACGTGGCGGCGTGCGCGGACGTGGGCCAGGACTGCCCGCCGGGGACCGTCGTCTCCTACTGCAGCACCGGGTACGCGATCCTCGGCCGGGTCGTGGAGGTGATCACCGGCCGGACCTGGGACGACGCGCTGCGCGACCGGCTGCTGGCACCGCTCGGCCTCGAGCATTCGATGACCTTGCCGGAGGAGGCGCTGCGCTTCCGGGCGGCGATGGGTCATCTCGGCGAGCCGGGCGCAGACCCGGACCCGGCGCCCGCGTGGGACATGTTGCCGCGCTCCGCCGGGCCGTACGGGCGCGTCCTCATCACCGCCGCCGACGTCGTCCGCTTCGCGCGGATGCACCTCGACGGCGGCACCGCGCCCGACGGCACGCGCGTGCTGTCCGCCGAGTCGGCGGCGACGATGCGGCGCCGCGTGGCCGGCTGCCCGGACAGGTGGTCGTTCATGGCGGACGGCTGGGGCCACGGGTGGGCGCTGTACGACTGGGACGGTGTCGCCGGCTACGGCCACGACGGCGCCGCGGTCGGGCAGTTCTCGTACCTGCGCGTCGTGCCCGCCAGCGGCGTCGTCGCCGCCCTGCTGACCAACGGCGGCGGCGCGACCGGCCTGTTCGTCGACCTGTTCCAGGAACTGCTAGGAGAGCTGGCCGGAGTACGGATGCCCGACGCCTTCGCCCCGGCCCCGGAATCGCGGCGGCCGGTCGACGTCGCGGGGCTCGCGGGCACGTACGAACGCGAGGGGGTACGCCTCACGATCGGCGAGCGCGACGGCGTGCCGCGCCTGCGGTTGCAGCTGACGGGCGGGATGGCCGCCTACTCACCGCCGATCGAGACCGACCTGGTGCCGGTGTCCGAGACGGTGCTCGCGATGCCGGGCCTCGGCCCCGTCAGCGCGCCCTGGCTGCCCCTGGTGTTCGGGACGCTTCCGGACGGCACGCCGTACGTCTATTTCGGCATGCGAGCGACACCGAAGGTCGCCGTCTCAACGGCCTGATCCGGCCGCCCGTCAGCTCCTCGGGCTCATCGCTTCTTCCGGCGCTTCCGCTTGCTCCGTGCCGGTGGCCGGGGGAAGGGCACGGCATCGGGTGGTGCCGGCGCGGCGGCGGGCGGTGCCTGCGCGGCCGGCGCGGGGGCGGGCAGGCGGACCCGGTCGAGTCTCAGGTCGATCCTTCTCCGGACGGCCGCGGCGACGAGACCCAGCAGGGCGAGGACGACGAGCCAGGCCCACACCGAGTGCCGGACCTCCAGCACCGTGGCTATGGTCGATTCCCGCAGCGCCGTGGCGCGGACGTCGACCGTCACCGCGTGGTCGTCGTAGGCGTCGGGTTCGCTGACGTCGATGGTGCGTTCCTCGCGCCCGCCCGACATGGCGACGGGTTCGGAGGTCGGAGTCGTGGCCTCGACGGAGAGGCGAGGATGCCTGAGGACGACCTTGGATCCCTCGCCGGGGATGAGGAAGACCGGCAACGGCCTGCCGATCAACTCTCTCGTGCGCCGCAGGTCGGCGGCATTCACCATCATCACGTTCTCGCTGGTCCCGCGGACGACTCCCATGCTCTCCCGGCCTTCGACCACGGCCGGGATCGGGATGCGGTGGGTGATGGTGACCGGAAAGCCGGTGGGGGTGGCAGGTTGGGGGAGGTGCACCGTACGGGTGAACGCCTGGGCGCGAGTCTTGCCGAATCGCGCGGGCGTCGGCGCGCTCACCCACCCCCTTCCCGACAATGCGCCGGCCACGCTGCTCAGTTCCGGTACCTGCGCCGGCAGCTCGAGAGTGATCGTTTCCGTGCCGGACCAGACGGTGCAGGCGTCATGGCAGCTCAGATGGCTCGAATAGGTGACCCCGAGATGGATTTCCGGCCGCTCGCCCGGCTGGCTTCTCGTGGTGATCAGGGCCAGGAGCCCGGTGACGACTATCGGGGTGAGCCAGAGGGCGATGCGGAAGAGCCAGGACGCCGCGGCGGATCTGGTCCGGCGGCTCGGGCCCGACCACCACGCGTCGTAATATCCGCCGTACGGCGGCTGGCCCGATGGAGTCGGCTGCCCCTCTGGGCGAGGTGGCGGAGCATCGTGATCCACGGGAGCCTCCGGCCGCATGACGGGCGTCGTGCTTCTCCCGCAAGTATGGGTCGGAAAGGCGGTCGCTCGCGCGGGTTCGGCCATTCGCCCGCGGCGAGGCCCGCACGGTGCTCATCCGCCGGCGTGCGGCTTCAGGGGCCGGCTGAGCAGCCGGCGGCCCTCGTCGCGGAAACCGCGCTTGCGGTAGAAGTCGAAGAGGTGGCTCACGTCCTGCCCGTTCGGGGCGATCACGATCTCCAGCTGACCGCATCCCCGGCCGGCGGACCAGCTCAGGCTGTCCTCGATGAGCCGCTGGGCCTCGCCGCGCCGGCGCGCGCCGGGGGCGACGTAGAGGTCCTCGAGCTCGGCGATCAACCCGGACTCGAGCCCGAACGTGGTCGTGGTGATGGCGAACGCGACCAGGCGCCCGCCCTCCTCGCTCACCGCGACGCGCGCCGCGGTGGAGGCGATCAGCGTGGTCAGGTTGGTGCGCAGATCGGCTTCGGCGGTGGTGAACCCGTCCTCCGCGTAGAAGTCCACGGCGAGGGCGAGCAGGGAGGGCAGATCATCGGGAACGGCGGTTCTGATCGACATGCAGGCCATGATGGCCGAAGGCCGCCCTCCGGTGTACGGCGTGGTGCCGCCGACCGGGCCGGGGCGACCGCGACCAAGGCGTCACACCCGGGAACGTCTGCCGCTCATGCGGGCAGGGTCCACTTCTGGTTGGCGTTCGTCGTGCAGGTCCAGATCTGCAGCGGGGTCCCGCCGGCCGAGCTCTGCCCGGTGGCGTCCAGGCACCTGCCGGTGGCCGGGTTGACCAGGCGCTGGGTCGCGCCGTCGTGGCGCCACTGCTGGTTGGGGTTACCGCCGGTGCAGTCCCAGATCTGCACCTTGGTGCCGTCGGCGTTCCCGCCGCCCGCCACGTCCAGGCATTTGCCCAGGGCACGCAGCGTGCCGTCGGCGCCGACCGTCCACGCCTGGGCGGTGCCGTCGGCGTCACACGTGTAGAGCTGCACCTGGGTGCCGTTGGCCGGATCGGCGCCGGCGACGTCCACACACTTGCCGCCGATGCCCCTGATCTTGCCCGTACGGGAGCCCCGCCCACGGTGAACTCGCCCCGGTTGAGCACGCGCGGCCCGAAGTAGCCGGCCTGCACGCTCGCGCTGGTGTTGTAGGCGGGGTCGGTCAGCCACTCCGCCCACACCATGAATCAGGTCCAGCGCGGCTGGGCGTCGAGCAGCGCGGGGCTGGGGGCGCGGCCCACCTCGGCCAGCGAGATCGGCTTGCCGCCGGCCACGGCGAGCATCGCCTGGTAGTCGGAGGCGGAGGGCTCCATCTTCGCCCAGACATCGAGGGAGGCCACGTCGGCGTAGGCCGCGCCGGGCCAGTACTCGCCCACGGAGCCCATGGAGACGTCCTTGACGTTCCAGACCCAGACGAGGTTCGTCAGGCCCTGGGCCCGGTGGTAGTCGTAGGTGATCTGGTAGAGCCGGCGGCTGCCGTTCGCGCCCGGCCGGCCGGCCCACCAGGACCAGCCGTCGTTCATCTCGTGGATCGGCCGCCACAGCACCGGCACGCCGGCGTTCTGGAGCTGCCGCAGGTAGGGCACGGCCTCGGCGAGCCGGTTCCTGAAGGCGGCGTTGAGGCTCGTGCCGCCGGTGACGAGCCGGCTCCACTGGCTGTCGGACAGGCGGCCGAGCACGCCGTACAGCGACGCCGGCGTCAAGCTCATCGAGATGGAGACCGACCAGCGGATCCTGGTGGACAACATCGACAAGGAGTCCGAGGTCGGGATCAAGTCGCCCGACTACCGGCAGAAGCTCATCGACGTCGCCCGGGGTGCCGCCAAGGGCGATCTGAACAGCGTGCTCGCCGACCTGTCCGCCAAGTGGGAGGCCGGGCGGCAGTCCGCCGCCTGACGCTCCCGCCCGCGGTGCCGGCGCGATCCGCCGGCACCGGGCCCGACCTACGGAAAGGCAGAGATGACGTCAACCCTGAGGCGCGGCGCCGCGGGAGGTACGCGACCACGGGACGCGGCACGCCACTCCAGGAGCCGCCGCGACTGGAGGCAGGGCCTGGCCCCGTGGCTGTTCCTGCTCGTGCCGCTGGCGCTGCTGGTCACCTTCTCCTACGTGCCGATCATCAACATGGTCGTGTACAGCTTCACCGACTGGGACGGCGTCAGCCCCGACTACACCTTCACGGGGCTGGAGAACTACGCCGAGATCTTCACCCGGCCCGAGCTGTTCAAGGTCTTCGTCGCCAGCGCCTACTACCTCGGCGCCGCCGTCCTGGTCAACTTCTCGCTGGCCGGGGTGTCGGTGTGGCGCTTTTTCGGGCTGAACTTCGTGCTGTTCCTCGGCGCCATCCAGTCGATCCCGCCGGAGCTGTACGAGGCCGCCGAGCTCGACGGGGCGGGCCGGTGGCAGTAGTTCCGCTACATCATCGCGCCCAGCCCGCGGCCGATCATCGGGCTGACCGCGATCCTGGCGATCTCCGGCTGCCTGTCGGTCTCCGAGATCCCGTACATCATGACCGGCGGCGCCGGCGCCAGCGAGACCTTCGTGATCCAGACCGTCAAGCTCGCCTTCCGCTTCGACAAGACCGGGCTCGCCTCGGCCGCCGCGGTGGTGCTGATCGTCATCATCCTGCTGGTGGCCTGGCTGCAGCGCCGGCTCGTACCCGAAGAAAGGGTGACCCCGTCATGACCGCCGCCCGCGCCCGGGTAGCGAGCGCGCTCAAGTACCTGTCACTGATCGCGGCGAGCGTGGTCGTGCTCCTGCCGCTCGGCGTGGTGCTGCTCACCTCGCTGAAGACCTCCGACGAGCTGGCGGCCGGCAGCGGCCCGCTGGCGCCGCCGTCCGACTGGCTGAACCTCGCCAACTACGTCACCGCCTTCGACAAGGGGCGGATGGCGGAGGCCGCGGTGAACACCTTCGTCATCCTGGTGGTGTCGATCGCCGGGACCGTGTTCATCGGCTCGGCGGCCGCGTACGCCATCGACCGGTTCACCTTCCGGTTCAGGAGGCTTGTCGTCGGCCTGTTCCTCTTCGCCACGCTCGTGCCGAGCATCACCACGCAGGTAACGACATTTCAGGTGATCGACCAGCTTGGGCTGTTCAACACCCGGCTGGCGCCGATCATGCTCTACCTCGGCACCGACATCGTCGCCATCTACATCTTCCTGCAGTTCATCCGGAGCATCCCGGTCTCGGTGGACGAGGCCGCCCGCCTGGACGGCGCCTCCGCGTTCGCCATCTACCGGAAGATCATCCTGCCGCTGCTCAAGCCGGCGATCGCGACGGTCGTCATCGTCAAGGGCATCGCCGTCTACAACGACTTCTACATCCCCTTCCTCTACATGCCCGACCAGAGCCTCGGCACGATCTCGACGTCGCTGTTCCGCTTCAAGGGGCCCTTCGGCGCGCATTGGGAGAACATCTCGGCGGGCGCCATCCTGGTGATCGTCCCGACGCTGGCCGCCTTCCTGCTGCTGCAGCGCTTCATCTACAACGGCCTGACGCGGGGCGCGGCGAAGTAGGGGCTCTCGCACCCGGCCTCGGGGGCGCCCGCTGGCCGGGCGAGTCAGCGGGGCGGGCCCGCGGCGATGGTCCGCCGGGCGTCCTCGACGCCGCCGCGCCACCAGCCCATCGCCTCCACCCACCAGGTCATTCCCGCCGCCGCGTACCCGTCGACCAGCCCGTCCGCGGCGCGCCCCTCCAGCGCGATGTCGAACCCGTCGAGCGACCCCCGCTCCGCGGCCAGGAAGTCCACCACCCGGGCGAACTCGGCGACGGGCACCGGCCGCTCCTGGCCGTAGTCGTGGAAGGTCGGCATCGCGCCGTCCCACCGGACCGCCCGCCGGAACCCCGCCCGGGTCGGCCACCGGCCCGGGCACCAGATCGGGATCCGGGGCCGCTGCACCGGCGCCGGCCGGAGCTCGGCCCAGAGCCGCGTCAGCTCCTCCAAACCGCGGTCCAGCTTGGCGGCGCGCACCTTCAGATCGGGGTCCTCACCGAAGTCCGCGTATTCCGCGTCCATCGACCCCAGACCGCCGCCGAACACCAGCCGCCCGCCGGACAGCGCATCCAGCGTCGCGGTCTCCTTCGCCACCGTCTGCACGCGCCGCCGCGGCAGGGCCATCATCAGCACGCCCATCCGGATCCGGCGGGTACGGGCCGCGAGCGCCGACAACACCACCGTCGGGCTCGCGACCGGCCAGCCACGATCGTGGTAGAGCAGGTGATCCCACACGTATACCCCGTCCCAGCCGTGCTCCTCGGCCGCGACACCCAACTCGACCAGGACCTGAGGATCCCCGAACGCGCCGACATTCGGCAGCCCCACCGCGAAGTGCACCATGATCCAAGGCTATGCCCGCGCACGTGGGGCAGCGCCTCCAGGCCCGCTCTTCCGCGCGTCCCGCCCCTGGGAGGGACGGGTCTGCGATCAGGAGGTACGGGCTCAGGTGAGGTCGAAGGCGACGGGCCCGCGCTGCGGCACCTCGGCGGCGGCAAGGCCACGACGCCGAAATGGAGTCGACATGAAGCCATCGGTTGCTTCACTGGATTTTGGAAACGGCTCCTTCCCGGCCAGCGGAATCGGACCCGATCAAACATCGCCAGAACGGAAGACGGTGCAGGTAATGCGGACAAAGAGCATGCGGATGGTGCCGGCGGTCATTTCTGCGACCGCGTTGACCCTGGCCGTAACCGCCTCCCCCGCGCAGGCACACGGATTCAGAATAGGAACTGAGGTCGGTTTCGCAGACCTCAGCGCCAACCACTCTCATCTGGATGTCTGCAGGATCCTTGGGACCGGTCCCGGTGTAGGCGCCTGGGCCACAGTGAAATACGCCAGCCCAGGCGGGCCCGGCGGTATATCCCTGGTACGTTATGACGCTTCGAACCGCACCGGCGTTTGTCAGGGCTACGGCTTGTACGCCAATGTTCTCGCTGTCAGGGCCTGCCATTCGTACTCTGCAGGGAACAACTACTGCACAGCATGGAGGAATGCTTAAGTCTCCGGCGACATCGCCAAGATCCCCCGGCGCGTGTCGAGACGTTCAGGACAGTCCTCTACCGGACCGCCATCGAGGTCAGCCCCGCGCGGGCCTCCTCGGAGCGGCCGGGACCGCTAGAGCAGGTCGGACCGCACGGTTCCGGTCAGGTCGCGGCCCTGGGCGTGCGCGGGCGGCCGGGTGCCGAGCAGGGCCGCGATGGTGGGGGCGACGTCGATCAGGCGCGGACGGTGCAGGCGCGTGCCGGGCCGGATCCCCGCCCCCGACAGCAGCAGGGGCACCCTGCTCTCGCTCAGGCTGCCGTGCGCCCCGCGCCACTGCCCGGCCGGCGGCTCGGGGAGGGCGAAACCCCACGGCGGCCGCGCCTCGGCCACCAGGTCGCCGAGCTTGTCGCCGGCGTGCAGGGAGCGCAGGTCGCGGTCGTCGAGCACCCGGCCGATCTCCGGCAGCCGGCGGAGTGCCGCCCGGATCCTGGCCTTGGCCTTCGGATCGGACGCCCCGCCGCGCAGCGTGATGTCGCCCACCCGGACCGCGTTGGGCACGATGACGACCTCGGTGCCGGCAGCCGGAGCGGCGCCCGACGGAACGACCTCGACGCTGTGCCCGAGAGCTTCGACGGCCCCGATGACCTGCGGGAGCAACGTACGGTTCCAGGCCGTCATGCCGTGGTCGCCGGTGAGCAGGAAGGCGGTGTCCCGGTGGATGCCGACGTCCTCGGTGGCCCGCACCAGCCGGCCGAGCTGGCGGTCGTGCTCCGCCAGCAGCGCGGCGATGCCCGGGCTGTCCGGCCCCTCGTTGTGGCCCAGCCCGTCGAGGTCGGAGCTGTAGACGGCGAGCAGGTCGGGGATCTTCGGTACGGTCACCGGCTGCCCGTTCGACAGCACCGGCCGCCGGTTGAGGATGTCGATCGCCACGTCCACCCGCTGCCCGAACCCGCCGCCGGGCTGGACGTACAGGTGCTCCGGGTCGCCGTACCGCACGCCGTGGTCCTGGATCATGTACCACTGCACGGAGGCGACGGTGCGCCCCTCCGCGGCCAGGGCCTCGGCGATCGTCTCGGCCGCCAGGAAGCGGCTCTGCCCCTGCGCCCTGCCGCTCACCGGGTCGTACACGTAGGCGACGTTGCCGTGCACCTCCGGGTAGGCGCCCGTGCTCATGGACGCGCGGCAGGGGTTGGAGACCGTGTGGAACGTCGCCTCGGCGGTCGCTAGGACACCCCGGGCCATCAGCCGGTCCAGGTTGGGGGTCGCCACGCGGCCCAGGTAACGCGGGTCGAACCCGTCCCAGTCCACCAGGACGACATGCTTGGCCGGCTGCGCGGCCCACGCCGCGGGCGCCGCGACCCCGACGGCGCCGACCGCCGCGAGGCCGCTCAGAACGGTACGTCGAGAGATCGACATCGATGCTCCCCTGCTTCCCGTGTTGGTCGTGACCACCGTAGAGATCAGTGGCGAACGATCACACCGGCATCAGGGTGACAGCCGCGTGAACGCCCGGCTGCGCCGGCGTACGCGGAGTGGCCGGGCCTGGTGCGGCGGCACTTTCCGCGGCAGACCCGGTCGGCAGCGGCTCCGGGGCGATCACCGTCCGGCGAGCCGTGGGCCGATCGTTGCCGGCCCGTCGCAGGAGATGGTGCGGCTCACTTGATCGGCTGGATGATCCAGGTGCGCCAGTCGGCCGGCGCCGGCCACTTCGCCGGGTCCGGGTCGTCGGCCAGGTCGAACCACTCGTAGACCTCCCAGGCCGGCCCCTCCGCCTGGCCGTGCTCCGACAGCCACTGCTCGATCCGGCCGTACGCCTCGCTCAGGCGGTCGTGTCCGCCCTGGTGGAAGGTGGCGACGGCACGACCGCCGGGCAGCTCTCCCCGCTCGACCCGGCCCGAGACCTCGATCTCGACGTCCACGGGGACGCCGGTCTCGACGTCGGTCTCGCCCTCGGCGAAGGTGTGGTAGCGGACGAAGGGGAAGCCGGCCGGCGCCACCCCGCGCTCGCGCAGCAGGCGCGACAGTTCGAGCAGGCTCTCCCCTTGCGCCTCGGTCAGCCGCGCGATGGGGATGGTCCGCCGGACGCTGATGATCCGCTGTGGCTCACGGTCCTGGATCTCGACGCTGCTCATGCCGGGCACCCTCTCTCGTGGGCCGCTTCGGACGGGTTCGAGGTGCTGCCGTCCCAGCATGGTCGTTCGTACGGCCGGGGTCCAGCGCCCGTTCAGGGCCGCAACGTCATTCGCCACCACCCCCGCCGCCCCCGCAGCCGCCCCCGCCTCCGTCGCCGCCCGAGGAGCCGCCCGAGGAGCCGCCGCCGTCCCAGCCGCCCCCGCCGGACGTGCCCGAACTCCCGCCGTACGGGATTCCGGGGTTGCCGGATCCCCTCCGCATGGTGCGCCCGCCGGTCAGCAGCGACCGCAACACCGCGATGATGATGATCGCGACCGCGATCACGAAACCGGCCGCCATGATGGTTGACATCGTCACAAGACCACCCCCGCAAGTCCCGGAGAACACCTTTCCTAGCCCTTGCCCTGTTCACGGTAGACGCGGCTCCTGCGTCCAGAAGGGTTCTGCTCCTTTTGCCAGCGACTCTGGTTCTGTCGGAGCCGATCCCTACGGTGTGCGGCATGACGACACAACCCCCCACGGGCGGGGCCTGGCCGGGCGTGCGCGCGGCCGTCACCGCCGGCGACCCGGCCCTGGTCGCGGACGCGGTGCTGGCCCTCGACGAGGCCGGGCGCCGCGAGGTGGCCCGCGAGCTGCCCGGCCACATCGGCGTCGCCAGGAAGGAGAGCGCCGAACGCGACCGGCGCAGGGGTCACTGGACCGACGGAGAAGACTGGATCGAGCCCATGCGGGTCGCCGGCGCGGGCGTGCTCGGCGGGGCGGCGGCCGTCGCGACCTGGCTCTACCGGCGCGACTTCACCCGCTGGCGGCGGCCGCTCGACTCCGGGCCGCTGCTGCGGTGATCGCCGCACGGCCGCCGCTCAGGCGCGGGAGCGGGGTCAGACGTTGCGGAGGACCGAGACCACGATGCCCAGCACCACGGCCTCGTCGCCGTCGATCACGTCGTAGGCGGGGTTGCGCGGTTCGAGAAGTACGTGCCCGTCACGGCGGCGGAACACCTTGACGGTGGCCTCGCCGTCGATCATCGCGGCGACGATCTGGCCCGAGTGCGCCTCCGGCTGCTGCCGTACCACGACCATGTCGCCGTCGCAGATGGCGGCGTCGATCATCGAGTCGCCCCGCACCCGGAGCGCGAAGACGTTGCCCCGCCCCGTGAGGTCGCGGGGCAGGGTCAGCAGGTCGTCCACGCGCTCGTCGGCCGGGATGGGGATGCCCGCGGCGATGTCCCCGACCACGGGCACGGTCACCAGGTCCGCGGCCGGCTCCGGCGCCGGGGCCCGCAGGAACAGGCGCACGTCGATCGGCCGGGTCATCGTCGTGCCGCGGCGCAGGAACCCCTTCTCCTCCAGGCTCTTCAGGTGCTTCGACACCGACGAGGACGACCGCAGCCCGACCGCGTGGCCTAGCTCGCGGGTGCTCGGCGGGTAGCCGTGTCTGACCACCCAGTCCCGGATCGTGGCCAGGATCCGCTGCTGGCGTTGCGGAAGGGCCGAGAAGTCCAGGTAGTCGAACGCGTCATGATCGTCGTAGGTGGTCACGTGCGACATGCTAGAGGCTACGGTGCCGGGCGCTCCCACGGCGCGCGATATGACGGCCGGTGGGCGCGCAGCCGCAGCCGCAGGGTCAGCGTGACGGTGGTGCCCGCCGGCAGCCGCACGGTCAGGTGCGGCCCGCCCACCGCGTGCTCGGTGGTCGAGACGACCGGTTCGTGGTGGATGTACTCGGAGTCGTGCCCGGTCCAGCCGGGCTCGGCCGCGGTCGCCGCGGCGGTGACGATCTCGTGCTCGCCGAACGCCCCGGCCTGTACGACGATCGTCCGGTCCGCGGTCGCCGACAGGTTGACCAGGGTGACCACCGTGGCCTCCGGCTCGATCGCGCTCACCAGGGCCGCCACCTGGTCCGGCACTCCGGGACGGCGGCGCTCGGCGTCGAAGTAGCGGACCCTGGCCTGCTGCAGGCCCCCGTTGTAGACGACCTGCGGGCCGCCCCACATGAGCTGGGTCAGCGCCTCGGTCACCACCGGGTTGACGTTCTGCCACAGGTGGATGGCCTCCTCCGGCAGGTCCCGGTCGGCGTTGGCGAGCAGCAGCGCGATGCGGCGGCGGGCCTGGGCGTGCGCGGCGGCCAGCATCCGCTCGGGGTAGCCGGGGTTGTCGCCGCACAGGTACGCGTACCAGGGCTCCTCGTGCCCGGCCTCCTCCTTGTCCCGGAACGGCCGCACGGTCGCCCAGTCGTACCCGGCGGCCGAGCGCAGCGCGTCGAGGCGGGCCCGGTCCTCGGCGGCGCCGGTGTGGTGCCAGAGCGCGAGCGGCACGGAGGTCTGGATCGGGTTGTAGTCGAACCAGCCCTTGTCGCTGTGCCGGTAGGGCACCAGCAGCGTCGGGACGTACGCGTCGGGGCCCAGGTGGGCGCGCCAGCGGCCCTGGTTGGCCGAGTCGCTCTCGTCGAAGGGCAGCTTGACGCCGCGCTCGATGACCGCGTCCAGCAGGGAGCGGACGAAGCCGAGATACCGGTCGTCGCCGGTGGCGAGGGCGGCAGAGAGAGCGCCGACGGCCGCCGCCTGGCCGATGCTGTACAGGCCGTGCGGCCAGGTCCAGCCGTAGTGGGCGCCGTACCAGCGGCCGTCGAGCGCGCTGCCGACCACGCCGTCGAGGCCGACGTTGTCGGGTACGACGCCGCCGTTCTCCTCGGCCCGGCGCTGCCAGGCGCCGACGTACTCGCGCAGCCACTCGGCGTACCGCTCCTCGCCCGAGACGAGGTAGGCGTTGCAGACCAGGCCGGCCACGCTCAGGTTGCCGACCGCGTCGCCCCGGCCGAGCCGCCGCTGCATCTCCGCGCCCAGCCGGGGGTCCTCGCTCGGGGGCGGGACGGGCGCGCCGGGCGGGAGCAGCCAGTCCAGCGGGTAGCCGTACTGGGCGGCCTCGGCCTCGGTCCACGGGTAGGCGGGGGAGTCGGCCACGCCCTCCCTGGCGCCGCCGCTGCCGTTGTGCGGGGCCTTGATGATGCGGCGTTCCGGGTCGTAGTTGCCCTTGGCCGGGTCGAGGTAGAGGTCGGCGAACCGGGTGGCCCGCCCGGCCCAGGCGGCCGGGTCGGCGGCGGTCAGGAAATACGTGAACAGCAGGCTTTCGCCCTGGTGGAACCAGTCGTAGCCGATCTCGAACTCGTCGGCGAACATGCCCAGCCCGGTCATCTGGGCCACCACGCCGCGCCAGTGACGCGCGCAGGTCTCCAGCAGGTCGTCCGCGCCGCCCAGCAGGTAGAGCTGGGGCCAGTTGAAGAACGGCTCGAAGAAGTCGTCGGCGCCGTCACGCGAGGACAGCCGGCCGCCGTACCGCAGCGAGCCGTCGGGCCTGGTGTAGCGGGAGGAGAACAGCCGCCATCCGCTGTCGAGCAGGTCCAGCAGGGCGCGCTGGGACAGCGCCCACGCCGGGGGGTCGAGGACGGGGACGCTGGCCGTGACGGTGGTCATGCGGGGGAGACTCCTCAAGGTCAGCCCTTGGTCGCGCCGGCGGTCAGTCCGGCGACCAGGAAACGCTGCGAGAACAGGAAGACGAGCAGCACGGGGGTGATCGACAGCAGGGTGGCCAGGACCAGCTCCGGCGGCTGCACCTCGGCGTTGGCGCCGACGACGGGGTTGAAGGTGGGGGTCGCGGCCAGCATCTGGGTCAGCCCCACCTGCATGGGGTAGTTGCCGCTGCTCGGCAGCATCACGTACGGCAGGAAGAAGTTGTTCCAGTTCTGTACGAAGCTGAAGAAGCCGACCAGCGCGACGACCGGCTTGGCCAGCGGCAGCGCCACCCGGGCGAACGTCGCCGCCTCGCCGCAGCCGTCGAGCCGGGCCGAGTCCAGCAACTCGGCGGGGACGCTGGTGGAGAAGTAGATGTAGGTCAGGTACACGCCGAACGGGAAGAACGACATCGGCAGCACCACCGAGGCCGTCGTGTTGACCAGCCCCATGTAGCTGAACTCCAGGAAGATCGGCAGCACCAGGGCCGTGGCCGGCATCAGCATGACCACGAGGGTGACGACGAGCAGCAGGCGGCGGCCCCTGAAGCTCATGAGGGCGAGGGCGTACCCGGCCGGGACGCTCACCAGCAGGGTGAGGAGCACCGACAGCGCGGCGTAGAGCACGGAGTTGCCCATCCAGGTCGCCACGGCGCCGTCCTGGAAGGACATGAGGTTCCGCCAGTTGTCCAGCAGCGCGGCCAGGGAGCCGGGCGAGAGCGGCGCGTCCTGGATGAGGCCGGCCGGGGTCTTGGTGGCGGCCAGCACCAGCCACACCATGGGCAGCACGAAGAACAGCGCGAACCCCGTCAGCAGGGCGGCGATCAGCGCCTTCAGCACGGCGCGGGCGGCCCGGTCAGTCCGCATCGAACAGCCCTCCCCGAGCGACGAAGAGGCCGGCGGCGCACAGCGCCACGATGAGCAGGTCGATGGCGATGGCGGCCGAGCCGTTGAAGTCGTTCTGGTCGAAGGCGTACAGGTAGGCGAGCTGGTTGAGCGAGTAGTCGGTGCCGACGACGCCGAAGCTGGCCTGCGAGATGAGCTGCGGCTCGACGAAGAGCTGGGTGCCGGCCGCGAGGGAGAGGATCAGCATGTAGACGATCCACTTGCGCAGCATCGGCAGCTGCACCCGCAGGGCGGTGCGTACGGGCCCGGCGCCGTCCACCCGCGCGGCCTCGATGACCTCGTGCGGGATGCTGTTCAGGGCGCCGTACATGACCACGATCCAGCCGCCCGCGCCGGTCCAGAACGCGATGATGGTGAAGATCCACGGCAGGTGGCCCGGGGCGACCACGGCCACGAACGTCGACCCCCACAGCGTGCGGACGATGCCGTCGACCGGGCTCACCGATGGGTCCAACATGAACAGCCACAGCAGCACGCTGGAGGCGCCGGCCAGCGCCCCCGGTACGTAATACACGAACCGCAGCACGGCCCTCGACCAGGTCGCGGTGAGCCGGTGCACCAGCAGCGCCAGCACCAGGACCAGCACGGTCAGGGTGACCAGCCACAACACCAGGTACGTCGCCACGTGCCCGACGGCGGCCAGGAACCGGTAGTCCTGGGCGGTGCGCACGAAGTTGGCGACCCCGGCGAAGCGCCCGCCGGCGTCGGTGAAGGCCAGGTTGAGCGCGTACACCGTCGGGACGATGCCGAAGGCCACCAGCAGCACCACGTAGCCGGAGACGAAGACGTGCCCCGCCGCCGGCCGCCAGGAGCGCGGACGGCTCCTGTCGCGGACGCCGGCGGCGGTCAGCGCGGGTGCGCTCATTTGGCGACCTGGTAGCCGAACACCTGGGCCTGCTGCTCGATCGCGGTCTGCCACTCGGGGAGCAGGGACTCGACGGTCTTGCCCGCGGTCTGGCCGGGGATGACCGTCTTGGCCCACACCGCCTCCTGGCTGAACTCCGGCGAGCCCCAGCCGGGCCACACCTGAGCGGCCGCGGCGGTGATCGGAGCGGCGATGTCACCGGCGTAGTAGCCGCTCTCCTGCTGCCTGGCGATCCACTTGGCCGCCGCGGGGGAGTGGGCGGGGTAGCCGGGCGACTTCTCCACCTGGTACTCGTCGGAGGTGGTGACCCAGGTGACGAAGTCCTTGGCGGCGTCCAGGCGGGCGCTGTGCCGGGAGACCCACCAGGCGCCGCCGCCGACGTTGCCCGTCACCGGCGGGTTCTGGTCCGCCCAGTGGAGCGCGTCGCCGACCGCGAGCTCGCCCTTGGGGGTCTTGAGCGCGCCCTGGAACACCGCGCCGCCGTACCACGCGGGGCCGGGGAGCATGAGGACCTTGTCGCCGAGGTTCTTGGCGAAGTCGGGGCCGAAGAGCGGCAACAGGGACATGGTCTTGCCGGCGACGAGCTTGTCGATCAGCTGCGCGGCGCGTACGCACGCGGGGTCGGTGGCCTTGACGGTGATCGCCTTGGCGGCGGTGACCTGGTTGGCCGGGCACTGCGCGCCCCACATGTAGATCTCGGGCGCCCACGCGTCGCCGGCCGTGCCGATGATGTGGCCCGGGTGCTCGGCGGCCACCTTCTCGCCCAGCGCCTGGTATTCCTCCCAGGTCCTGGGCACCTCGTAGCCGAACTTGTCCAGCAGCTTCTTGTTGTACCAGAGCACCACCTGGGCCAGGTCGTTGCGCAGGCAGTAGACGGCCCCGTCGACGGTGCACACGTCGAGCGCCCCCTTGGCGAACCCGCTCAGCGTGCCCTGGTCGATCAGCCCCTTGTTCAGCGGGGCGACGAAGGCGTCGTCTCCCTGGGAGGCCCACGAGGCGGTGTTGTTGTCGGTGGTGAACACCACGTCCGGCCAGCCCTCACCGGCCCGGTTGAAGAGCTGGACCTTGGTCTTGAGCGAATTGGAGCCGTTGGCGTTGCCGTCGTAGGTGACGATGTCCAGCTGCTTGTCCGGGTGCGCGGCCTGGTACGCCTTCGCCGCGTCCAGCCGGGTCGAGTCCACCCAGACCACGAGCTTGCCGTCCTTCTGCGGGGCCGGGGCGAAGCCGTACGGGGAGGCGGCGGCGGGCGTGCCCGCGTCGGTCTTTGCGGTGCCGGCGGGGCTGGGCGGGGCACAGGCCGTGAGGGCGAGTAGAACCGCCGCCGCGGTGATCGCCGGCGCCGCCCGGCGGCGGGAGGCGTGACTGCATCGTCTCATTGGTGTTCCTCGTTGACGGGGGAGTGAGGTACGTAAACGCCGCGTTTCGGAGTATGACATCATACGTGTGATGTCATTGACAATGGCCTATACTCAAGGCGGTCCGAGATCAGGACCATCAGTGCTCGGGAGGGCACGTTGACTCAGCACGCTCCGGCAGGCCCGTCGACCGGCGACGCGGCGCAGCCCGCCCCGCCCGGTCCCCGACCGCGCCGCGTGCGCCCCGCCAAACTGGGCACCACCGTGGTCGAGCAACTCGTCGACGACATCGTCCGGGGCGCGCTCCGGCCCGGTTCGGCGCTGCCGTCCGAGGGCGACCTGTGCGAGGAGTTCGGCGTCAGCCGGACCGTGATCCGCGAGTCGGTGAAGGTCGTGCAGGAGAAGGGCCTGGTCAGGATCGAGCACGGCCGCGGCACCCAGGTCACCGACCCGCGCCAGTGGAACCTGCTCGACGACGTCGTGCTGACGTCGGTCATCACCCACGACGAGAACGCGACGTTCCTGGACGAGCTGGTCTCGGTCCGCATGGCGCTGGAGGTGGACATGGCGGCCGCCGCGGCCCGCCTCCACACCGCGCAGGACGACGAGCGGATCGCGGCGGAGCTGGGCGTCATGCGCGCCAACCTCGGCTCAGCCCCCGACTTCGGCGCCGCCGACGTGCGATTCCACGACATGATCATGGCGGCGTCCCGCAACCGCCTCGGCCGCGCGATCGTCAACAGCATCCACGACAAGGCCCGCACCAGCATGCGTTACCACGGGGACTACAACGAGCCCGTGATGCGCCAGACGCTGGACGAGCACCAGGCGATCAGCGACGCGATCGCCGCCGGCGACCCGGACGCGGCGGCGGCCGCCATGCGCCGCCACATCCTCGACTCCTGGAGCCGCCGCCGCCCCGGCCGCTAGCGCCGGACCCGGTAGCGCAGGTGCAGCACCCGGTCGCCCTGGACCACCACGTGCGGGTCCTCCAGCAGGTGCTGGGTGTCGACCGTCCCGAAATAGCGCTTGCCGGAGCCGAAGACCACCGGCACCACGTCCATCGCCACCTCGTCCACCAGCCCGAGGGCGAGGGCCTGGCCGCCGACCTCGCCCGCCGCCACGGCGACGTCGCGGTCGCCCGCGAGCTCCCTGGCCTTGGCGACCGCCTGGGCCACGTCGGCGACGAAGTGGTACGACGCCTCAGGGTGCCACCCCTCGGGCTTGGGCCGGTGCGACACCACGACCACGTGGTCGCCCGTCGGGGGCTTGGCCTCCCAGCCGTTGGTCATGTCGAACAGGTGGCGCCCGATCACCATGGACCCGATCCGGGCCCACACCGGCTTGACGTACGCGGCCGAGACCTGCGAGACCTTGATCCCGATGTTCTCGTCGAGCGCGACGTCGCCGTTGAAGTACCACTCGAACAGCGGGCCGACGTCGTCCTTGCCGTCGGCGATGAAGCCGTCCACCGACACGACGTTGTGCATCACCACGTTGCTCATCACAGCTCCCAGATGTCTTTCGCGGGCTTGCCTGACCTTTCACCAACGCGTCGAGCTGAGGGCAGGCGGATCGACATCCGCGCGAAGATTTTTCCGGCAGTCCCCGAGCGGCCTGTTTGACGCCGGCCGCCTCGGCCCGAAAGATCGTCGGCATGGCCGGCGAACGTACGGAACACGCCCTGAAGCTCGCGGCGGGCGCGGCACGGCGGCTCGGGCTGACCGTGGAGGAGCCGCGCGTCCTCTACGCGGGGTTCAACGTGCTGGTCCACCTCGCGCCCGCCCCGGTCGTGGCGCGCGTGCCGGCCCTGACCCTCGCCCCCGCCGACGAGCAGGCGGCCAGGCAGCGGCGGGAGCTCGACGTGGTGGGCTGGCTGGCCGGCAACGGCGCGCCGGTCGTGCCGCCCAGCCCGCTCGTCCCCCGCGAGCCGGTCGTCCGGGAGGACAGGTCGCTGACGTTCTGGCAGTACGTCGACGAACGCGACTCCATCCGGGACACCCCTCCGGAGCAGCTGGAGGACCGTTTCACCGAGCAGACGGCCTGGGTCGCCGAGCTGCACCGCCTGATGGCCGGCTACCCCGGCGAGCTGCCGGCGTTCGCCCCGCTGGTGCCGCAGGCCGGGCGGCTCCTGGCCGACCTGCGCGCGCGCCGCCCCGAGTCGCTCACCGTGGCCGACCTGGACCGGGCGGAGCAGGAGTACGCCGTGGTCGAGCGGGCCGCCGCGGACCTGCCCCGCCATTTCCCCGGGTCCCGGCCGCAGCCGATCCACGGGGACTCGCCGCCGTACAACGTGCTGCGGACGGCCCGCGGGCACCTGTTCGGCGATTTCGAGGACGTCACGCTGGGCCCCATCGAATGGGACCTGGTCGGATCGGGGCCGCGCGCCGTCGAGGCGTACGAGCGGGCCGGCGGCACGCGGGTGGACCGGGAGCTGCTGGACTGGATGGAGGGGGCGAGAATGCTCCAGGTGATCGCCGCCCTGGCGGTCACCCGCCAGGACCCCGAGCTGGACCGGATGCTCCAGCCGATGGTCGGGCAGTGGCGCGAGCGCCCACCGCTGACGCTGCCGTTGCCGGCCGCTGGAGGGCCCACGATCACCGGCACCGACGCGCTCGGCACGGCTCAGTAGGACCAGTCCAGGTCGCCGTCCGGGGTGACGGTGTGGGGCGAGTCGCGCAGCGGTTCGCCGCTTTCCAGCGCGTCCGCCACGTCCTCCAGGAAGTCCGCGTAGGAAGGCCAGGCCCAGCTGCTCGTGAAGCTCAGGCCGTCCTCGTGGAAGAAGTGACCGACCCGCCCCTTGCCGTCCAGCACCAGGTTGTCGCCGCCCCCGTCCATGGCGAACGGGATGGCGCTGCCGTGCCACCAGAAGCCTTCGGGATCCACGTATCCCTTGGGCTCCTTGGCGCCCGACGGCATCACGTCCTCGGCCACCTCACAGCTGATCCGCCAGTCGTTCACGATCTCCTTGACCGGGGTCAGGCGGTAGACGAAGAAGAACGACCCCTTGCCGAACTTCGCGCCGTCGTGGCGCAGCAGTGACGCCTTGAGGTCGTCGGGGAAGCGTACGCCCATCCTGGCTTCGGCCCGGGCGATGTCCGTCGGCTCGGCGGGCGGGTTGAGCTCCCTGTACGTGCGCGGCGCGTTCCTGGCCAGCCACCGGTCCAGGCGGGCCCAGGCGGCGTCGACCCGGGTGGTGACCCGGCGAGCCGGCCGGCGGACCACGGGCCGGCGCGGGCGGGGACGGCAGCCGATGCTCTCTGTCTCGGGTTCGGCCGTCTGGACGGGCCGATCCGGCAGCAGCACGGGGGGCGGCTGCTCCACGACGGGTGGCGGCGCCTCGCCGGTGGCGAGGATCAGGACCAGGAACGTGGTGAACGTGACCTTGGTACGGCGGGCCGGCCGGTACGGGACGGGCAACGAGGCGATGCCCCGGGCCTCGCGGACCCCCGCCCAGGTGGCGACCGTGATGAGCAGCGGCGGGCCGTAGAACCAGACGAGCCCGGCGAGGTCGTACCCGTGGACGAGCGGGGACCCGGTGCGGAGGCTGTCGAGGATCGTGTCGGCCTCGGTGAAGGCCAGCTCGGCGAGCACGATGGAGAACGCGGCCGTACCGATCCGCAGCTGCGCCCGGGCCCACGGCCGGCGCGGCGCCAGCCAGGCCAGCACCCACAACATGAACCCGACGGGCCAGAAGGAGATGTCGGAGACGTCGTCGACGAAGCGGTGGACCGGCGACATGGGGGCGTACGCGGCGGGGACGACGCTGAAGTCCGCTCCCGAATACCGAGGCGGGAGCAACAGAGCTGTGATGATCTCCGCCGGCACCCAGGCGAGATACGTGACCACGGCGATGGGCCACCATGGCCACGACGACAGGGAGGGACGCACCGCAGGACAATATCCTGCGAATCGGACGTGACCGTGTGGCTCATGTGGCCTCTGTGTCAGCGGAGGGGCCGCTGGGATGACGGTCGCGCCAGATCAGGAAGACGACGCACGACACCAGCCCCCAGGCGGCCAGCACCAGGAACGGCGTCACCCGCTGATGGCCCCCGAAGTAGACGGCGGTGTGCTGGGCGTTGATCGAGGCGCCGGGCGGCAGCCAGCGTCCGATGGTGCCCAGCGGCGACGGCAGCAGCGGCCAGGACACGGCCCCGCCCGAGGACGGATTGCCGAGCAGCACCATCAGCCCCCAGGTGGGCACCATCGCCCACCGCCGGACGAGCGTGTTGAACATGGTGAACACCATTCCGGAGGCGAACATGGTCAGCGCCAGGATGAACCAGGACTCCAGCAGCGGCAGGTCGAGGGCGCCGAGTCCCCAGTCCACGACGGCGACGATGGACAGCGCGCCGAGCGCCGCGTACGCCACGGTGAACGCGATGCGATGCGCGGGCGAGAGCACACCGGCATTGACGCTGAGCTGCACGGCCCCGATGAACCCGATGACCACCGCGGCGAGCGTGATGTAGAACAGCGCCAGGCCGCGCGGATCGCCCCGCTGGAGCGGCTTCATGTCCCGCACCGTCAGCCGTACCCCGAGCTGCTGCGCCACCTTCGGCGCCGCCTCGCTGAGCACCTGCGCGACCGACGCGCCCGAGGCACCCGACACGTACAGCGTGACGTCCGCCCCGTGCACCACCAGCACCCCGAAGACGCGTTGCTCCTCGACCTCCTGGGCGGCCTGCTCGAACGAGCGCTCGTACCGCAGGGCGAGCGAGGCGTTCAGCTGCCGCTCCATTCCGGCGGCGAAGGCCTTGCCGCGTACGGTCTCGTGGCTGACCCCGACCACCGCGACCGGGATGCGATGCGGGGTCGGGTCGGCCATGGCGTAGGTGTAGGACCCGGCGAACAGCCCCGCCGCCGCGCCGAGGATCAGCACTATCACGGTCGCGGGAAAGTACGGCGACCCTTTGAGGGCCGCCCAGCGGCCGGTCCGGTCGTCCATGCTGACACGCTAGGCAAGCGCTCGCCGCCGTCGGCCTCTGACACGCGCCCCTGATGGAGGTTTGATCTCCTGAAGGCATATTCGACCCGGTAATCTCGCTGTCCCCCACCGCCACCAGGAGGCCTCCCGCCATGAACGACCGTGTGCCCGCCGATCTGCTGGAGATCGCCGACGCCCTGTTGCCAGGAGCGCCGCTGAATCAGGCGCGGCTCGCTCGCGGCGGGGTGCACGACGTCGTGCTGCTCCCGGGGGTGGCGGCGGTCCGGGTGAGCCGGCGTCCGCTCGGGGCGCGGGTCATGCCGCGCAACGCCGAGATCCTGCGCGCGATCGGGGCGGCCGGGCTGCCGTTCGCGGTGCCGGAGCCGCTGACGCCGGTGACGGGGTTCGGGGAGCGCGCGGCCATGGCCGTCTCCTGGATCGACGGTACGGGGCTGGCGGAGGGCGAGGGCGATCCCGGGCAGATAGCCGAGGTGCTCACCGCACTGCGGGAGCTGCCGGTCACGCCGGAGCTGCGCGGCCTGCTGCCGGCACCGCGGGCGTACGACGGGCATTGGGCGCGCGTGCTGGCGGAGGACGTGCTGCCCCGGCTGCCTGACCGCTGGCGGCCCGAGGCCGAGCGCCGGCTGGCGGCGGCGACGGCCCTGGAGGCGGTGCCCGACGTGCTCGTCCACGGCGACCTCGCCGGGGACAACGTGCACTGGGGCGAGGACGGCAAGCTGGTCGGGGTGCTCGACTGGGACCGGGCGCACCTGTTCGACCCGGCGGTGGACGCCGCGTTCATGGGGTGGCACGGCTGGGACAACGTGCGGCGGGCGGTGGACGGGGCGACCTGTCGCCGGGCGCGCGTCTGGGACCGGCTGTTCGGCGTCAACATCCTCTGCGCGGTGTTCGTCCTCGACGGCGGGCCGATACCCCTCGTCGACAGCTACGTGAAGCACATCGTGGCCTGGCTGGAGGAGCAGGCCGGCGACTCGGCAGCCCTTTTTACGTCGTGAATTCGACGTCAAAGTTAAGCGAAATCGACGAATATAGCGCTGTTTGTGGTGTTTTAGGGGTTAATGTCGGAATTAAGGAGTGATCGCACGGGGGGAGGAGCGATGTTCGAAGCGATTGACTACCACGAAGGCGGAGGTTGCCGGCGTCGCCGCTGGCGTCGTCGCTGCCGCCGGCGTCGCCGCTGGTGGGGCGGCTGGGGCGGCCCCTGGGGCGGCGGTTGGGATTGGTGGTGACAGAGGCCGTCGCCATGTGACCGAGCAGGCGTAGCGGGCAACGGGGCGGTCCGGCCGGATGGCCGTGCGGGCCACCCCCGGACAGGAGCCATCGCTCAACCCCGTCTCGCTACGCCGGCGCCCGGGAAGGACCGCTCCGTCACACCTCCCAGGTGACGGGCAGGCTGTGGACGCCGTAGATGAGCGTGTCGGTACGCAGGGGAACGTCCGTGGCGGGGATCGCGAGGCGCAGCGTGGGGAACCTGGCGATCAGCGCGGGCAGCGCCACCTGCAGCTCCACGCGGGCCAGCTGCTGGCCGAGGCACTGGTGGATGCCGTGCCCGAAGGCCACGTGCCCGGCCGTGGAGCGGAGCAGGTCGAGCGTGTCGGGATCGGCGAACTGGGCGGGGTCGCGGTTGGCCGCCGGGACCGACACGGTGACGGCCTCGCCGGCCTTGATCTGCTCACCGGCCAGCTCCAGATCCTCCAGCGCGGTGCGCACCGTGAACGGGATGATGCTCAGATAGCGCAGCAGCTCCTCGATGGCGCGGTCCGCGGTGCTCGGGTCCCGACGCAGGAGTTCGAGCTGGCCGGGGTGGCTGAGCAGGGCGAAGGTGCCGAGCGCCAGCATGTTCGCGGTGGTGTCGAGGCCGGCGCCCAGCAGGGCGAAGCCGATGTTGACCAGCTCCTCGTCGGTGAGGTCGCCGGCTGTCAGGCCGCTGAGCAGGTCGTCCGTGGGGTCGGCGCGCTTGTCGCGCACCAGCTCGCCCATGAAACCGTGCACGGCCGCGTACGCCGCCGCCATCTCCCCGGGCGTGGCGTCCAGCCGGAAGAGCTCGAACACGTGGTCCTGGAAACGGGCGCGGGCTGCGTACGGCACACCGAGCAGCTCGCAGATCACCTGCGCGGGGACGGGTTGCGCGAGCGCGGTGACCAGGTCGGCGGCTGGCCCGGCCTGCTCCATGGCGTCGAGGTGTTCGGCGGTGATGTCCTGGATCTGCTGGGTGAGCAGCCGCATGCGCCGGACGGTGAACTGGCCGGTGAGCAGGTGCCGGTAGCGCGTGTGCTCCGGGGGGTCCATGGCGACGAACAACCCGGGCGGCGCCGGCCGGTCGCTGCCGGGGGTGGCTGTGGGGACGGGCAGGTGCCGCAGCTCGGGCCGGATGCTGAAGCGCGGATCGGCCAGCACCTCGCGCACCAGGGCGTGGCTGGTGACCAGCCACCCCTCGTGCCCGTCTGGATAGCTCAGCCGGCTCAGCGGGCCGCGCTCGCGCAGCCCGGCGGGCGGATCGAACGGCCGCTCAACTGATCGTCCGGTCGGTAGCGACGAGGTCATGCCGGTTTCCTCTCGTACGTTCATGACGTGCCGCACGTTAGGCGCGGGTTTCCGGCATCACCAACGTGCAATCCCTGTCAGGCCAGGTAGAAGCGTTATCGTGGGTGCAATGACATTGAGGCTGAATGCACCATGCCGGGGGAGAGGATGCCGGGAGGCCGTCTGAGCTACGAGGACCGGCAGCGCATCGCGGCGGGGCTGGCGGCCGGGCACGGCTACGCCGAGATCGCCAGGAGCCTGGGGCGTCCCCGATCGACGATCAGCCGCGAGGTGACCCGCAACGGCGGGGCCGGCCACTATCGGGCCAACCTGGCGCAACAGGCGACCAGCTGGCGCGCGCGCCGCAAGCCTGGCCTGCATCCGCCGGCCCCGGCCGCCGGCGGCCGGGGCCGTGACCCCGAGGCGGGGGCCGACTTCGAGCCGCCCTGCGCCGGCATGATTATACAGACCAGCCGGCCCGCCATGGGGGCCAGGGTCCTACCCACCCGGGTCA